>CAZGXW010000021.1:0-35912 GCA_964529975.1 uncultured Fimbriimonadaceae bacterium
ATGCTCGCCACCGTCGCCTTCGCATCGCTCCTCGCCATGCACGAACCCCAATCAGGCGGCACATGGTGGAAAGGCAACCTCCACACCCACACCCTCTGGAGCGACGGAGACGACTACCCCGAGATGGTCGCAGACTGGTACAAGTCCCGCGGATACAACTTCCTCGCGCTCAGCGACCACAACGTCCTCAGCGTAGGCGAAAAGTGGTTCGACCTCACGAGCGGCCGCGGCGCTGGCAACGCCCTCGCCAAGTACCTCGCACGGTTCGGAGACGACTGGGTCAAGACGCGCGTCAACAACGGCAAGGTCGAGGTCAGGCTCCGCACCCTCGAAGACGTCAAGCGCATCTTTGACGAGAACGGCCGCTTCCTCATGATCCAGAGCGAGGAGATCACCACCTCGCACGGTGGCAAACCGATCCACATAAACGCTACCGGCATCCACGAGCACATCGCGCCCAAGCAGGGCGACTCAGTCGTCGACACCATGCAGAAGAACGTCGACGCCGTCAACGAGCAGCGGAACCGCACCGGCGTCCCCATGTTCCCTCACATCAACCACCCCAACTTCGTATGGGCGATCACAGCGGAGGAGCTCATGCAACTCGAGGGCGAGAAGTTCTTCGAGGTCTACAACGGACACCCGTCGGTCCACAACTACGGCGACGCGACGCACGCAGGAATGGAGCGCGTTTGGGACATCATCCTCACCAAGCGACTCGCCGAAATGAAGAAAGACCTCATGTACGGCATCGCCGTCGACGACTCCCACAACTACCACGCAATGCAGATGAACCGCGCCAACCCTGGGCGCGCCTGGGTCATGGTCCGTGCAAAGAACCTCAGCGCGCACGACATCGTCCACGCGATGGAGGCCGGCGACTTCTACGGATCCACAGGCGTCGTCATCAACGACATCAGATTCGACGGCAAGTCGCTCGCGATCGACATCAAGGCGGCGCCGGGCGTGACCTACAAGACATTCTTCATCGGCACGCGCATGGGCTACGACCCCACCGCGACCCCGGTCACGGGCGAGAACGGCGAGCCCCTCGGCGTCACCATGCGCTACAGCGACGACATCGGCCAGGTGCTTGCGACCGTCGAGGGCAAGAATCCGCGCTACACGCTCAAAGGCGACGAGATCTACGTCCGCGCGCGCGTCGTCTCCTCCAAACCCAAGGAGAACCCCTACTCAGAGGGCGAGACCGAAACCGCCTGGGTCCAACCCATCGTTAGGAAGTGAACCTCTACCCGGGGCCCAGGGGAACCTCTACCCAGGGCCCAGGGGAACCTCTAACGGGCCCGGGATGCTCCTCGGCGGGCCCGAGATGCTCCTCGGCGGGGACGTGGCGAGCCTGGCTGTAGGCCGGGTGAACGTATAATCGCTGACGGAGAGTCTGCTCCTCAGATGAAGCGCGCCTTCACCCTCATCGAACTGCTTGTCGTCATCGCCATCATCGCCATCCTGGCGGCAATCATGTTCCCCGTCTTCGCCCGCACCAAAGAAGCCGCCAAGAAGACCGTTTCCATCGCCCAGATGCGCCAACTCGCCGCCGCCGTCATGATGTACGCCGGCGACCACGACGACTACTTCCCGCCCGCGAGCATGCGGACCACCAACCCCGCAGTCGATCCGGTGATCTGGCCCGCGATCCTCGACGTGTACGTGAAGAACCCCGGGCTGTACGTCGCCGCCGGCAGCGAAGGCGTCGCTTCGTTCACGTGGGCAACGCGCCGCACGCAGAGCGTCGGCTATAACGATGCCACGGGTTACGACCCGCTCAGCACGGCGCAACCGGGCGCCGCGCCTCCGGGGACCGAGGGCTTCACTTCGGCTGTGAGTTTCTCCTCCGTCGATGAGACCGCGATGACCGGGCTCTTTGCAACGACTCCCAACGGGCCGAAGGGCGACACGACCAGCAAGCACCGCGGCTACGTCTTCAACCCCTACAACGGCATGAACTCGCCCGACGGCGACTACAAGAAGGGCCTGCCCATGATCAGCGACCGCAACCTGGTGACGGACTTCGGCGATGTGAACTACCCCAATTCGCCGAACCTCTCTCCCGGCCAGTTAAAGCCGATCTACGCGCGGTACTTCAGCGGGAACAACAACACGGGTACGACGCCCGTGATCTTTGCCGACGGACACACCAAGTCCTATTCGGCTAACGCGCTGAACTCCTTCGGCACCGTCATCTGGCGCTTCCGCTAGTCGCGGAGAGCCTCTTCGATCGTCGCGGTCAAGAGCGTGATGTCGATCGGCTTGGTGATATAGGCCAGCGCCCCGGCTCCCAAGAGCCGCTTGCGCTGGCCAGTCGTAGCGTCGGCGCTGATCACGATCACCGGAATCTCCGCCGTCGCCTCGTCCGCCCGCAGGCGGCGGAGCACCTCGATGCCGTCGATGTCCGGAAGGTGGACGTCGAGCAGCACGAGGTCGGGGACGTGCTGGCGCGCGAGTTCCAAACCTATGCTGCCTTGCATGGCAGGGATGAGTTCGATGCCTTTCAAGTTCTCGAACACGTGCTCGAGCAACTTGAGGTTCGAGAGGTTGTCCTCGATGCACAGGATGCGCGCGTTCAGGACGAAGGAGACCCCTCCTCCGTTCGGCAACGACGCGCTCGCCGCCTCGATCGGCGAGTCCGACTGCCGGAGGGTCACGACAAACGTCGAGCCCTTCTCGCTGGTCGATTCGAGAACGAGGCTCCCACCCATGAGTTCGACCAACTGCCGACTGAGGGCGAGACCAAGCCCCGTGCCCGGCGTCGTCTCCTGCCCGATGCGCTCGAACGGCTGGAACAACAAGTGCTGGCTTTCGGCAGGAATCCCGATCCCGGTGTCCTTGAAGGCGATGCGATAAGTGCCGTCCGGACCGTCCTCGCAAGAGACCGTGATCGACCCGCCCTTGCGGTTGTACTTGACGGCGTTGCTGATCAGGTTGATGAAGACCTGCGTCAACCTTTGGCGGTCCGCCGTCACATGCGCGTGCTCACACGCGCCGTCGATGTCGATCGACACGCCTTCAGCGTTTGCCTGTGGGGCGACAAGGCTCGCGGCCTGGTCCAGCGCGGTCTTTGCAACGACCGGCTCCAACGACACCGCGAGTTTGCCCGCCTCGATGCGGGCGATGTCGAGGATCTCGTTGATGAGGCCAAGGAGATGGTGGCCACCCTTGAGGATCTGCTTGGTCAAGTCCTGCAAGTTGGGGTCGTCGTACTGAAGTTCGATCAACTGGGCGAATCCGAGGATGCCGTTGAGCGGCGTGCGGAGTTCGTGGCTCATGCGAGATAGAAACTCGCTCTTGGCCCGGTTCGCCCGCCTCGCCTCCTCTGTCGCCTCGACAAGGCTCGACTCGAGGGACCGTCGTTCGGTGACGTCGCGAGCGACGGCGTACATGAACCCACCTTCATGGGGAACGGACTTCCAAGACAGAACGCGGTACGAGCCGTCCTTGTGCAGGTACCGGTTCTCGAAAGTGAGGACCGGCTCACCGGCAACGACCTGGCGCTCGACTTCGTCCATCGTGGCCTTGAGGTCGTCCGGGTGGACGAACTCTGAGAAGGGCCGGGTGGTGAGGTCCTGAACGGACCACCCCAAAGTGCGCTCGAACGCCGGACTGAGCCGCTTGAAGTAGCCGTCTGCGTTGGCAATGCAGAGCATGTCGAGTGAGAGTTCGAAGAACCGTTGGAGGTCTCCAGTCGACGACGCGGCGGACTCTTGGGCGCGGACTTCGTCGGTGATGTCGACGACGCTGTGGATTATGAGGGCGACGTCGCCCATCTCATCGAGCATGGGCGTGTTCAAGGGTCGCCAATACCGTGCCTCGAACGAACCATCGGGCCGCGCTATGTCGTACTTCTGGTCCGCCATCCGGTGCGGCTGCTTGTGCCGCCGGACTTTGTCGAGCGACTCCCAGAGGTTGGCCTCGCCCGTAGCCTGCGGGTCGTCAGGATTGTCGGGAAAGACCTCGAACAGCCCCTTGCCGACGATCTGCTCCCGCCTCGTCATCGTTGCATCGAGATACGCTTGGCTTGCACCCACGATAACGAGTTGCGGATCGAGGAGCAGATACAGCCCCGGCGCGGACTCAAAGACGGACCGGTAATCAATGGGCACTTCCTTTCTCTCCTGTCCTAAGCGACTCCAATCAGTCTAGGCATTCAACAGAACTCACTGCAGGCAACAGCAACCCTAGAGACGGAAAAGTCGGGGCCTCAGTCGCGTCCCATGCGAGCGAGTTCGGCCTCGGCTGCGATGAATCCGAAGGCGGCCCAGGAGCCGGAGGAGGTGGCACGCATGAAGAACTCTTTGGCTTTGGCTATCTCGCCGTTGGCGAGTAGGAACGCCCCAAGACCGAACGCGACAGTCGGGTTCTCTACGTCTCCGCTCGAATCTTCGACCGCAGATTCGAGGGAAAGATCGCCCTTGTAAACGAGAAGAAGTCGCAAGTAGGCGTGGTTCTCGATCAGGTCGAGGTCTTTGTTGATCACGTTGAGCGCCTCCTTGGCTTCTTCGTCTCGATCTAGACGACGGAGGATCAGATACCGCCAGTAGGTCTGGCTGACGAGGCGGTCTGGGTTGTTCGAGAGCCTCATACCCTCGTCGCACGCGACCAACGCTTGCGCGTAGTCGCCATTGAGGAAGCGTGCAAGAGCAAGGTGGTACCAGACGTTCGAATGGAGCGACGTAAGCGGGGTGTTCTTCGCATTAGGAACCCCGTCGGGCTCGATCTCGTCCTTCGTTCCTTTGATGAGAGTCGCCGCCCGCTCGAAGTCCGCGATCGCCTTGTCTATCTGCCGAGTCGTAATGTATCGATGACCGCGATGCCGCAGGAGTTTCGCCGAGTCTGTGAAGCGTTCGAGTTGCTTGGTGTACCAGTCGATGGAGTCGCGAAAGCGACCAAGATAGGCGAGGCGACGCCCAACCCATACGACGTTGTCTTCGGTGGGGGACTTCTCAAAGTCAGCGATTGCCGCAGAAAGGTCGGCGTTGAGCCGCTGACTCGCCTCCGCCGCAAGCGTAGGCCGCATGAGCGGCTTGCCCAAGAACGATGTGGCTTCTTGAACGGACTGGCTTTCCGCGAAAACGGCGAGGTACAGCAATGGAACCACCCTGCATCGACGTTACCCGGTATAGACTCACGACATGACGACCCTGATCGCTGCCTTGGTGCTGCTGCAAGACGCGAAACCGATCGCCGTGTTCGATGGCAAGACCTTGAAGGGATGGCACGAGGATGTGCCATCGAACGACGGAAAGGACGTCCCGACTCCCGCCTTCGTCGTTCGCGACGGAATGCTCGTGTCCCTGGGCGAACCGCGCGGCCACCTGATCACAGACGCGCAGTACGAGAACTATCGGTTGACCGTCGAGTATCGGTTCACAAAGCAGGCTGGGAACTGCGGCGTGCTTGTGCATGCGTCGATCCCGCGTTTTCGCAACAACATGCTCCCTCGGTGCCTCGAAGTGCAGATGATGAGCGGAAACGGCGGCGATTTTTACATGCTCGGCGAGACGATCAAGAAACGCGGATCGACAGAACCAGCACAAGGCATCCGAATCCCAAACATGACGGACAACAGTGAGAAGCCGATTGGCGAGTGGAACACGATGGTGATCGAGTGCAAGGGCGCAGAGGTGAAGGTCTGGATGAACGGCGACTTTGTGAACGACGGAACAGAGTGCTCCGCCGTGCGCGGCCAGATCGCGCTGCAGAGCGAAGGCGCGGAAGTCGAGTTCAGGAAGATCGAGATGACGAAGGTCTAGTCCAGGATGCTGAACGCGGCGTCGTGAAACTTGGGTCGGAACTCTCGGATCTTGATGTTTGCCGCCGTCGGGTGGACGCGGTTCGTCAGGAGCACCGCGAACACTTGGTTGGTCGGGTCGACCCACATCGTGGTGCCCGTGTAGCCCGTGTGGCCGAAACTTTGGAGCGAGAATCTGGACCCGGCGGACGAGTCCTTCTCTGACCGCGTGTCGAACCCCAGCCCGTAGGTCGAGTCCTTCGTCTGCCTCTTCGTGAAAAGGTCGATGGTCTCCTTCTTCCAAGGGCCGTCGGCCGTCATCCACGCACGGGCGAGTTTCGCGAGGTCTCGCGTCGTCGAGAACAGGCCGGCGTTGCCACTTATCCCACCAAGCAGATAGGCGATCGGATCGTGTACGGCGCCCTGGACGTACTCGTCTTGCACGCGCTTGAACCCCCGAAGGTCTTCGAGTTTCTTGCGCCAGGGCAAATACTTCTCCGTCGGCGCACAGCGCGGTCGGTCATCAGCGATCGGTTTGAAGCCTGTATTGGACATTCCCAGCGGGCCCGTGACGCGCTTTTGGACGAGGTCTTCGAACTTCGCCCCTGTCCTGCGCTGCATGTACTCCGTGAGCGTCACAAAACCGAGGCAGGAATACTCGGTCTTCGTACACGGCGCGCTGCGAAGCGCAGACCGCAGAATCTCGTCCTTGACTTCGAGCGCGTTTGTGAGTTTCTCGTAGTTGCCATAGGCGGCCAGGCCGCTGTCGTGCCTCAAGAGGCTGCGCACCGTCACATCTTCTTTCTCGTCTCCGACGAACTCCGCCACGACGCTTTGGACGTGCGCGTCGAGGTCGAGTTCGTGCGATTGGTAGAGCGACATCGCGACACTGGCCGTCGCGGCGATTTTGGTCACGCTCGCCAAGTCCCAAAGGGTCTGTCCATCGATCGTCGGGCTCGCCTTGTCGTAGGTTTGTCGGCCAGACTCGGCGAACCACGTCTCCCGAGCGTTGCCTATCGCGCAGGCCATGCCTGGTGCGACGCGTTCAGACACGCCTTCTGAGAGCAGCTCGGTCAGGGCCTTGACGATCGGGTCCAATCAAGCCCCCTTTCTTTCTATGATGCGGTTCATGACGGGGTACTCGTCGCTGCTCAGGAGCTCACGCTCGTTACCGATGATGCGAAAGGTCTCGACGCTGTAGCCTGCGTGGCCCGGGTTCCTCACCCGCCCAAACCTCCCGGACCCAATGAGCATTTCTTGTGGCGGCGTGACGTCGGCGACCCTCTGTTCGATGCGTACGTTTCGGACGGGCTCGCCTTCCCCAACGAGATCGATGCGCACTCCGTTCGGCGTGACGACCCCGCGGACCACAACAGGAAACGGATACGGGTTGCGGAACTTCAGGTCGATGTTCGGATACGCGACCGCTGCGTCACGCCCAGGCGCGATATAGGTCGGCGCATAGTGATGCCGGTGCCGCTCGACGACCTCGAGTCCGGCAAGGAGCGCAGCGTTATACAGCGTCGAACTCGTCTGGCATACTCCGCCGCCCCATGCGTCGACGAGCAGCCCGCCGAACGAAACGGGGGCGCGACGGTACCCCTTGTCTCGCGACCATGACCCGACAGCCTTGTTGAACGAAAACGTTTCGCCAGGCTGGACGACTGTCCCGTCGAGTTGCTTCAGGCAGAGCACCGCGTTGTGCCTCTGGTCGTCCATCCTGCCATCCAGCGGGGTCACGAACCTCGATATCGTCCGTTCGCCTTGGCTCGATCGCACGAGGACGGCGCCAATCGTGATCACGAACGCGAAAACACAAACTAGCGGCAGCCAGCGCCTCACCCGCGGACCTCCATCGTGCTCGTCGCGCTCGTCGCCCTGATCTCTGGCTGATACATGAGAGAGACCGTCGCGGGAAGCGCAGTGCTCGTTCCCACCGCTTCTGCCCTTATTGGGAACTCGATGATGTTTTCGCCTTTCTGCAGCCATCTCATGAACACGGCAGTGTGGTCGTCAAGGATCGCCTGGTCGCTCCACCAGTAGCGCCACTCGTAAATGTCGATGAAACCGCTGTCGATTGCGCGCGCGTTGCTGAGAGCGGGATCGGTGACCATGACGTACTTGAGCTCTTTGTCGCTCGTAACCGTCAGGCGGCAATACAGCACGTCGCCCTGCTCCACAACGGTGACGGGACGCTTGCTCGGAACAAGTCGCATCGTGCCGTCCTCCAATCTCCTCGCCTCCATGCGAAAATACTCGCGTCTGATCTTAAGGCCGTGCCCGGAGTCGGTCGGCTGGGCCTTGGGTTCGTACGTAGACTGTTTCAGGGACACGGTGTAGTACGCACGGCCACTGCCGTTGACGCGCACTTCGACCCTGTTCGTTCCTTTCGACAGGTTTGTGATGGGGACAGTAAACCTGTCGCTGTGGCCAAGGTCACTCGGGCCATAGGAGGCCGATCCTACGACCTTTCCTTCGACAAGCACAGTCGCTTCGAAACTCGGCGATGGCTCCTTTCCAGCCTTCAAGTACTCGACCGCCGCCAAGACGATCTGCGCCGTGTCACGCGTGCTTGTCCAATAACTCCCTCGCTTTTGGCCGATCAGATAACGCAGGACTTTGACGGGACGGTCGCTCTGCGGCTCGACCTTCAGGACAGCCTGGAGAGCAACCGCCGATGGCTCGTACCACCACTCGTCGCTCCAAGACATGGTCGTTTCGCCTTCACTGGCCAACTTGACGAGCCTGGCGTATGCCTTGGCCTTGTAGTCCTTGTAGTGTGCCGGGACTTCTCCTTTGGCCGCGCTGAGCGCGAGCACCGTGTATGAGAGTTCGCTGATGCTGACCTGCTGTGAATCGGGGTCGGGCAGGGCTGCGACCCATTCGTTCGGAGCGAGGCCGTGCAAGGCAAGCGCATACGCGGCTCTCGCCGACCCCTCGTTCCACCATTGCGAGCGGTTCCACGTCTTTATCGCACCCTTGAGCCACTCCAGAGCCCGGTCGCGCAAGTGCGCGTCGATCTGCGTCCCTGCCCGCTCGGCGTGGTAGATGCCCTCGAGCACATACGCCGTTGTTTCCGGGTCTCCACCGTCGTAGCGCCACCAGCCGAACCCACCGTCGCTGTTCTGCATCGATTTGAGCCGGGCTTGGCTTTTGATCGATACGTCGGCGATCTTCGCATCGAGTTCGGGGTTGGCGATCCCAGCCTGTCTCATGTACTGCGCAACGACGACGGCGGGCATGAACCGGCTCATGGTCTGCTCGACGCAACCGTACGGGTAGTCGACGAGGCTGTCGAGCGACGACTCGATGCTGGCGAGGATCGATGGGGATAGCGTGACTTCTAGTTCCCCTGCAATCGCCTTGGCATCGACAGAGAACTGGGCCGTCGCGGTCGTAGTTGTGTCGCCTGCTGCGAACGTGACGAGGGTCGGACCGTTCGGCTTGATATCGAACGAGCGCTCGATGCCGTCGTTCTCGCGGGTCTCTCGGGCGTTCGCCGTTACTACTAGGGTTGCTCGTCCCAGTTTTGTCGCAGAGACTTTCCAAGTGACCCTTGCGGACCGTCCCGCTTCGATGCGGACGTTCTGCATCAGAGGGCCTGCGACATCGAGACCGGCCGAAGAGCCAATGCCGACGTCGAAGTTCTGTGCCCTGCCCGTCTCGTTTGCGACCGTAGCCCCGATCGTCTGCACTTCGTCCTGGACCATAAACGCTGGCGGGCTCACGCGGACCATCACGGGTTTTCGCGCGACGACGTCTGCGCGTCCCTTGCCGCACGACGCGTCTGCGGCCACAGCTGTCGCTGTCGCGCGCCATGATGTGAGGTTGTCGGGGAGTTTGACCCTTACACTTGCCGTACCGTCGTCGCCGGTGAAGACGCTCGGCGACCACAGGGCGGTGTCTCGAAACTCGGTGCGAACGTCGATGTCGGCGGCCGACTTGTCGTCCCCATCCAGATACACGTCGGGAAACGAGTAGTACGTGCTCACTGAAGACCATCGGCGCGGGAAGAAGGACTTCATCGGGTCGCTCGTGTCTTCCTTGATCGCATAGACGCCTTCGTCGACGACTGAGAGCGCGACGTCCGTCGAGACGGGGTTCCCATCCTCGTCGGTGGTCTTGATGGTGTACGAGACCATGCTGCCCGGCAGCGTTTTAGCCGTGCTGGGCGTGACCGTGACATTGAGGCGGCTTTGGGCCATGTCGACGTTTAGGGTCCTTCCCGCCGCGGCGTAGGACTTTTCACAAATGTAAGAGACCTGGACAGAAGCGTTAGGTCGGACGGCGTTGGTCACAGGGATTGCGACCGTCGTCGTCTCAGAGTCCAGCGGGACGACTTTGGACCACAGGATGTCGCTCGCCTCGAGAGTCACGAGAGCGCTTCCTCCTGGTTTGTTCGTGCGAACGACTGCAGTGGCAGTGTCACCCACGCGATAGGTCTTCTTGTCGAGCACGACCTGCATCTTGGGAGCGGGGCCGCCGATCGGCTGGCCGTACTCGTAGCACCAGATGTACTCGGTCGCGACGACTTCCCGCCCCTTGCTGTCGCGTGCTATGACCTTTGCATAGTAGTCGCCCGCTTCATTAGGCGAGAAGGCTACCGTTGCCTCGCCTGCGGAGTCGAGTCGGACCGTTTTCTCGCTGAGGCGTCTCTCGCTCGACTTCGACCTGCTCCACGTCCGCGTCCCAAACTCGACACGCACGTTCGCGTCCTTGACCGGTTCGTCCGTGCCAAACGACTTTGCCCTGATGCGTAGCGACGTCGTGCCACCGGGCGCGACAAGATAGTCCTCATAGGCCGCCGTGAGTTCGATGTCGCCGCGAACGATATCGACCTTTCCATTGCCTTCAAAGTATCTTCCGCTCGGATCTTCGCCAGAGACATTCAGCGAATAGACCTGGTCCATGTCGCCAAGCCACCACTCGTCTTCGTTGCGCTCGACTTTCGCGCTCGTTTCGACGGTGACTGTCGCCTCACCTTGGTCGTCCGTCGTGACAGTGAAGTCGCCTACCATCTCGCCGCCGTAGGCGTAGGAGTCGTAACCTTCCTCCTCGTAGTATTCGTACTCTTCGTCGTCCCACGGCGACCAGTTCCAAACGTCTGCGCGGCTCGCCCACGCGCTAAGCTCGGCGCCGACCACCGGTTCTCCCGTGAAGAACTCGGCCTTGATCTTGAACGTTGCCCTCTCGCCACGGACGTAGTAGGGTCGTTCCGGAGTTACGGTGATTTTGAACTCGGGCTTTCGGTAGGCGGAGACGGAGATCCACTTGCTCGTGAACTGGCCGTCGATCTCGACCTCGAGCCGATATGAGCCGGTCGTCTCGAAGAGCGCTTGGAATGAACCATCGAACCCACCCATTGCAGAAATCGGACGGGACTCCCGTACGATCTCGGTCTCGTCCGGGTCGAACACGGTCACGTTGACCGTTCGGACAGAAGGCAAAGTGAAGCCGCCTGCGTTCGGTTGGCGGACGAACCCCTTATAGTTGATCTGGTCGCCAGGGCGGTAGATTGTACGGTCAGTAGCGAGGTGCGTCGCGGTGCTCTTTCCATCGCTGTCGTCCCACCAGTAGAACATCGCGAAGGCGCGGCTGCTGCCTTGCGAGGCGACCATGACGTACCTGTCGTCCGCCGCCGGACCGCCCTTGCTCTGGGCCAAGCCGTCTGCGTTCGTCTTGCCGACAGGCTTGCTGCCGTTCGGGCCGACGATTGCCACATCGACCCCGCCAATGGGCTTGCCAGAAGTAATGTCGACGACAAAGCCTGTCAAACCTCGCGGCGAGACCTTTGCGACGAGCCCGAGTCGGGACACGTTGAGCCAGGAGTGCCGTGTGACGCCGTCGACGTTCGTTCGAACGATGTACACGCCCTCGGCCAACATGGGAAGAGTGACGACCTCTGCAAACTTGCCCTGCTTGTCGCGCGAGGTCAGGGCGTGTTCGATCGTGTGTAGCGCCTTTGGCTCTGGCCCGCGTTCGAGCGAGCCGTCGTAGATGCTGTATGTGATGTTCCTTGCAAGCGCGTAAGAGTCGCGCTCGCTGAGGACCTGCGATTCGGGGATCGCAAAGACCTTGATGTCAAGTTCGCTGTTGCGGGTCAGGCCGTTGGCGACGAACGATGGCGATTCGTCTGGCGTAAACACAGGCTGGTTCATCGAGACCGATAGCTCGTCGCCTCGCCACTCCAAGGCGAGGTTCTGGTCGGTCGGCTCGTCCTTGACCACGACGGCGGACTCGACCGAGTATCCCGGCGAATAGGCGCGGATCGTGGCGTATCCCGCGGGGACGTTTCGAAACACGTAGCGACCCTGGTCGTCGGTCTCTGTGCGGTATGTGACCAGGCCCGAAAGGTCGCGAGTCAGATTGTAGGCTTCGAGAATGACGTCAGCGTTCGCGATCGGGACGTTCGTATCTTGCTGGATCGCCGTGCCCTTTACGACCCCGACGGGGACTTCCTCGGTCACGCCGTAGGCGGTGAGCGCGAGCGCACCTGCGATGCCGAGGACGACGCCGATGAGACTACGCGGAGACATCTTGCTTGACCTTCTTGTTACGTTCGAGGACCAACAGCGCGGCGGCTAGGACGACGACGATCGCGCCTAGGATCCAAAGGAGCCGGAGTTTTGCATCGCGATCGAGTTCTGTGTCCCAGGCAGCGGGCCGATAGGCGACGATCACTGCGGCCTGCAACCCTGCTGAGGCCGCGACGGTCCAGGCCGAGTGTGCAGCGGTTATCCGTGAGACCAAGGGCGCCACGGCGAGACCGACGCAGATACCAATTGCACCTTTGGTACCGAAGAACGCCGAGGCCCCCACGACAATGACTCCAGCGATCAGCCCGCAGACCGTGGCGGAAACGTGGCCCTTCTGTAGCCACGCCGACTTTCTTCGCATAAGGGCGTCTGCGAGGCCGACCACAGCGAACACTCCGAGCAAGAAGCCGATCAACGCGTAGTGCTGTCCGATGTCGAACGCCTGCACCACTTCCGGATTGTTCTCTCGGAAGAGCCTGTAAAAGGACAGTCCGACCACGACACCGATCGCGGGCATCAAGTCGTGCCTCGCCAGGAGTGCCGTCGCGAGGAGTCCGCAGAGTCCGGCAACGGCCATGCCAAGGCCGAATGCGTTGCTGAATGCGAACGTCGCAACGCCCAGCCAAACGACGGCGACGATTCCCCAGGCCGGGATGGACTTGCCCTCGGGAGAGATCGTCACCGCACAAAGTGCGCACGCTGCGACCGAGACGACTGCCACAATCGCGATGTCTGGCTGGGCTAAGTACTGCGCGGCGACCAGCCAGGCCAAGCCGGCCAAGACTACCAACCCTATTGCGCGAGATAGCCACTCCGGCTTTCCCTTCGTCGCCCTGTCGGTCGCCCACAATGCGGCAATCGCAACCAGCGACGCACCGATGAGGAGCACTCCGACGCCATGGACTTTCTGGCCGTAGCCGACTCGCGCGATCATGTAAGCCACACCGGCAGAGAATGCGAGAACTACGGCAAGCGGGCCTCCCCGAAACTTTCCTGCGCCAACCGACGGCAAAGTTCCGACCGCAAGTCCCGCGACGAGGCCACCAAGCTTGGTCGCGTTGTCGAGCGAATCGAAACCTGCGACGAAGGCCGCCAGTCCCAGTCCGACGAGCGAACCTCCGAGGGCTGACGTCGGACGCCACATTCCCAGCAGAGTGACTACCACTCCAGCGGCAGCAGCACCGGCAAAGAGGAACAGCGCCGCTTTGACGTCACCGGTTTGGTAGTTCGCATAGACGCACGACGCGACAGCAAGGAGCGAAGGAGGAAAGGCCAGGGGCAGCGTAGAAGTCGCGGCAATGCCCTTCTCTGCGCCCTCTTCGCGCATCCACAGGCCTATTGCGGCGATGGCCAAGCCTATCCAAGGCAGGAAGCCGACGACTGTATCCATCCGTGAGACACCTCGCACATTTTACAGCCCAATCCGTGAATCAAGCGGAGCGCAAAGCAGATTCGGACGTCGGGATCCATACAAACCGATGGATTTGCGGTGAAGGAACCAGCCTCTTTCTGGCAAACACACTATGGAGGCCCGTATGCGCTTTGTCCGGTTATTGACCCTGTTCGTCGCGCTGTCTGCCGTTGCGACAGCATCAAACGGCACGCTACCGCGGACGACGGCCGACGACGTCAAGAACGCGCTTACCAAGGCGGCTGACGCTCTCGGCGAGGGTGATCGACAACTTGCGCTTGCGCTGCTCGAGGGGTCGCTGTTCCCCAACGGCATCAAACTGGCCATCGATGAGTCGACCGTGACCTCGGAAACGCAGGCTCAAGGCGTTTACCAGGCCCTTGGCGTCTGGGAAAAGTCGCTTGGCGGCGACTTCCCTGTCCAGTACACGGCTCGTCTTGAAGAGGCAGACGTCGTCGTGAGGTTCGTCGACTCGATTGAGGAGCGAGGCCCCGACGCACTGGGCCTCATCAAGATCCAGAAGAACTTTCGTTGGACGGCCAGCAAGCGCGAGGTCAAGTGCAAGGGCACCATCTCAATCGTCCGCACTGCACCAGGCGGCAAACTGACTCAGGCCGAGGTGCGGGACGTCGCCATGCACGAAATCGGACACTTGCTCGGACTGGCCGACGTGCCAACGACCGGACTGCTGATGGGTCCGCTAGAGCGCGGGAATCCTGTTAACAAGCCCACACCCCAGGAGACGGAGGACGTCAAGTCGATCCGGCGGATCCTGCGACAGAAGTTGAACGAGGCGGCAGCCCAGTAGTTCCGCGGGATAGCGACAGGACAGGTAGTCCGTACAGTGATCTATCGACACCACGACGGCAAGATCAAACTAGACACTCAGGAGGCAAAGTGATCAGTTCTAGCGCATCACTGATGGGGGCGCTTGCAAGTCTGCGAGACGTTCAACGACAAGTGAACGACACCCTTCGCAACATCGATCCCAATTCGATCGACCCCGTGCAGGTCAAGGGCCGCCAAGACGCCCGAAACATGCAGGTCGAGGCGCAACAACGCGCGGCAGAGATCGCAAGCGCGCTCCGTCGTACTGTGATCGACTTGGAGGCCTGATGTTTGGATTTCCCCCGGTTCGCGACGCGTATGGCTATGCCCTCTGGGGCATGGACAGGGCACAAGAGCAGGTTTTGCGTGGAGCGCGGCAGATCGCGCGCGGCGACCTTGATCCTGGCGCCTTTGTCGACATGATGCGCGGGCAGAAGTACTTTGCGGCGAACGCAAAGGTCGTACAAGTCCAGCGCGAGATGGACAAGTCCTTGCTCGACATCTTTGTCTAAGCTGGGTTTGGTAATCTCGGCGAGTGACGAAGACCCTCCTCGGAACGCGGA
This sequence comes from uncultured Fimbriimonadaceae bacterium, assembly GCA_964529975.1. GTDB lineage: Bacteria > Armatimonadota > Fimbriimonadia > Fimbriimonadales > Fimbriimonadaceae > JADFMN01. The sequence continues at coordinate 15,085 of CAZGXW010000021.1, forward strand.
TTGCCGCGATCTACGAGCTACAGGCCGAATGGATGGAGCCCCGGCTCCGTGACCTCGGCATTTCCTGGTCCTCGTTCCAACTTCTTGTCACCGTCGCTAACGCCGGAGACAAAGCGTCGCAGATCGAGGTGGCGACGCGCCTGGGAGTCACGGCGGCAACCCTGAGCGAGTCGGTCCAGAACCACGTCGATCGCGGACTGCTGTTACAAAGCCCTTCGCCCCATGACAAACGTGTCCGCATCCTGACTCTAACGACGAAGGCAGAAGAGATCATTCGCCAGATACGGGGGCTCGTTTTTGAATCCGACGAAGTGATGACTCGCGGCGTTCTACCCGGTGAACTCGCGACGACAGCAAAGGTCTTGGACCGCGTTCTCGCAAATCTCGAATCCGCGCTCGATCGCGAGCAGTGACGCGACTTTTCCACATTCGTGGACGTCTTGACACAAGACAGGCCGCAGATGATTCGGATCGTCGGAATCCAAAGGCACGAGGACATTTCGAAGGAGTTCGTGCTGTTGCAGAACCAGGGCTCGATGAAAGTCGCTCTGAAGGGCCATGTCGTCGCTGCCCAATCGGTCCTTGATTCGGGCGAACTCGTGGACGCGGTGCACATCTTTAGCGACGATGTTGAAGTGATGCCCGGGATGTACGTCCTGTTGAGGTCCTGCAGTGGAGTCGGACACTGGAACCACACGCACGACCGCTACTCGACCTACTACGCCTATATGCACCGCCGCGCCCCTGTTTGGCTTCGACAGTCCGGGCCGGTCCACATCATGGGTCCGCAGCACAAGTTTGTCGAGCGCAAGCCCGAAGCGGCCCTCACCTAGTCCGAGTTGCACGCCTGCATGGCGGCTTCTAGACCCTGTTCCACGAAAACCTCGCACGCAGTCGCCGCCTTACTCACCGCCTTCTCAAGGGCTGCCCTGTCTGCGGGAGGTAGTTTGCTCGTGACGTAGTCGGCCGCATCGCCCCTCTTGCCGATGCCAATCTTGACCCTCGGATACTCCTCGCTGTGTATGGCTTGGGCTATCGACTTGTGCCCGTTGTGGCCCCCCGAACTTCCCTTCGGTTTCATCCTCACGCGACCGAACTCGGAGTCCAGGTCGTCCGCGACCACAAGGATCTTGTCTGGAGGAATGGCGTACTGCTTCGCAAAGTGCGCGACCGCCCGCCCACTGAGGTTCATAAACGTCATTGGCTTAACGAGCAGAACGGACTTGCCATCGTGCTCCCACGTCGTGTAGCGCGCATGGTTTTTGAACGTCGAAAGCCTGAACCTGTGCCGTTGCGCGATCTCGTCGACCGTGGCAAACCCGACGTTGTGCGGCGTGCCGTCGTACTGGGCGCCAGGATTGCCAAGGCCAACGATCAACAAGTCTGGCCTTCTGTTCGACTGCTTCTTCTTGCCAAGTCCGAACACGCTACACCACCCCCGAGAACACTAGGACACCGATCACGCAACCGAGAGCCAACCGATAAGCGATAAAGACTGCCGTTGATCGCTTCTGCAAGAACGCGATGAGGAAGGCGATGGCCGCATATCCGCTGGCAAATGCCACGAGCGTCGCGACCACGGTCGGCATCGCTCCCTGGGCAAACAGTTCTTCTCTGTCCTTGACGAACTTATAGAGTCCCGAACCGAGCACGCTAGGCACGCTCAAGAGGAACGAGAAGCGCGCCGCCGTCTGTCGGTCCATTCCGAGAAAGAGCGCACCGGCGATTGTGCTGCCGCTCCTGCTCGCGCCTGGGATGAGAGACAAAGCTTGCCAAACACCGACGACCAAGCCGTCTGAGACTCGGACGTCCTCGAGCGACCGCAATCGCTTAGACACGACTTCAGCGATCCACATGACCAGGGCGACCCCGACCAGCATCCCAGCAACGACCAGCGGCGCCCTGAAGGCTGTGTCGATCTGTTCTTCGAGCAACAGGCCGACAACGACGACCGGCAACGTCCCCCAGAAAACGGCCCACCCGAGACGAGAGTCGGGCGTCCCGCGCAGGGACGCGTCGAACAGAGATCTGCCCCATGCCGACAACACGCGCCCAAGGTCCCGCCAGAAGTAAATCAGCACAGCCGCTACCGTGCCGAGTTGGATCACAGCGGTGAACCCGGCGCCTGGGTCGTCCCAACCGAATAGCACCGGAACCAACAAGACGTGCCCGCTGCTGCTGACCGGCAAGAACTCTGTCAGCCCTTGGACCAGACCCAACACGATCGCTTCGATCAGCCCCACATCGGCACCCTTTTTGTCGGGACGCCGAGACGCTCCAAAACGACGCTCTTGATGCGATCAGCGGCGGCGCCGTCGCCATACGGGCTGACCGCGTGGGCCATTGCCTTGTAGGCTCCCGAGTCGGTCAGAAGTGTGCATGTTTCCGCCACAATCCTATTCTTATCCGTCCCCACGAGCCTCGCTGTCCCCGCTTCTACGCCCTCCGGACGTTCTGTAGTCTCTCGCAAGACAAGCACTGGGACGCCGAACGACGGCGCCTCTTCTTGGACGCCGCCCGAATCCGTGAGGATAAGAGTCGCCCGCTGCATAAGCTTCACAAAGTCTGCGTACTCGGGCGGCTCGATCAATTCGACCCGGGGACAGCCCTTGAACGCCGCAGTAATCGTCTCCCGAACGGCCGGATTGCGGTGCATAGGAACGACGAGAAGCACGTCTTCAAACCGCTCGACGACCTCCCTGGCTGCTCGGCAAATGCCTTCCTGCGGTTTGCCCCAATTCTCCCGTCTGTGCGTCGTAAGCAGGACCACCCTCCCCGTGTGGTCTGGGTACCACTCTTTGCTGTGGCGATCCGCGACCGCGCGTACCGCATCGATGCCCGTGTTCCCCGTCACGAAAACGTCGTCTGGCCTCACCCTTTCCGAGAGCAGGTTGTCAGCTGCCCATCGTGTCGGCGCGAAATGGATCGAGGCGAACAACGAAACTGCCCTACGGTTGAACTCTTCTGGATAAGGGTTCCATACGGTCTCTGTGCGGAGTCCCGCCTCGATGTGCCCAAACGGGACTTGTCGATAGAACGACGCAAGGCCTGCGACGAACGTCGTGGTCGTGTCCCCTTGCGCCATGACGAGAGAAGGGCTGCGCTCGACAAGGACGCGGTCGAGACCGTCCAAGACCTTGGTCGTCAGCGACGACAGCGTCTGACCGTGCTGCATCACATCGAGATCGATGTCCGCTGTGAGACCAAATGTACCGAGCGCTTGGGCGAGCATTTCGCGGTGTTGTCCCGTGGACACGAGCACGGTTTTGACGTCATCGCTGGACTTGAACGCCAGCACAACGGGCGCAGTCTTGATCGCATCTGGTCGCGTTCCGACCACAAACGCGACGATAGGCTTAGCCATATGCCCTCACGAGGATGAGGAACGCCATGCAGAGCGCCGCCGCGATCGTGTAAAGGATCCACACAGTCTGTCGCTGCGAAAACCCCTTTTTGAGAAGCGTGTGGTGCAGGTGCCGCTTGTCTGCCTGCGTTATCGGTTGCCTTGAGATGATCCTGCGGACGACGACGAACGCGGCATCGAAAATCGGGACTCCAAACACAAGGATTGGGATGAATAGCGCCAGGGCCGCGGCGGTCTTGAACGCACCGACAATCGACAGTGCGGCCAGCATAAAGCCGAGCAGTTGCGCACCGCCAGTGCCCATGAAGATGCTCGCCGGGTTGAAATTGTGCTTGAGGAACCCCAATGACGAGCCCGCAATGGCCGCTGCGACAAGCGCGACCCTCGGCTGTCCCTCATAGGTGGCAATGATGGACAGGGTCGCCCCTAAGATGCTTGCGACGCCAGCAGCGAGGCCGTCGATACCGTCGATCGTGTCCATGGTCTTCGTCACCACGAAGATGAAGATCGCCGTGATCGGGACGGCGAGCCATCCGAAGTCGATCCAGGTCATCTGTGCGTCGAACGGCGGCCAGTCCATGCCGACGATCTGAACGCGGCTCACCGTGCCTCCGATTTCGTCGGAGAAAAACTGCACCAACACACCGATCGCGAGCAAGTAGCCCATCTGAACGAGCGCGCGCATGGGCTTGACGTCGTCGAGGGCGCCGAGGGCGACGAGCAAGAGCCCGCATCCCAGCATCGCGATGAGATACATCGGAAACGGGTTGACAGGATAGGCGAACGGCAGCACCGCACAAAGCGAAACAGCAAGCCCTGCATAGATCGCGATTCCCCCCCACCTCGGGGTCGGCGTCGTATGCACTCTTCTTTCGTCCTGCTTGGGATCGTCGACCGCGCCCTTTGCGACAGCAAACTTTCGGACAAGCGGCGTTATCGCCCAAGAGACGAGCGCAGCAATGAGCCCCACAAGCAGCGGGAACCGGAACCCCTCGAAGAACCCGCCCGAACCGATCAGTTGGTCAAGGTTCAAGCACCAAACTCCACGGCCTCCAGCACACCTTCCTTGTATCTCATGACTTCCATTTTGGAGTCACGGAAGAGTTCTAGCGAAAAGTCGTCTGGATAGTCGCCCTCGTATACGACGCGTGAGACGCCTGCGTTGATGATCATCTTCGCGCACGTGTTGCACGGCTGGCACGTGACGTACATCGTCGATCCCTCGCACGACACGCCGATCTTTGCCGCTTGGAGCAGGCAGTTCTGCTCGGCATGGAGGCTCCGCATGCAATGCCCCGATATCAGACAGCCCTTCGGCCATTCGTTGAGGTGGCCGTCAGGCGGACAATGAGGCAACCCGGCTGGTGCACCGTTGTAGCCAGTCGCAACAATGTGCTTGTCTTTGACCACGATCGCCCCGACGGAGCGGCGCGGGCAAGTCGCCCTTGTGGCCACGAGGTGGGCGATCTGCATGAAGTAAGTGTCCCAGCTCGGCCTTCCCGGCATGCCGAGATTATGGCCGAGCAAGGGACGCAGGGGACGAGCCCCTACTTTGTGACAGGTTGCACGGCTTGGTTGTCGCCTGCGTTCTCTGTCTTTCCAGTCAGCTTTGTCGAAGTCGACTGCGAGCCCGCGGTGGGCTCGACAGCCTTCTCCTTACAGCCTACGAGGGCCAACCCAATGACGATGGTTGCGAGAATCGACAGTCGTTTCATCTGCATCACCGTCCTTGGGTGTCCATCCGTGACCTGCCCGTTCACAGTCCCAGGGCTACTTTTTCGATTTGTCGTAGAAGACGCCGTGCAAGACCTCGGCATCCTCGCCAGGCGCAGCCGCCATCCCGCCTGCGACTTGGTTGAGACCGTCGTCGAACGAGGCGTAACCGTCCCGCGCTCGGTTCGCCCTCGCGCTGTTGAGGCTTCTGCCGACGAATCCGGCAACGTCTTCTATCGCCGGCAGGTCCCGGCTCTCTTTCTCAATGGCGGCCGAGGCGAGGGCTCCTCTAATCACTGACTCCGCCGAAGAGGAAAAGAGCAGCGAAGATCCAAAGTACTCGAACGAGTGCATGGTGCCGCCAAGGACGATGACCACGCCGACGACGTCCTTTCGCCCACGGAGTGCTGTAAGAGCACGATCCAGAGATGCGTTGAACTCCTTGCTGTTGGTCGTCCTGCTGTAACCGTGTCTCAGGCTAGACCCCTTTGCGTCTGGAGCAGCCTCGAGGTTGTACTCGCCGACACTGTTCCAAACGTCCTGCTGGTTGCCAAGGATGGCCTTTTCTTTGGTTTCGAGCGGAACTGTAGAGACCTGAGGGTCGAAGTGCATCGAGTCGCCGTCCCAGCGGCCCGGTTCCACGCAGAAGACCATGACGTCGACGGTCTCGCCAGGCTTGATCACAGTGTCCTTTGCCACGACGCGGTCTTGCTTGCCACCCAGCAAGAGTTCTCCGGCGAGAAGCAAGAGCGGCTTCTCGCCGCTGTAGCGGACGCGAAGCGTCTCCACGCTTGCCTCCCCGGGGAGTTCGATGATCTCGATCCATCCCCTCTTGGTCGCTTCGGCGAGCGTGACGTATTCGTCCGACCGTTCCTGCTGGTTCGACCTCGAAACGGGGATGAGGGTCAGGGCGCCTTCGTGGATCGGCTCGCCAAGGCTCAGGTCTTTGAAGTCGGCGATGGCGTAGGAAGTCGCTATGTCAGGGGCGGGCTGAACGCCAGACTTAGGGGAACAGCCAACGATGAGCGCCGCAAGGGCGAGGAAAGCGAGGATTCGCATTGTTGCCTCCGTACACTAAGTGCAACAAAAAGCCGCGACCGTTCATTCTGGTCGCGGCTCGGACATCAAAGGATCGGCCTACTGCACCGGCCAGGCGACGATCTTGACCGATTTCAAAACCACAGCGCTCTCGGGCCGCACTTGTCCGTTAGAGCCGCTCGGCATAGTCGCAATCGCATCGACCACTTCCTGTCCCTTCACGACGCGTCCGAACGCGCTGTACTGGCCGTCGAGGTGCGTCGCGGCTTTGTGCATGATGAAGAACTGGCTGCTCGCGCTGTCTGGGTCGCTTGAGCGGGCCATCGAAAGGACTCCCGCCTCGTGCTTGAGGTCGTTGAATTCTGCAGGCACGTTGATCTCGCTGCCCTCGATCTCGTTACCGCCCGTGCCCCATCGGTTGGCCATCGTCAGATCCTTGCTGTTCGGGTCGCCGCCTTGGATCATGAAGTTGGGGATCGTGCGGTGGAACCTCGTGCCGTCGTAGAACCCGCGGCGTGCAAGCGTCTTGAAGTTCTCTACGTGGCGCGGTGCCTTCTCAGGATGGAACATCACGACGATCGTCCCTTTGTCGGTCTCGATCACGGCGACCTCGTCCCCGTCCTTGGGGGTCTTGGACACTTGGCCGCTTGGTACGGTCATCATGCCTACGGCGAGGAGCGAAGCGGCGAGCAGCAACGATACGGTCATGTTGCGATTATAACCGAGGGGGCCGGTCGGCCCCCTCGGTCCTTGCCGGTTACTTCACCGGCCAGGTTTGGATCGTGGCCTTCTTGAGAATGACGGCGTTGTTCGGCGCGACCGCGCCATTGTTCGCGGCATCGCCAGTCACCACGATCTTGTCGACGACCTCGATCCCTTGCACGATTCGGCCCCAAGCCGTGTACTGTCCGTCTAGGCTAGGGTTGTTCTGATGCATCATGAAGAACTGGCTCGAACCTGAATTCGGGTCGTTCGAGCGGGCCGTGCTCATCACGCCTCGCGCGTGGTGGAGCGCGTTGAACTCTTGAGGGATTTGGACCTCTTTACCGCTCGAGTCTGTGTATCCACCTGTTCCCCAAAGTGGGGCTTTGTCGAGATCCTTGGACTGCGGGTCGCCACCCTGGACCATGAATCCAGCGATGCAGCGGTGGAACCGTGTGCCGTCGTAGAAGCCCTCCTTGATCATGGCCTTGAAGCGCTCGACGTGCTTCGGCGCGATCTGGGGATAGAACATGAACACGACTTTGCCTTCGCTAGTCTCGAACACGCCGACCTCTTCCCCATCTGCAGGAGTCATCGGCAGGGATGAAACGTCGACGGGTGCTGGATTCGGCTCTTCCTTCGGCTGTTCGACGGCCGGCGCATCGCCCGTGGTGCCGCCAGCGGCCTTTTCAGGGTCACACCCAAACAGCCCGAGTGCCGAGAGTCCAAGAATGCCAACGAGAGTGAGGGTGCGTGCGCTCATCACGTCTTGGATTATGTCATCCAGGGCTCAAAGGGTTCCCCAAAGGTAACCTCCTCTGCCATGCCCCACGTCGATTTTGACCGCTACTACCGCTACGACGAACTGACGTCGATCTTGCGGAGTTTCGAGTCTGAGAACCCAGGCCTCGTGCGGATGGAGTCGATCGGAAAGTCCTACGAAGGTCGTGACATTTGGCTCATGACCGTAACCGACTTCGCGACCGGCGCGCCCGAAGACAAGCCCGCCTTCTGGTGCGATGGGAACATCCATGCCAGCGAAGTGAGCGCGTCAACCGCGGTTTTGAAGATCATCACGACCCTTTGCGACACAAAGCCGGAGGTGCTTAAGCATCGGGCCTTCTTTCTCGTTCCGCGGTTCAACCCTGACGGGGCAGAATGGGCTCTCGAGGACGTTCCACGTATTGTCCGATCGTCGACGAGGCCATATCCGTTCGACGAGGACGATCCTTACGGGATCGAACGAAAGGACATGGACGGCGACGGACGCATCCTCTCGATCCGAGTCAAGGACCCGAACGGACCTTGGAAAGTGAGCGAAGAAGAGCCGCGCCTCCTCAAGCGCCGCGCACCAGGGGAATCGGGCGGAACCTTTTATCGACTGATCCCGGAAGGCGAGTTCCACAACTTCGACGGTACGACCATGCGCGCCCGAACGATCAAGGAAGGGCTGGACATGAACCGCAACTTTCCGAACGCGTGGCGACCAGAGCAAGAGCAGAAGGGCGCGGGGCCGTATCCGACGAGCGAGCCGGAAATCCGCGCAGTGGTCGACGCGATCGCAAAGCGCCCCAACATCTGCGGCGCGGTCACTTATCACACATTTAGCGGTGTGATCCTTCGCCCACCTGGCAGGCACCCGGAAGACGAACTTCCGCCAGAGGACGTGTGGCTGCTCAAGGAGATGGGCAAGCACGGGACCGAGATGACGGGCTATCCCTGCATCTCCGTCTTCCATGACTTCAAGTACCACCCCAAGCAGGTCATCACCGGCGTTTTTGACGATTGGATGTACGAGCACCGCGGCGTTCACGCATGGACCGTTGAGATCTGGTCTCCGCAACGACAGGCGGGAATCACCGACTACAAGTACATCGACTGGTTTCGTGACCACCCGCACGAGGACGACATCAAACTCCTCAAGTGGAGCGACGAGAAGTTGGGAGGGCGCGGTTACGAGGACTGGCGTCCCTATCACCATCCGCAACTTGGCGACGTCGAGATCGGCGGTTGGGACCCGCACCACGCGTTCCGGAACCCCCCTCCCCAGTTTCTGGAGCAGGAGATTACTCCTCTGGCTGACTGGGCGATCTGGCTTGCCGGTGTCTGTCCATGTCTGAAGCAGAAAGATGTACAAATCGATCGAGTAGGCGACACGGCGCGTATCCGGTTTGTTGTGCAGAACACCGGCTGGCTTCCGACCAACGTCAGCAAACTCGCCGAGCAGCGCAAGTTGTGCCGAGGCGTGGTCGCCGAGATCGCCCGTGAAGGCGAAACGTGGGACGCAGTCGGAGAAGCGCCCGGCTGGCTCGTCGCTGGGCGGCTTCGCGAGGAGAAGGGGCAACTCGCGGGCTGGTGCCACGTCCCGGTCTCCGGCTTTGGCTGGCACATCGATCCGACTGATGACCAGGCCGTTTTTGAGTGGGTCGTTCGAACGCCTGGCACGTACCACCTGACTGCAAAGCACGAGCGGGCGGGCACAGTGCGGGCAAGCGTCTCCCTCTAGCAACAGTCGTCCGACCCGAGCCTGCCCTCACCGTTGGTAGAATCGAGACTCTGGGCATCGGCCTGGCAGATTTGGCGACAGGCCTTTCCGATTGGAAGGGTCTTCGTGAGACGATTGGAGAACTCGAGGGCCGCGCGACATGGGAGTCCGTGGCGATCGAGGCCCGCCCCCTTTTAATTGCTGCGCTGTGGCACCGTGATCCTCGCAAGACGCTCGTCGTCGCCAACAACTACGACCGTGCATTGCAGTGGCAGGCCAGGCTTCGGCTCGCGGGCGTTCCAGAGGACAGTGTCCGCCTCCTCCCGAGCGGTCTTAGCGTACTGTTCGAAGACGCGGCTCCCGAGACCGTCGCGCTAAGCGACCGAATCGGCGCACTCAAGTTCCTAATCGAGGACGCCCCGGGCTTCGTCATCGCGACACCCCAAGCCGCACTGGAACGGACGCTTCCGCCTGACGAACTTCGCGACGCATTTGTGGATGTAAAGGTCGGTGAAGAGACCGACCCGCATCGGATCGTCCAGAAACTCCAACGGCTGGGGTACGAGCACAACGAACCGGTCCGGTTGCCAGGCACGTTTTCTCGGAGAGGTGGGATCGTCGATGTCTTCCCCATGGGATTCGAACGCCCTGTTCGAATCGAGTTTTTCGGTGACGAAGTGGAGAGCCTGAGGTGGTTCGACCCGAACTCTCAGCGATCGCTCGGTGAGTTCGAGGGCAACCAACTGACTGTCGCCCCATCCCGCGAGACGCTGCTACCCGCAGACGGTGCCGAGTTCAAGGAGATGCTCGAGAGGAGCGTGCTCGTCGAAGGGGCCCGCCTCTCCGCGGAGTCCGCCGCGAAACTCGATCAACTCGTTTCTTCGGACGCCAGGGCGCTCGAGCAGCGAGTGTTCTTCGACCGGCTCGATCTTTATCGCCCCCTCATCCATCCCGAGTCGTCGTGTGCGATCGACTTGCTTGGCGAAGAAGGGCTGCTCGTCCTTGACGAGCCGCTTGAGATTGAAGCGACGGTCGTTCGGTCGGAGGAGGAGTTCAAGCAGTCGCTCGACGCTCGTGCCGAGCGAGGAGAGATCCTCGGTGCGTCGGTCCACGACTACGTGCTCTCGCCCGAGCACTTTGGAGAGTTCGAGAACACGCTCTCCGTGACATCGATGAACGGCTTGCCCTCATGGCTCGACCCCGGGGACCAAACAGACGTCGGCGCGGAATCGCTCGCAGGCCTCCGTGGTCAAGCCACGGTGATGACCAAACGTATCCAGGAGTGGCAGGGCCTAGGAAACGCGATCGTCGTGGCGACGGACCAGCCGTCACGCGCTCGCGCCGTGCTCGAGCAGGTCGGGGTACGAGAGACGGAAGGCGGGCTGCTCGAACCTGGCGTCCACTTCCTCGAGGGCAACCCTGCAGGCGGTTGGGTCATGGAGGGCTTGGCCGTCCTTACGGACCACGAACTTTTCGGGGTCGCTCGACTCAAACTGCCTCAGCGCAAGTTTCGCGAAGGTGTGCCGATCTCCAACGTGCTGGATCTGCAACCCGGGGACTTCGTCGTCCACATCAACTTCGGCATCGGGCAATACCGCGGCCTGGTCAAGAAGACTGTCGATGGGGTCGAAAAGGAATTCCTCTATCTTGAGTACAAGAAGCCGGACAAACTCTTCGTGCCCGCCGACCAGTTGGACCGCGTCCAGAAGTACCTGGCTCCAGAGGACGCTCCTCCCAAGATCAACCGTCTGACTGGCGCCGACTGGAAGAAGGCCGTCGCGCGGGCGCGCGAAGAAGCCCGCGAGTTCGCCCGCGATCTGATCAAACTCTATGCTGCCCGCAAGGCTGTGGAAAGGCCTTCCTATGGACCAGACACGACTTGGCAGACCGAAATGGAACACGGCTTTCCGTGGGTCGAGACCCCCTCCCAATTGGAGGCCATCGAAGAGGTCAAGCGAGACCTGCGAAGCGAGAACCCCATGGACCGACTGGTCTGTGGCGACGTCGGCTTTGGAAAGACAGAGGTGGCCATCCGCGCGGCGTTCAAAGTCGCCGAAGCAGGACGGCAAGTGGCCATGCTGTGCCCGACGACGATCCTCAGCGAACAGCACTTCCGGTCGTTTGCCGAGCGACTCGCACCCTTCCCAACCAAAGTCGCACTGCTCAACCGGTTCACGCACACTGCCGACCGCAGAAAGGTGTTGGACAACCTCGCCAAGGGAAAGACGGACATCGTCATCGGCACCCACGCCTTGTTGAACGAGGAGATCAAGTTCAAAGACCTTGGACTGCTCGTGATCGACGAGGAGCAAAAGTTCGGCGTGAAGCACAAAGAGGCGTTGAAGAAACTCCGCGTGCAGGTCGACGTGCTTTCCATGTCGGCGACGCCGATTCCGCGGACGCTTAGCATGGCCGTCATGCACATCAGACAGATGTCCGTGATCAACGACCCTCCTCCCGGCCGCCTGCCGATCCGTACTTTCGTGCGTCCTTATGCAGACGAGGTGGTCCGCGAGGCGATCTTGCGGGAACTGTCGCGGGGAGGCCAGGTCTTCTACGTCTACAACCGGGTGACGGGCATCCAGCACGTTGCCGAGCGACTCAGGAAACTCATCCCCACGGCTCGGATCGCCGTCGGGCACGGGCAAATGGGCGAGCAAGCCCTCGAGCCCGTCATGATCGGGTTCCTCAACGGAGAGATCGACATCCTTGTCTCGACGACGATCGTCGAGAACGGCCTCGACATCTCAAACGCCAACACGCTCATCGTCGAGAACGCCGACGTGTTCGGGCTTTCGCAGTTGTATCAGTTGCGGGGGCGGGTCGGCCGGTCGGACCGGCAGGCGTACGCCTACTTGCTCTACGAGGGTGCAAAGTCGCTGACAGAGAACGCGTCTTCAAGGCTCTCTGCGCTCCAGGAATTCAGCCATTTGGGAAGCGGTTACTCGCTCGCCTTCCGCGACCTGCAGATCAGAGGAGCAGGGGATCTTCTGGGCGCAAAACAGAGCGGGCAGATGAGCGCAGTCGGTTTCGACCTCTACGCGCAACTCGTCGACAGCGAAGTCAAGTACCTGAAGGCAGCAGCGGACGGCTCTCCTATGCACGTCTTGGAGGATCCGCTCGAAGGCCTCGAGCCTTTGCCTTCAGTCGACCTGCCCGTCGTCGCGCTGATCCCGGCGGGATACATTGAAGAAGAGGGCCAGCGGCTCTACTACTACAAGCGACTCATGACCTGTCGCGACAGGCACGAACTTCTCGAAGCAGAAAAGGAGATCGAAGACCGTTACGGGCGCCTCCCTGCTCCGGTCAAGACAGCGGTCGAAGTCATGCAGTGCCGGCTGCGGTGCCAGAGCCTGAACGTCAAGTCGGTCTCGAACAGGGAGGATCGGCTCGTGGTCGAGTTCGTTGGGGCCGTGATGCCTTCACCACGCGCCTTCTCCCTCATGGCAGCGTCGAACCCGGGCGCGACCGTTGCTGGCGAGCGGTACCTCTGGCCGTACCGAGGGGACGCGTTGGTGGCCTGCCGGCACCTCCTCGACGCGTTTGAGTCTGCAGAAGCCGAGATCACCGAGCAAAGAACCGCCCTTGGAACGTCAAGTTAATGCGAAGTTTCGACCCAAGGGGGCTAGACTTCGTGCCGGATAAGGCAAGAATTAACGGTAGTTATGCGGGCCCGGGCCTTCACGCTCATCGAACTCTTGGTCGTGATCGCGATCATCGCGATCCTTGTGGCCATTTTTGCGCCGGTCTTCGTCGCCGCCAAGAACGCAGTCAAGCAGAGTGTCGCGGTCAGCGCCGGGCGCCAACTGTACATGTCGACCGAACTGTACATGGCCGACCACAACGACACTTTTCCTGTCTCTATGTACACGCTGCCCGGCGGATGGTGGCAGACCTGGTACGGCCTGCAGACTGGCCCGACAGAGTGGGACGTCAAGGCTGGCATCCTCGGCCCCTACCGTGGCGACAAGGTAGCACGCGACCCCTCACACATGCCTCGCCCCTATCTTGGAGACCTGTCTGGCTTCGGCTACAACTACGGGTACATCGGCGGCGACTTCCACATCACTGGCGACTTCTCGTACTTTCCTAACTGTGTGCGGCCCGCGACTTCCGGCGAACTCGCGTCCGTGTCAACGACTGTCATTTTCGCTTCTTCGGCCTACTACAGCGCACCATGGACTGGAGGCGACGGGGAGTTCTACGACTTCGGATTCATCGATCCCCCGGAGGCCTGGAACGGCAACCCCAACGTCGACTTCCGCCACTTCGGCAAGCGAAGGGCAGTCCAAGAAGGCGACGAAGAGGAGTCTGAGGGCCGGGCCGTCATTGTCTTCGCCGACGGCAGGGTCAAACCTCACAAGAAGAAGCAGTTGGAGGCAGCCTGGTTCAGGCGGGCCCAAAACCCCAACTAATTCTCTGCACCACTTGGGACCGGCGGTCCGTCCCGACTTATGAGCATGTCGGACGATGCCGCCCAGCAGGCCCAACCCCAGCCCCTCGACGTCTACGAGGCCCTCGCCACGACCATGGATTTCTTTGCGTCCTTGGCCTGGCAGAAGATGGGCCTGCAGCCGGACATGGCCACTGGGCGGATCGTTCCCGACATGAGTCAGGCGAAGGTCGCTGTGGACGTGACGGCTGCGATGGCCGGGTTCCTTGAACCTGCCCTCGAAGACGACGCGGACCGTCGCCGGGTGCAAAACCTGGTTCGCGACCTGCGCATCAACTTCGTCGAGAAGTCAGGAGCGATGTCTTGAGCCTACAAAACGTGAGTCAGCAACAGCAGTTGGCCGATGGTTGCATGCCCGCAGACGCAGTGAGCCTCAAGCAACCCGTCACGCCCAACGGCGTCTTCACGGGTTGCAGGGGCGTGGCGTGCACTGACTCCGTCGAATCGACACCCGATGAGTTCTTCGCAGACTTGCGTGCCATGTGCGCCTTGATCGATGAAGCGGACCGCTATGGAACGACGCACTCGATGGAGGAGGAGTACCGGCGACTGAGATCGTGCTTGTCGCTAGGGTTCAAGTCTCTCGTCGAGCAGTACCCGGAAGTTTTGCACGCCGGAGGGTTTCACGGTTGTGGGTTCGAAATGATCCTCTCCAGCTACAACCTCGACGCCTTGGTGAGGAACTCGGGCCGCCGCGCAGTAGACCGGTTGTCTGAAGTCTGGCGCGCCGTATGTGCCGCCTCTGCTCCCGCGTGACGCAGTCCGACTGCGCCACGATCGCTCGGCTCTGGAACGCCTCGCTCCCTTCGCGGTACCGCGTCGACGATGACCTAGTCGCGTTCAATACCATTCGGTCTGGCCTTCTCGTAGAGGAGGCGACCTTTGTCGGCCAGGAAGGGTTTGTTGTCGTCAAGCGAATTGCGACACGCGATCCCGTGGCGTTCGTGTCTTGCCTGGGTGGAGACTGTGATGAGTTGTTGGGCTCGTCACGGGCCGCTCTCAGCGAGCAAGGCATCAATCACTGGCAGTTTGGAGGAGAGATTCGTCACTTCTTTCCCGGAGTACCGGCGGACTGTGAGGTGATCGCCTCTGCCGCAAAGGGTGCAGGGATGGCCAGGATCGGTGCGCCTGTGTACGACTTAGAGCGCGATCTCGTAGACTACGTGCCGCCTGTAGATCCGTGCAACCGATGCCGGGTCTGTCGATCGGAAGACGCAAAGGAGCTGCACGACTTTTTGTCGCGCGAGTTCCCAGGGCGATGGTCGTCGGACGTAATGGAGAAGTTTTCGGAAGACCCTTCGAGGATCGTGGGACTGTACGTCGAGGGAACTTGCGAAGGGTTCGCGATGCTCCAAGCCGAGGGGGATACAAACCGTAGGGCTGGGGCCGTATGGTCTAACGACCTCGGGCCCAAATGGGCTGCACTTGGTCCGATCGGCGTCTCAAAGTCGCTTCGAGGGAAAGGCATGGGGCACGGACTGCTGGCTTGGTCCTTGTGCCTTCTGCGAGACCAAGGTGCCCGCCGTACGATCATCGACTGGACGACACTCGTGCCTTTCTACGCCAGGCATGGGTTCGAACCGACGCGCGAGTACGCGACCTATGCGGGCCCATTGAAGTGAGCCTGTGCCGCACCACTCGGTACTATAAAAGCGCATGAAGCTGCACGAGTACCAGAGCAAGGCGCTCTTCGACAAGTTTGGAATCGCCGTTCCAATGGGCGATGTGACTGCAGACCCGGAACGAGCGCGCCAGATCGCGACCGAGCTTGGAGGCAAGAGCGTCGTGAAAGCCCAGGTCCTCATGGGAGGGCGCGGCAAGGCCGGTGGCGTCAAGCTTTTTGACAATCCCGATGAAGCAGCCGCCTTCACCAAGGAACTGATAGGAAAGCGGTTGGTTAGCGTGCAAAACCCCGCTGGCATGGTCGTCGAACTGGTCCTCATCGGCGAACTTGTCGACATCGCGGAGGAGTACTACCTGAGCGTCCTCCTGGACCGGGCCGAGCAAAAGCTCGTCGTTATGATCAGCAAGGAGGGTGGCATGGACATTGAACACGTCGCCGCCACAAATCCAGAGGCGATCGTGAGGCTACACGTCGACCCGGCTTGGGGACTTGAGGATTTTGAAGTGAGAGAGGCGGTGGCCGCCGCAAGCATTCCGGCGAAGGCTCAACGCCAAGTCGCTTCGATGATCAAGGGGCTCGTCAAGTTGTACATTGAGACCGATGCGGACCTAGTCGAGGTCAACCCAGTCGCGCTGACGCCAGACGGCAAAGTCATCGCCGCAGACGCAAAGGTCTCCATCGACGACAACGCTCTCTTCCGCCACAAGCAGTACGACGAACAGAAGGACGACGCGGCCGAGGATGCCTTGGAGGGAGAGGCAGCGAGAGCCGGGATCGCATACGTGAGGCTTGGTGGCGACATAGGCATCATTGGCAACGGAGCTGGGCTCGTCATGTGCTCGCTCGATGAAGTGAGCGCTGCGGGCGGAAAGCCCGCAAACTTCCTCGACGTCGGAGGCGGCGCCCAAGCCGAGCGGGTCAAGCAGTGCGTCGAGATCGTCCTAAAGGACCCCAACGTCAAGGGTCTGCTTATCAACATCTTTGGGGGCATCACGCGGTGCGATGAGGTCGCACGCGGAATCCTGGCGGCGTTCGAGCAACTTAGCGTGAAGATCCCGGTCGTGGCTCGAATCGAAGGAACGGCGGCTGAAGAGGGCTTACGCATCCTTGAGGGCTCGCCGATCGTCGGTGCTCAGACCATGCAAGAGGCCGCCAAGAAGATCGTCGACCTGGCGTACGCCTAGTCTCCCACGATCCCTGCGGCCATCCAGAGCGTCAGATATGTCGCTTTGAGCCTGCCCGCTTTGACAAGCGGGTCTTGGTCGACTAGTGTTCGGGCCTTTTCGACTTCCTTGTGCTTGAAGATCAAGATGCCACGCATGTCGCCGTCGTCCCGGAACGGTCCGGCGACTCCTAGTCCGCCGGAATCCTTCATGGCAAAGATGTGCTTGAGGTGTGCAGCCTGGAGGTCGCTTCCCTCCTTCTCGGTCATGGGCGACTTGTTGTCTCCACGCTCGAAGATCACAAAGACATAGGGTTTCATCTCTTCGGGCGTACGCCACTTTTGGATCGATCCCCTGGTGGTCGCCCAGGGTCTGACCTCGACCCTCAACCGGTCGGACTTGACGAAGGGGTCAGTGGCAAACTCCTTTTCTACCGAATCCTTGGACTTGAGCCGATCTGCTTTCAGGATCACGATGCCACGCCTAGGCTGGCTTCCTTCGAACGGCCCGGCCGCGACCGCCTTCCCCTCGTTCGTCATCCGGGTCAGGTTTCCGAGGTGGCCTTCCATTCCCTTAGCCCTGTCCTCTTCGCTCAGGGTGGCCTTGTTATCGCCTGAAACGAAGTAGACAAACCAATACTCTTCCAGTTCGATCTTTGGCGTCTCTTGGGGCATCGCGATCAGGCCCATGACGACTAGCAAGGAGGTCATTCTAGGGAGATTACTCGGGTCGGCGACTCATAGTTGCCCAATCCGGCGATGAGCACTGAACCTATTCGTGGCCTGCGCGTTCAGGCCAGGTGAGAGATGTCATTCTTGAACTGTTTTTTTGTGCCTTTGGCACACTGGGATGCTCTGTTTTGCCCGTCATTGACGGCCTATCTGGACGGAGGGAGCGGCAGCATGGTCATGCAGGCCGCAATCTCTGGACTCCTCGCTGTCGCCCTGGTCTATCGGACCGCTTGGGCGAAGATTAAGGGGCTGTTCGACCGCGGCAGACGAGACTAGGCGTCGAAGACCGCCATGCTGAACCAAGCGGCGGCTCCCGGCTCCTTTCGAGACAACGCTGGCTATGTCTTCTTTGCGGACGGCCAGCCGTACCGCCACGTCAACCGCATCTTTGGTCCCGACTTTGACGCATTGAAGTCGACGGGCCTGCTCAAGGAACTCCACACCGAAGGGCTACTGGTGCCGCACGTCGAAGTTCCCTTTGACAGCGATGAGTTTCCTGAAGCGATCGCGCTCCTCAAACCAGAGAAACTGCACATCATCTCCTACCCCTATGAGTGGAGCTTCAACCAATTGCGTGAAGCCGCACTCTGCACGCTTGAGATCCAGCACCGCGCGCTCGACAAGGGCATGACGCTCAAGGATGCGAGCGCGTACAACATCCAGTTTCGAAACGGGCTGCCGACTCTCATCGACACGCTTTCCTTGGAACGGTATGTCGAGGGTGCTCCGTGGGTGGCCTATCGCCAGTTCTGCCAGCACTTTTTGGCCCCGCTCGCACTCATGGCCAACGTCTCTCCAGAAATGTCGACGCTCTTGCGTTCGAACATCGATGGGATCCCGCTCGAACTGACTTCCAAGATCCTGCCAAAGAGGACTCGATTGAGCCCCGGCATCCTCCTACACATCCACATGCACGCCGGGTCGCAAAGGCGCCATAGTTACGGCCTTAAGGCACCGGGCAAGATGTCGAAACTCGGGTTCTATGGCCTGATCGACAGTCTCCGCAGAACGATCACCAAGCTTGATTGGAGGCCGAAGGACACCGTTTGGGGGGAGTACTACGCGAACACGAACTACAGTTCTGCGGCGATGGCGTCTAAGCGGGAGATTGTCCGCAACTCTATCTATGAACATCGCCCAAGGATCGTCTGGGACATCGGTGCGAACACTGGTGAGTTCAGCCGCATCGCAGCAGAAAAGGCCGAACTCGTCGTCGCTTGGGACCTCGATCCGGCCGCGGTCCACCAGCACTATGCGATCGTCCGCATGCGCGAAACGAGAAACGTCCTTCCTTTGCTCGTCGACCTGACGAACCCTAGTCCCGCCCTCGGATGGGCTCACGCCGAGCGCGACTCGTTCCTTCAGCGCACGAACGCAGAACTTGTGATGGCTCTCGCACTCATCCATCACCTAGCGATCGGAAACAACGTACCCTTGTCAGAGCTTGCGAGGTTTTTTGCGACGCTAGGCCCCAAACTCATCATTGAGTTCGTCCCCAAGTCCGACTCGCAAGTCCGGAGGATGCTCAGTTCTCGCCGGGACATTTTTCCCGACTACACCAAGGCTGGCTTCGAGCAGGCATTCAAGACAAAGTTCCACATCAAAGGCGAATCGAATGTCGCAGAGTCCGATCGTGTCATCTACTTAATGGAGCGACACACTCTGTGAAGCGCCGGTCACTGACGGTGCACCCACTTCTCTTTGCGCTCTACCCTGCTATTTCGCTCTACCGGTCGAACGTCGCGATCGTCCCCATGAGCGACATTCTTCTGCCGTGTGCCATCTGTGCGGCTCTCGTCAGCATCGCCTGGGCACTGTTTGCTTTTATCTTTCGCGATAGCCACAGGGGTGCTCGGGTCGCTTCGGCGTTTGCCTTTGTGTTCTTCATGTTTGGAGCCGTCTATGAAGCGGCCGCTGCATGGACTCCGACAACTGCAAACGAGCCAGCGAAGTGGGTCGTGTACGCGGGCTGGGCAGGGCTCTTGTTGGCCAGTGTCGGTCTTGCAGTCGTGAAGTGGAAGGACGCTATGAAGGTCACCACCTTCCTCAATCTCGCGTCTGCGCTGATGTGCCTGTTCGCGATCGTCGGGATCGTAGGCTCTTACCAGGCCTTCGGTCGAGAAGTCGCAAAGGTGCGAGCCGGTTCTTCGGGAGTCTCGATCAAAGAGGGGACGTATCGACCGGACGTGTTCTACATCGTCCTGGACGGATTCGGCCGTGACGATGTCTTGAGTCAAAAGTACGGAGTGGAATCGCCACTCGGAGGTCAACTCCGACAAAAGGGATTTGTGGTCGCTGAGAAGGCAAGGGCAAACTACGTTCAGACTGAGCTCTCTATCTCTTCAACTTTGAACATGGCGTACCTTCAAGATCTGGTCGATCCAAATCTGGAGGCTGGCGAGGCCCGGCTAGTTCTCGACAGGCTCATTGCGGACAGCGAGGTCTCTCGGACGTTCAAGGCGGCCGGGTATACGACAGTCGCCGTCACTACCGGGTTTCCTGCCCTCCACTTCTCGAACTTCGACGTCTGGATCAGGAACCGCTTGACCAGGTCGCTTTTCGTTGATGCGCTTTTGGACAAGACGCCCTTACTCAGGTCTGAGCAGGCTGTCTCGAGCCAGTTCGAGGGACACCGAGAACACGTCCTCGGTGGATTCGATGCGCTCAATCAACTCGCAAAGCGTGGCCCTGTGCCCAGGTTCATCGTGGTCCACATCCTCTCGCCCCACCCGCCGTTCGTCTTTGGGAAGAACGGAGAGCCAAAGCGACCTAGAGGTGGTTACGCGCTCTCCGATGGGAGTCATTTCGTTCCTGTGATCGGGTCCGCAGAGGAGTATCGAAAGGGATACTCCGATCAATCCCAGTACATAGCGGGACTTGTGGTCGACGCCATCGACCAGATCATTGCGTCCAACTCCGGTTCGCCCGTGATCATCGTCCAAGGCGACCACGGCCCGAAGGCAGCCTTGGACCAAGAGTCCATAGATCGAACCGACCTCGAAGAGGCGCTTCCCATCCTCTCTGCGTATTACGGACCCAGCGATCTCTGGGATGGAGTCAGTCCAACCACGACCCCGGTCAACACATTTCGATTTCTCCTAAAGCGGCTGTTTGCGGCAGAGATAGAGCCGGTAGAAGATCGCTCGTACTACAGTTCGTGGTCGAAGCCGCTCGAGTTCTTCGAAGCGGGGGCGACTAGGCAGCCCGATTGAGCGAGTCGGCGACGACGAACGCCTTGTTCGTCAATGTCGCGACCGTCGTCTCGAGTTGGTTCGAGTCGATTCCCAGCCTTTGGAGAGCGAAGGGGTCATAACCCACGCGGGGCAGGCCCTCTATCACGTCGAGACCCATGCTGTCTGCAAGGCCAGAAGCCACGCTGACGATGTCTGCCTCGACTTGGAATCCATCTGGAGCGTCGATCGGAGCGTGATGCGAACGTAGGCACGCGACAACAAGTGGACTGAGTTTGAACTCCTCACCCATCACGGCCGAGAGTTCAGCGTGTGAAAAGCCCAGGACGTATTCTTCAGCCTCAGCGAGAGTCAGGCCTGGTGT
>CAZGXW010000022.1:0-35085 GCA_964529975.1 uncultured Fimbriimonadaceae bacterium
CGGGCGACGTCTCGGCGTACATCCCCACCAACGTCATCTCGATCACGGACGGCCAGATCTACCTCGAGCCTGACCTCTTCTTCGCGGGCATCCGACCTGCGATCAACGTCGGTATCTCGGTCAGCCGCGTCGGCGGCAACGCCCAGATCAAGGCGATGAAGCAGGTCGCAGGACGCCTCAAACTCGAGATGGCCCAGTACAACGAGGTCAAGGCGTTCGCGCAGTTCGCGTCGGACCTCGACCGAGCCACCCAGATGCAGTTGATGCGAGGACAGCGCCTCACCGAACTGCTCAAGCAGAACGTGGTCTCGCCGGTCGACGTCATCGACCAGATCGTTGCGGTCTTCGCCGGAACGGGCGGCTATCTCGACGAGGTCGAGAACAAGGACGTCCCCGCGTTCGAGAAGGGGCTCCTAACGTTCGTTCACGACAAGTACCCGGACGCGATCGAAACGCTCAAGCGCACGCTCGCCATGTCCGGCGAACTCGAAGAGACGATCAAGAAGGCCCTCCGCGAGTACACGGACCAGTTCAAGGCGCAGAAGGCGTCGGCGTAAACAAGAAATGGCGTCGCTCAAGCAGATCAGGCAAAGGATCAAGACGGCGAAGAACATCCGTCAGATCACAAAGGCGATGAAACTCGTCGCCGCCGCAAGGCTCACCCGTGCCAAGAACCGCACGGAGGAGGCCCGGCCGTACAGCGACAAGATGCGCGAGTTCATCGGCAGCATTGGCGCCGGCGGCGACCTGCCCGAGAACCCTCTGCTCAAGCGCCGCCCCGTCAAGCGCACGTGCCTCGTGCTCATGACAGCTGAGCGCGGTCTCTGCGGCTCGTTCAACTCCTCGCTCTTGCGAAAAGCAAGCGACTTCCTGAAGACTGTCGAGGGAGACGTCGACCTGCTCTGTGTGGGTCGCAAGGGAGCGCAGTTCTTCGGCAAGCGCGGCTACAACATCGTCCACCGCGTCACGCTTCCGACGGCAGGCCCGCGACTGGTCGACGCCGTCGAGGTCACCGACAAGGTCCGCGAAATGTTCGTGAACGGCGAGGCCGACGCGATCTACGTGCTTTACAGCAAGTTCTTCTCGCCGATCCGCCAAGAGCCCACGATCGTTCAGGTCTTGCCGATCGAGCCGCCGACCGGCGGCGGGGGCCCGGCCAAGGAGTATGACTTCGAGCCTGAGCCCGAAGAACTCCTCAACCTCCTCCTGCCCAAGTACCTCCTGACGGTGGTGCTGCAGGCAATGCTCGAGTCCGCCGCCAGTGAACACGGCGCGCGCATGACCGCTATGTCTAGCGCGACCGACAACGCGGGCAAGATGATCGACACCCTGACCCTCAACGCCAACCGCGCACGCCAGGCAGGCATCACCAAGGAGATCTTGGAGATCGTGGGTGGCGCCGAAGCGCTGAAGTCGTAGCGGTCGCAACCCCGACCTTCGCTGTAGGGTTCCTTACCCACCTGCCGCGGGTAAAACCCGCTCATCATGCTGCTGACCATCGCGCTCGCCGCTTCGATCGCGCTGACACCGACCAACGAGATGCAGGTCGTCCGACGCGGGACGATGACCTACGACTCGCAGCCGATGAACCCGCACACCGAGCAGGTCCCCGACCCTGCCGACCCCACCAAGACGGTCACCGCCAAGGTCAGCCACTTCATCAAGTTCCGCATCCATCTCGAGGACGAGCCCGACGACTACGTCGTTTCCCGCGTCGTCAGGACGCGGCCAGAACAGCCAGCGCGGCCGTTCCAAATGTCCGAGATGCGCGTGAGCATCGAGCGAAACCTCGATAACCGCGACGCCATCCGCGGCCTTTCTCAGACCCTCGACGCAGAGAAGGTTCCTGCGTCAAACGTCGGCCTGTTCAATCGCGCGCTCCAAGCGATGCGTGGCCTTGCGATCGAAGAGATCGACACCACGCCAGAGACGATCGATCCTAACGTCGGAATCAAAGGCGGGGGTTGGACCGAGCGCGCGTACGGCTACGACATCTACTACACAGACCTTCACATGCAAGTTGTAAAGAAGATCGAGATCGAAGGGCGCCTCCCCGTCGAGCAGAATGTTGGAAGAGAGCAGGTCTTTGACCTTTGGGAGTACTGGATTCCCGTGCCGATGATCCGTGAGCGGTTCATTCCCGACCCGATCGGAAGCCCGAGCCACTCGATGAACATGTCACTGCCTGACGGCTTCGGCGGCATCAAGTTCACCGACCAATACGCTGGGTTGCTCGGTAGGCCATACGTGACTCTGCCGCGGATCAACACGGAGATCCGCTACCTCACGGGTGGCCAGTCGGTCACGACCAACGCCAATAGATACCAAGACCAGGTGTTCGCGACGATGCCGGGCACACGCGACGCGATCTTGGACGTGATCAAACTCACACCGCGCACGATCACGAACATGCTCAACGGTGCGGCGGCCCAGGGCGAAGACATGAACGCCCTCAACATGCCCGGCGACCCGGACATGATGGGCGACCCCATGTGCGGGAGCGAGATGTACATGCCCTACGGCACGCTCTGGATTCCGGACAAGCCCGGATACCAGGTGATGATGAACACCACGCCCATGCGCTATCAGTTCGCCGCCGATGCCTCACTCGAAGGCGCGCCGTCGTTCGCGTCAGCGCGCACGCACTGCCTCAACAAGTCGTTGAAGATGCCCGAGGCCGGAGTGCGCTACTTCCCTTACATGTCGAACGACGAGATCCTCACCCAACTCGCCGAGATGACCAACGCGAGCAACTTCCGCGGGCCTTGGGACCAGGTCCGGACGTGGATCTACACCGACAAGATCAGCCTGGCGGACGCTCACGAGGCGCTCGACTTCCCCGTGAGTGAGTCTCAGTATGCGAGCGGGCTGTTCGATGTGTTCAAACTCGGCGGCTTCGATGCCAAGGACCTACTCAACAAGAAGCTCTTCACACCCGATCTGCTTTCGTCCGCGACCCTGACGGACAAGGCCTTCGACTGGCTCTCGATGAGGGTCGGCGAGATCGCAGGCAAGGAGGTCCGCAAGTGGATCGAGGGCATGCCGCCCCAGATCGCCAAGATGCTCAAGACGCCTGCGAACGACTTTGAGAAGAAGCACGCGCCGAGGCTGTTCCGCAACCTGCTGGAGTCGCTCGACAAGGACACCCGCATGGGAGCTCTGACCTACCTCGACAAGAGCAAGGATACTGACGCTGCGCTCAAGGACCAACTCGGCGACTTTCGCGCGTCCATCTACTCCGACGACAAAGCGGAGGCAGACCTTGCCAAAAAGGTCGCACCACGATTCGTCTCGGAGATCGATGCGGACATCGCCTTGATGCTGCGCCGCTGACGTTGGGAGGGTGCCGCTCCGCCTGCCCGGAAGCAATCGGGGTCGGCACCGCGCCTTCAAGCAAGCCACTTGGAGGGCGCGGCTCCGTCCGCGCCGGAGAATCAATCCAGCGAGACGGAACCTGGGTTCGCGAACCAAGCGTCGATCTCGGCGTCGCTTGCCGACTCGAGCCTCGTCCGGAGCCCTTCCAACTGTTTCGTCCGTTCCTGGCGAAACCGTCGTCTCACGGCGCCTTCGATGAACAGCGCCTTCTCGCCGCGCGACTCGCACAGCAACCGCGGGACTGGCACGGGCTTCCCGTTCTCGACAGCCACCATCGTCACTCGCGCGGTGTTCGTGTGCCGCCGATCGCCCTTCGTCAGGTCGGTGGCGAACACGTCGATTGTCACTTCAAGGGACGTCGTCCCGACAAACGTCACTCGCCCTTCCATTTCGACCAGGTTCCCCACGTCGATGGGATGGTGGAAGTCCACGCGGTCGAACGAGGCCGTCACGCACACTCGCCCTGCGAACTTCTGCGCGGTCGCGCTGGCCGTCAGGTCGACCATCGCTAAGATCGAGCCACCGAAGACATTGCCGAGCACGTTCGCGTCGTTGGGCGTCATGATCTGCGCCATCCGCGTCATCGTCTCGCTGGGCCGCTTTCCGTTCATGCGCTCAGCACGATCCTTGCGAAACCGTCTGCGTCAAGCGACGCCCCGCCAACGAGGCCGCCGTCGATGTTGGGCTGCGCGAAGAGTTCCCTTGCGTTCTCAACTTTGACCGACCCGCCATAGAGCACGCGCACGCTGTCGGCGACGTCCTCGTCGGCGATCTGCGCGACCAACGAGCGGATCATCGCGCAAACCCTCTCCGCCTCGTTCGATTCGCAAGTCTTGCCCGTACCAATCGCCCAAACAGGCTCGTAGGCCACCACGAACGAGAACAGCTCTGCAGGGTCGATCCCGTCCATCGCCGCGCGCAACTGCCGTTCGATGACAGCGTCCGTCTGCCCGTTCTCACGCTCGGTCGAGGTCTCCCCAATGCACAAGATCGGATTGATGGAGTAGTAAAGCAGGGACTTGATCTTCAAGTTGACCGTCTCGTCGGACTCTGCGAAATACTCGAGTGTCGTCCGAGGCACCTTCACTTCCCCGAACCGGCCGCGCGTCTCAGAATGTCCGACAATGCAGTAGTCGCAGCAAAACTCGCTCAGCATTTTCGCGCTCACTTGGCCCGTGAACGCGCCCTTCTCTTCCCAGAAGCAGTCTTGCGCGCCGAGTTTGACCTGCGTGTTCTTCACTAGGTCGCGCACCTTAGGGATCCCGAGATAAGGTGGGCACACGACGACGTCGACCTCCCAGAGGTTGTCGATCTGCTTGATGAACGCCTCAACGATCGCCGCCCCCTCCATCGAAGTGGGGTTCATCTTCCAGTTTGCGGCGACGAGGCGAGTGCGCATGGCGTTCCTACTGCACGCTGACTTCCGGATGCACCTCGATCTGCACCTTGTCGCGGACAGCGTTCGTGATGATGCAGTAGTTGTCCGCTTTGTGCGCCATCTCCTCGGCCATCTTCACTTGCGCTTCGTCCGCCCCAGAGGCGAGTACGACCTTCGATCGAAGGGTGATCTTTCGGTACGTGAACTGGGGGCCGTTCTCTTCGACCTCTCCGACGGCAGAAACGTCCATCGAGACGACGGGCAACTTGCGGTTCTCAGCGATGATCCCAAACGTGATCAGGTAGCACGACGCCACCGCCATTGCGAGCAACTCTTCAGGGTTTGTACCGCCACCATCGCCGCCGAACTCCGGGCCTACTGCGATGGGGACGCTCACGCCATTGGTCTGGTCGTTGGACGTTCCTTTCCCTTTCCTTCCGCCCGTCCAACTCGCGCTGACAGGGTATTCGTGCATCTTCGCCATTGGGCTCAGGTTACCGGAACCCCTGGCTCTGACCGGCCCTTTAGGAGCCATAGCCCGAAGGTAGAATCAACCCTCCCGAGGCGCCGTACCCAAGTGGTTAAGGGAGCGGTCTGCAAAACCGTGATCACCGGTTCGACTCCGGTCGGCGCCTCCACTACTTTTCCCCGTCCATCACCTTCTTGGCGTTGTCGATGGCGTCCTTGAGTTCTTTGGCTTTGTCCAACTTTTCCTTGGCATCCTTCAACTTTTCAAGCTCTTCGTGCAGTTTCTCTGCCTTCTCCAGGGCCGCCAGTGTCTTGGGCAGGTTCTTCGCGACGGCCTTCGCCCCCTTGATCAAATGGCCGAGTCCGGGCAGCGGAATCTCGGTGTATCCGAGCAGATCGGCAGCGAGCGAAATGAGGTCGGCGGCGAGTGTGAACATCGCCTCGCCAGCAAGGAGCGCATCGATCGCATCGGCCGCGACCGCCTTCTCACCCGCGTCGCTCAGCCCGGCAAATGTGTCGATAGTCGTCAGGAGTTTCTTCTTGCGACCGATGTTGCCTTCCAACCCGGCATCGACCTTTCCGTTGTTGCGTTCGGCCTGCGCGGCGGCCTCGGCCTGCAAGGTTTTGAGCCGCTCTGTGTAGAGGACTTTGAGGCCTTGGAGCCACTGGTTGAACTCTTCGACCGACATGGCCTTCTTCGCATCGTGCAAAGGTACGCAGAACAGAAGCCCAGTGATCGTGTAGTTTCCAGCCTGGCTTGCCGTGATGATGAAGTTCTTGGTCCACGTCCCGCTCCGGACCTCTCGGGCCTCGACACCGAAGTTCGTCCGGTCGCTGAGATTGATCACGCCTGGTGTGAGGTTCACGAGTTCGATCGGGATCGGGTACGCCTTGTCCGATAGTCCCTCAAGTCCAGTGACCTGCACGGTCAGCACCGTGCTCTCGCCACGCAGCAACGCAAGTTTGGGCGCGCTCAAAGTGAGTCGAGGAAGCACGACCGTTCCCGTCGTCGCCTTGCCGTTCTCGGAGAGGTTCACCGACTTGGGGCCGATGTACGAAGGATCGACCTGCACGACACAGGTCCTCGGCGTCTCCGCGAGCACGGCCGCCTCTTTGCCGCCAAGGTCCGCTTTGGTGTTCCCAGTGTCGCCGTCGAACGGGCCAACAATGTTCAGCGGGCGCCCGGATGGCGAGATGGCGGGGATCACGAAGTTCTTGGCTGAATCGCTCGAGTTGGGTCCGACCTTGACGGGAGCAGTGAACTCCGTTCCGGTAGAGAACACGCGCACTTTGAGCGACCTCTGCAAACGATGGGTCTTGTCCATTCCACGAACGACGAGGCGCGGGCCGTCCAAAACCCCGAGGTCCGAATCGATCGAGACAACCAGTCCGCTTAGGACTTTGGCGTTCGCTTCGCGGTCGGTCCCCGTTCCTTTCGGCTCGACATAGACAGTTCCCGAGATCGTGTCCCCGGCGCGCATGTCGTCCGGCAAGTAGACGCGGATTCGACCCTGTGGGGCTTCGAAGTCGGTGACTACGATCCCTGAGATCGAGGCCTGGGTGAAGGCCGGCGCCTGTTGCGCGAGGGCCGCGATGGCGAGAACGGCAACCATGATGCTGGTTTATCACACTCCCGGGCCCATTGACTCCAGATTCCGGGGTTTGTTCCTAGAGAACTCTGGGCTGCCCGTATACTTGAACCTGATGCCCCGTCGGGCCTTCACCCTCATCGAACTCCTGGTCGTGATCGCGATCATTGCGATCCTGGCCGCGATCCTATTCCCCGTGTTCGCGAGGGCCAAGGAGGCGGCCAACCGGTCGGCCTGTTTGAGCAACATGAAGCAGATCGGGCTGGCGATGGAGTTGTATCTGGGCGACTTTGACGACCGGCTCCCTGACCGCAGGGACCTGAAGACGAGCCTGGGCTATCGACCCTGGACGACATGGCCACCAAGCGACCCGAGGGCGGGTTGGGCCGTGATCGTGCTTCGGCCATACACCAAGAACGATGGGATTTGGATGTGCCCAACGAACAAGTTTCCGTTGGCAATGCAGGTGGAACAATCAACGCTTGACGGTTCCAGTTCGAACTACTGGATGTGGAGGTTCGACCGAGTCACAGACCCCGTGACTCCTGACAACCTATGGGGTCGGACGCCGGACGGAGCGGTCGCGACCTTACAGGCGGTCAACGATCCGATCATCGGTTTTCCAGACGGGGTCGCAGACGTGGAGATGATGGTCGATCCGTACTTTCCTGGGACGATCCCGACGACTCCGGCAGATCTTCGTGGGAAGGCGGTGCACTTTGGCGGCCGCAACCGGCTCTTCCTCGATTCGCACGCGAAGTTCCTCAAAGACCGGAGAACGGAATAACATCGAACGGCCAAATCGACTTCGGCTTGCAAGATCGGCGAGTCTACTGGTGCCGCTTAAAACGCACGTCGCCGTCTTTGACTTCGACCTTGGCTTGGCCCAGGCGGATGAGTTCCAGGAGAGCGAGGAACCACCAGACCACCTCTGATCGCGTGTACTCGCCTGTGACGATCTGGTCGAGGGGTTGAAACTTTTCGGGCAGGGCGAGGACGACGATGCCCATCATTTCAGAAAGCGAACGTTGCGGTTTGGCGGGCGCCTCGAAGTCGTCGGGCTTGGCCCGGGCGACGAGGCGCTCCAGCGCGCGGGCGAGGTCGGCGACAGAGACAGAGCCCGCCTCGTAAGGGAGTTCGTAGGCCTCGCTCCCATCGGGCGAGCGGAAGAAGAGCGACTCGCGCTCTTCGGCGCGTGCGCGCAGGTCCTCGATCGCGGGCTTGAAGGCGTCGATGTAGGGCTCGAGGACGTCGAGGAGATCGTCGCCTTCCGGTTCTTGCTCGATGGGAAGCAGGAGCCAGGCCTTACGCTCGATCAGGTAGGCGAGGCCGGCGAGCGCGACGGCCGCGCTCTCCAGGTCCTTGTCCGCGCCCTCGATGATGTAGCGGAAATAGGCCTCGCAGACGGGGGCGAGGGGGACGCCGAGGAGGTCGATCTTGCGGTCCTTGACGCAGGCGAAAAGGAGGGCGAGCGAGCCGGTGAACTCGGCGCACTCGATGTGGATCTCGGGGGGCTGGACGAGCCCAAACGCGCCGATCTCCTGCGTCTTGGCGATTTCGGTGGACTGTTCGGCGATGGGTGGATTATGGCCTGATTCGGGGAGCGTTTCTGGGAGGTTCTCGTGGGTCTCTTACCCCCACCCTTTCCCTTCCCCGAGAGGGAGAGAAGTGCGTGCCCGTGTGCACAGTCCACCGCTGACCTCTTGCCCCCTCTTCCCAGAAGAGAGAGGTGGGTTAGAAGCGGAAGGAGTAGCCGGCGCCGACGAAGCGGGCGGGTGCGTGCTTTGAAAGGCCGATTCCGGCGTGGAGGTCGATCTGAGCATCGCGGCCAAGCGCGCGCGTGAAGCCGAAGTGCGCAGTGTGCGCGGGTCGTGATCCATCGGCGAAGTCGAGGACGTGCTCTATGAAGGCTCCGGTGCTCTCGTCGAGGTCGAACCCGTGGACGAGGGTGTGTCGGAACTGTGCCGGCCCGCCCGGGAACTCGGACTGCAACTGACCCGCGAAGGCTTCACCCGCCCACGCGAGTGCGAAGGACGGCGTCGTGCGCTCGCTGCGCGTGTCGCGGTGGCCCCATGCGAACGTGGCGGTGGCGAGGAACGCGAAGTCGATAGGCTGGCCCTCGTTGAGTTCGACTTTGAGGCCCAGCGAGGGATCGGCGATACCCTGGGCTGCGCCGTTCGCGGTGAAGTTGGGCAGGCCGATGCGGGCCTCGAGCCCCTTGCGGACGCTCGTGCGGACGAGGGCTTCTGGGATCGTCCACTCGCGGTCTGTCGTAAACGTCAATCCGGTTTCAAGTTGTGTTGAGTTCGGCGGGACAGTCCGCGCGCCTTCCGTGAAGTCGGGCCTGTCGGTTGCGATCGGAGGAAGTTGGAGCAAGGCAATGGGCAGAATGAGCATTGGCTCAGTTTTATACCCTGTGGCAAGTCTCGCCTAGGGAGTAAGGAGGAGGAGTCAGGGAGGAGTTCGTGTTAGAATCGTTCTAGTGCGTCTCATCGACAAAGTCCAGGCCCTTCTGTTCGTGACCGACTCCCCTGCCAGCGTGGAGGAAGTTTCGCAAGCGTTGGAGATCCCCGTGTTCGAGGTCGAAGACGCGCTCGAGCAGTTGGGGGGCAAGTTGAACTCAGAAGGGCCGCTGCAACTCGTGCGGATCGCAGGCGGATACCAACTCTGCACGAAGCCGGACTACGCCGAGGCGGTGGCGCGGTTCCTCAAGCCACAGGCCCACAAACTAACGCGCTCGGTCATGGAGGTGCTCGCGATCGTAGCCTACAAGCAGCCGATCACGGGGCCAGAGATCGACGCGATCCGCGGGGTCCAGAGCGACTACGGGCTGGGTCAACTGATCGAAAAGCGGCTGGTGGCCGAACTTGGGCGAAAAAACACGCCGGGGCGGCCCGTCCTTTATGGCACTACTCAGCAGTTTTTGCACCTGTTCAACCTGGACAAGATCGAGGATCTACCCGACCTTAAGATAGAGGTCGAGATCGGTGCGGTGGAGCCTGAGGGCGAGCCGCCAGCCTTGGTCGAAGCCACCTGAGGACGATGCTTTCTTCTCCCCGCCTTTTGCCCGCGATCCTCGCGGGCCTGCTTGCGCATTGCGCCTTCGCCGTCGGCGACATCACCGCCGAGAGCGCGATCGTGGTGGAGTCGACCTCTGGGAAGGTGCTGTACGAGAAGGACTCGGACTCGAAGCGGTTCCCTGCCAGCACGACGAAGATCATGACTGCGCTGCTCCTGGTGGAGAGCGTGAAGATGGACGACCTGATCGCGGCACCAGCGGACGTCGAGCGGATCACGGGTTCCTCGCTGCACTTGAAGCCTGGCGAACTGGTTTCTGCCGAGGACCTGCTCTATGCGCTCCTGCTCCGCAGCGCGAACGACGCGGCGTATGCGGTGGCGGTCCATGTGTCGGGCTCGGAGGCGGCGTTCGCTCGGTTGATGACGGAGCGTGCCAAGCAGATGGGTTGTACAGCGACGAACTTCACCAACCCACACGGTCTGCACGATCCCGACCATTACTCGACGGCCCGCGACCTTGCGATCATCGGGCGCGAGGCGATGAAGAACCCGCGCATAGCGCGAGCGGCGCGGACGCACTATCGGCTTATCAGCCGGTCGATGAACACCGAGGACGTCTTCCTCACGACGCACAACAAGTTCTTGAAGGACAGACCAGACGCGCTCGGCTTGAAGACAGGCTGGACGGTGCCTGCCGGTCGGTGCTTCGTGGGAGCGGCAGAGCGGGACGGGCTTTCCTTGGTCACCGTCGTTTTGAAGAGCACGAATTGGAAGGGGGACTCGGACTTGCTTGCCGATTGGGCTTTCGCGGAGTGGACGGCCGACCCTGTGGTCGCACCGGGCCAGGTGCTTGTGACCATGCCGGTGAAGGGCGGTGACAGGTTGAACGTGCCTTTGGCGTCGTTCGGTGGTCTCGCCATTCCTCGGCCGCGAGATTCTGCGGCGACGATCAAGGTGGTCTCTGCCGACGTATCGACGGACTTGCCAATCCACGCTGGCGCGGTGCTTGGGACAGTGACGGTGCGCGACCAGGACGGCGTGGACCACACTCTCGACGTTTTTGCCACGACGGACGTGGCGGAGGCCAAGTTCTCGCTGGCCGGCGACCCGTTGGCTCCGGTCACGATCGTGATCGCGCTTGCGTTGGCGGGCGGCGCGTGGTTTGTGCGTCGTAGGGCCATGCGCGTATGAGCGAGCCCGTGCGCCTGCACAGGTTCATCGCGCAGTGCGGCGTCTGTTCGCGCCGAAAGGCCGAGGAACTCATCGTCGATGGCCGCGTCGTGGTCAATGGCGAGACGGTGACCACTCTAGGTACCAAGGTTTCGGACGGCGATGACGTACGCGTCGACGGCAGGAAGATCCGTCCTGAGTCGTTCGTCTATCTCGTGATGTACAAGCCGAAGGGCGTCGTTACGACGATGTCCGACGAGCGGGGCCGCAAGACCGTGGCCGACTTGCTGCCCAGGTTGGAGGCTGTCGTGAAGCCCGTGGGGAGGCTCGACAAGGACACAGACGGCCTGCTGCTCTTCACGAACGACGGTGAACTGGCCAAGCGTCTGACACACCCGAGCCACGGCACTGAGAAGGAGTACGAGGCGACGGTGCGCGGCGAGATTACGGACAAAGCCGTGGAGCGCTTGCGGACGGGCGTTCGGATCGAGGGTCGCAAGACTCGTCCCGCCATCGTGGAGGTGCTCTCTTCCCACGAGACCCGCTCGAAACTCAAGATTGTGCTGAAGGAGGGGTGGAAACGGCAGGTGCGCTTGATGTGCGAGGCCGTCGGGCATCCTGTGATCGAACTGCGCAGGACCCGGTTTGGCCCGATGCGGTTGAAGGGCATGTCGCCAGGGGAGTGCCGGTTGCTGACGAAGCAGCAGGTCGAGGCGCTACGAAAAGAAGAATAGCCTCGGAACTTGCGTCCCGAGGCCCTCTCCCCGTGTACCCCTATTTCGTTTCCGCGCTGTTTGGCGCGCAGGTTAATTGTTGGAAGGGACTCTAGGGTCTTTACGTCGATGTCGTTATAGGGGACTTTGGGTCCGGTATCCTGGCTTACGCCGCATGCCCAACCGCCTTGCTGAAGAAGGCTCGCCTTATCTGTTGCAGCACAAGGACGACCCTGTCGAGTGGTTTCCTTGGGGCGAAGAGGCTTTCGCAGTCGCGCGCTCGCTCGACAAGCCCGTGTTCCTGAGCGTCGGTTATTCGTCCTGCCACTGGTGCCACGTGATGGCGCACGAGTCGTTCCAGGACGCAGAGGTCGCATCCGCCTTGAACCGGGACTTTGTGTCGATCAAGGTTGATCGTGAGCAGAGGCCTGACGTCGACGACGCGTACATGACCGCGGTCCAGTTGGCGACCGGCCATGGCGGTTGGCCTATGAGCGTGTTCATGACGCCAGACAAGCGTCCGTTCTTTGCGGGAACGTATTTTCCGAAGGATGCTCGCGGCGACTTCCCGGGGTTTCGCACGCTTGTTTCGTCCTTGGGCCAGTCTTGGCGGGCCCACCGAGATGAAATCGAGGAGTCTGCCACGCGGTTCGCTGAGACCCTAACCCAGTATCTGACGCAGTCTGCCGGACCGCTCTCGCCCGTGTTGGATCTGCGGCTCGTCGACAAGGCGATCGAGGAACTGCACGAGGAGTTCGACTTTGAGAACGGGGGGTTTGGGTCGAGCCCGAAGTTTCCCCCGCACTCGACCCTGCGGTTCTTGACGGAGTATGCGGCCAAGCGCCACCTTCTTCCTGGCGTAGACAGTGCGCTGACAGAGCAAGCGGCCCACATGGCATTGATGACCCTGGAGCGGATGGCGCTAGGCGGGATACACGACCACGTCGGGGGCGGGTTTCATCGGTACTCGACGGACGAAGTGTGGATGTTGCCACACTTCGAAAAGATGCTGACGGACAATGCTCTGTTGCTGCGTGCATATTCTGTCGCGGCAAGGTCTTCGGGCGATCCTGCGCTTGCCGCGCACTTCTCGCGCGTGGCGGACAGGATCGTCGAATGGCTGGCCGGAACGATGCGCTCTGACTCGGGGACGTTCTTTTCTGCCGTCGATGCGGACAGCGAAGGCGAAGAGGGGCTCTACTACACGTGGGCCTGGTCCGAGGTCGAGGCGACGCTTGGTGACCGGGCTGAAACGTTTTGTAACGTGTTCGGCCTGGAAGTGGAAGGAAACTTTGCGGATGAGGCGACACGACAGCCCACAGGTCGCAACATCCTGAAGTTGGATCAGGACATTGAGGGATCCTTCGACGAGGATCTCGGGCGCCTCGCTGAGGCGAGGTCGAGGCGTGAGCATCCGCTCATCGACACAAAGTGCATCGCGGCCTACAACGGTCTGGCGATCTCCGGTCTTGCGCTCAACGGTCGAGTCGAATTGGCGTCAGAGTGTGCGCAGGCGTGGACGTCTCTCTTTGGATCGATCGGCCACTTGCCACGCCAAGCGGACCGCGCAGACCTCGGGTACTTGGAGGACTACGCTTATATGGCGAACGGCCTGCTCGATCTCTTCGATGCGAGCCATGACAAGCAATGGCGGGGCGCAGCGGAGCGAGTCGTCGACCAAATGTGCGAGTTGTTCCAGGCGGGCGACAGATTCACGTCGACAAGCGATCGACACGAAGAGTTGTTCGGCCGGACCGTGCCCGCGTTGGACGGGGCAACCCCGAGTGCCCTAGCGGAGGCTGCTCGTGCCGTATGGCGCATTGGGCGGCACGCTGCAGCCAGAAGGACGTTGCTCGACTGCCTCGGATGGATGCAAAGGACTTCGCGCGCGACGCACAGCCTGGCGCTCCTCGCATTCGAAGACATGGTCGCGTTCCCCGAGGCTGAGCGCACGCTAGCAGAGGCATCTCGGAGTATCGTGACAATCTCGCTGGACCCTGCAGAGCCGACGGCGGGGCGCGACGGCTGGGCCCATGCGGACGTCGTCTTCCGAGTTCCGGACGGGATGCACATCAACTCGAACGATCCGACCGCAAAGTGGTTGACTCCCACGGCGCTTCATGTTGAGGGAGTCTTGGGCGAGGCCGCGTTCCCTGGCGGCGAGACGTACTCGGGCGAAGTCCGCGTTCCTCTGAGGTTGCGGGCAGGAACGAAGACGCAAGAGTTCCTCTTACGCGTGCGGTACCAGGCCTGCACAGAGAGCGAGTGCCTCTTGCCCCAGGAAGCCGAGATACCCGGTCGGGTCGTCGTCCCCTAGTGTGGGCGGCCGACCTCCCTTGTGGCTGTGTCTGCTGTAAACTCCCGGACATGAAGGTCTTGGTCGCCGACAAGTTGGAGAAGTCCGCACTGGACGGGCTCGCCGCGCTCGGTTGTGACGTAACGAACTCTCCAGAACTCGACGAGAACACCCTAGGGCCAGCGCTCGCGTCTGGCGGGCAACAAGTCTTGATCGTGCGGTCGACCAAGGTGCCGGCTTCGGCAATTGAAGGTACTTCCCTGCGACTGATCGTGCGTGCTGGGGCGGGCTACAACACGATCGACGTCGACGCGGCGACGAAGCACGGGGTCTGGGTGACGAACTGCCCGGGCAAGAACGCCGTCGCCGTCGCAGAACTCGCCTTTGGACTGTTGCTTTCGCTGGACCGCTCGATTCCGGACAACGTCAACGACCTTCGTGCAGGCCAATGGAACAAGAAGAAGTACGGAAAGGCGCGCGGCCTTTTTGGCAGGACGCTAGGGCTTGTCGGATTCGGGAGCATTGGTCGAGAGATGGTGCCGCGGGCACAAGCCTTTGGAATGGACGTGTTGGTCTACAGCGGCCACCTCGAGGACTCAGAGGCGGACGCCCTAGGTGTCGTGAAGGCGGGATCCCTTGAAGACCTTGCCCGTCGCTCCGACGCGGTTTCGGTGCATGTCTCCATGCGCCCCGACACCAAAGGGATGCTCGGTGCCGCGTTCTTCGACGCCATGAAGCCCGGCGCATTCTTCATCAATACTTCTCGGGGCGAGGTCGTGGTGCAGTCCGACCTTGTCGCAGCACTGAGGAGTGGAAAGATCACGGCAGGCCTAGACGTGTTCGACGGTGAGCCGACCAACCCCGAGTCGACGTACGACGGTGAGATGGCGTCGGCGCCTGGGCTCTATGTCACGCACCACATCGGCGCGAGCACGGAGCAGGCTCAGGAGGCCGTTGCCGCCGAGACCGTGCGCATCGTGCAAGTGTTCGTCGGCGGCGGCGATCCACCAAACGCAGTCAACAAGCCTGCGGCCAGCGTCTCTTAGCCGAAGTCGTAGCGCCGCGGAACGCGGGACATAAGCCTGCAGACGACCTCGTGCGAGATCGTCCCTGCCGCTTCAGCCAGGGCGTCCGAAGTGACGTGCGACCCAAGAAGTTCGACGACGTCTGCGAAACCGACATCGGGATAGTCGGTGACGTCTATGAGGAGTTGGTCCATGCACACCGTGCCCACGACCTTCGCCATCCCTGAACCAACCCAGACGCTTGCGCGGTTGCTGGCCGATCGCGGGTACCCGTCCCCGTAACCAACCCCGACGGTCGCAATGCGCGACTCTCTATCGGTCGTGTAAGTGAAGTTGTAACTGAGCGGCGTGCCGATGGGGACTGTTCGCATGGCCGTGATGCGGGCCTTCCAGGTCATCACAGGCTCATTGCCGACGCTCCGCGATACCGGGCCAAAGCCATAGGCCAACATTCCGACGCGCACTAGGCTGCGGTGCATCTTCGCGTCTTTTGCCGTTGCGGCGCTGTTCGCCATGTGGACGGTCTCGAACTCGATGCCTTTGACCTTGCACGCGGCGAGGGTCTCGTCGAACCGCTGCGCTTGTAGCGCAGTGTTTGCTGGGTCACCAAAGGAGTTCGAGAAGTGCTGCGAGAGGCCGACGAGGTGGACGCCTGGGACGTCGCGGACCGCTTGGGCGAGATCGGCGACGGCATCAGGGAACGCGCCGAACCGAGACAACCCAGTGTCGACCTTGATGTGGACGCGCGCCTTGCGGTTCCCCGCGACCGCTGCGCGACCGAGCGCCTCTGCGCTAGAGAGCCGCTCGACGACGATATCGAACCCATAGAACACCGCTTGCTCGGCCTCGATGTCGAGCATCGGGCTGAGAACGAGGATGGGCGCGTCGACGCCGGAATCGCGAAGAGCGATCCCTTCTTGGACCGTCGCCACAGCGATCCAGTCGGCGCCGTGGCGGACGGCATAGCGACTGACTGGAATGAGCCCGTGTCCGTACGCATCGGCCTTGGCGACGAGCGCGACCTTGACCTGGGGGCCGACCACCTCGCGGACACGGGCGAGGTTGCGGCCCAGCGCGGGGAGGTCTATCTCGGCCCAGGTTCGCGGATATGGATCCAACTCTGAGGATTCTGACGGATGGGAGGAGCCCTAAGGAGGGGCCGACCATCATCCGTGGTGACTTCGGCACAACCAGTTGGTTAGAATGGATGCCCATGAAGCGCGAAGACGAGATCAGGAAGGCGGCCTATGACATCCTTGGCACGAAGGGTCTAGAGGAACTCCACGCCAGAACCGTCGCCAAGATGGTGAAGATAAACCACGCGACCGTCCACTACTACTTCCCCACGCGCGAGGACCTGATCATCGCGGTCGCCGAGTACGCGCTCCACCAACTAATCCGGGACAGGATGCAGTTCCAACACAGCGCGAAGACCCCGCGGGAAAAACTCGAGGCCGAGATCGCATTGGCCGAGGCTTACTGCCGTCCGCAAAGCCGGTTCATCAAAGTTCTCGGCGGGTTGTATGTCGCCGGCGTGGCGATGCCGAAAGTGAAGACCAAGGTCGGCGCGATCTGGGCGGAGTGGCGGTCGCTCGTGGCCGAGCAAGTCAAGACCAGCGGGAACGCCATTGCAGCGACTTCGCCTTATCGAGACGCAGACTTGTTGCTGGCGACCCTGTTTGGCCTTGGATTGGCGTCACACATGCTCGAAGGCAAGTTCAACGCACAGGAGCGGTTAGACGTTGTGTTTGGGTCGATGTTCAAGCGTTAGGGTTCAGGGAACCGCTCGCCACTTCGCCCACGAGCCAACACGCGGCAGAATAACCACCGTTGGTATCGAACAGCGACGGGTCTTCCGCACACTTCACAAACCTGTTCGGACACCGCGGTGCGAAAGCACATCCCTCGATCGGGCGGCTGAGGCTCGGAGGTTGTCCACTAATCGCTGCCAGGCGCCCTGCACCGACAGTCGGAAGTGCGGCCATAAGTGCCTTCGTATAGGGATGCTGCGGGTTGTTGAGCACCTGTGGACCCGTCCCCGTTTCGACGACTCGCCCTGCGTAGTACACGCAAATCCGATCCGAAAGCGCGCCTATCACTCCGATATCGTGCGAGATGAGGATCACAGCCGTGCCAACTTCCTTCTGGAGGTCCTTAAGCAGTTGAAGGATCTGCGCTTGGAGGGTGACGTCAAGCGCGGTCGTCGGTTCGTCGGCGATCAGGAGTTTGGGCCGTGCGGCGAACGCAATTGCGATCACGACCCTTTGTCTTTGGCCGCCAGACATCTGGTGCGGGTACTTGCGAGCAGAGTCTGACGGTGCAGGGACTCCGACCATCTTGAGCATCTCGATCGCTTTGGCCCCCGCTTCTGCCTTCGGCGTGCCTTGATGCACTCGATAGACCTCGGCGATCTGATCTCCGACGCGCATCATGGGATTCAGCGACGTGAACGGGTCCTGCATCACCATCGCGATCTCCTGGCCGCGAACATCGAGCCATTCGCGCGGCTTTATCTTTGTGAGGTCGCGGCCGTCGAAGACGATCTCGCCCTCGGGGATCTCCGACCCTCGTGGCAGCATCCCCATCAAGGCCAGACCGGTCATCGACTTTCCACAGCCCGACTCTCCGACGATGCCAAGGGTCTCGCCCGCCTCGACCCGGAGCGACACGCCCCGCAAGATATGGGCGGAGCCGATCTGAACGTTCAGGTTCCGGACCTCGAGCAGGCTCATCGAGGCTTGATTATGCCCGAAACAGGTTCAAAGTGGCCGGGGGGACAAGTATAATGCGGCCCATGTCTGCGACCATCCGAGTCGTCATCGCAGAGGACGAACCGGCCTACAGAAACGCGATCCAAAGGACGCTCACGCTTATGCCTGAGTGCCAGTTGATCGCGGTCTGCGAGGACGGCCAGGAAGCCCTGGAAGCCTGCGACAGCGACCCGCCCGACGTCCTTCTTACCGACATCAACATGCCCCGCATGGACGGCATCGAACTGATCCGCCGGGTGCTGCGCAAAGAAAAGGACACAAAGATCGTGGTCCTGACGGTGAACGAAGAGGACGACACTGTGTTCGAAGCGTTCCGGGCCGGGGCATTGGGCTACCTGCTCAAGACCTCGACGCCACAGGACGTTGTGGACGCGATCCGCTTGGCCCACAGGGGCGAGGCCAAGGTGACGCCGAAGATCGCGACCAAGGTGATCGAGGACTTCCGCCGCGTTAAGGACGACGACGACACCGACGACGCCGAACTCTACGTTCTAAGCGACCGCGAGACCGAGATCCTCGAACTCATCGCCAAAGGTATGCGGAACAAGGAGATCGCGAACCACCTCTCGATCGCAGAGAAGACCGTTAAGAACCACGTGAGCAACATTTTAAAGGCGCTCCAAGTCAACAGTCGCACAGAGGCCGCGATGAAAGCGGTCCGCGCAAAGTTGGTCCAGGGAAACTGACCGGCGGCTCGTTCGACGACTAAGTCGAGCGAGCCGCGGACCCGAAGGCGAGCCCCGACAAAGTCGGGGCTCGCCTGTTTATTCTTGGGTGCCCAGTTTGTCCCAGTTCGCCGCCGCGTTGAAGAACAGCGGATACGAGCCGACAGTCTGCGCACGCCAGAACGGGTTGAACGAGAAGAGGAGGACGTTGCCTTTGCCCACCGGACACTGCACGAGCGCGGCCTGGCCCGCGAGTTCGTTCCCGCCGACGAGCATGCCGGCGACGAGGAGTTTGTCCTCTACGGCGTAGCGTAACAACACGCGCGGCTGCGGTTGTTGTGGTCCCTGGTTGCGCTGGTTTCCTTCTGCGCGACCGGGGTCGTAAGCGGCACGGCCCTGGACGACGTCGGGATCATCGAGGTCGCCTCGTCCGCTGGGCCTGCCTTGGTTGGTTCCCTGCCCGCCGCCCCCGCCGCCGGTGCTCAGGATCGGCAGCGAGTTCGAGTTGAAGTAAACGCTAAGGGTGTCGCCGTAACCACCGAGGATCTTCGAGTCTTTGACCCTGTTCTCGGTGAGGAACACGCCGCCGGGGGCGTTGATCTCGTTCGGAGTCCGGACGCTGACTCCGCTGACGATTCCGAAGTCGATCGGGACGCGAACCATGTTGCCGATGCAGACCAGGAGGCCGCCTTCGCGCACGAAGTTGCGGAGGTTGATGACGCCCTCGAGTTCGAGCCCGCCGCGGATGTCGTCGGTCTCGTCCGGGCCGCCCAGGTTGGGGGTCTGTGGGGTCTTCTTCCAGGGAATAGGCTCGCCAACCATCGGTCGGCCTTGGACGATCGACTGACCCGTGCCTCGCGTTTGGGG
The DNA here is from genome assembly GCA_964529975.1 of uncultured Fimbriimonadaceae bacterium. Taxonomy (GTDB): domain Bacteria; phylum Armatimonadota; class Fimbriimonadia; order Fimbriimonadales; family Fimbriimonadaceae; genus JADFMN01. The sequence goes on from CAZGXW010000022.1 coordinate 19,336, forward strand.
CATGAGGATGACGTCGTACTTCTGCTTCAGGTCGGCCGTGTCTCGGATCTCGTGTACGGAAATGTAGTCGTACTTGATGTTGTGGTGGTCGAGTGCGATGCGCGCCCAGCCTTCGTCCTGCGTGGAGGTCCAGGTGTGGACGAGGGCAATGCGTACATCAGAGTGGGACAGGACAGATCCTGATAGGTTGACGTCCGACGATGGCGAAGCGATCACCCGAGTCGAAACACGCGCACCGGCCGAGTCTGTGACAATGACGACGGAAGGATTCGAAACTCCGTTCCTCCTGATCCTTCTCGAAGCCCTTGCTGAGAGCACCTTTGTATCCTTGACACGTACAACCTCGACGTTGAAGAGCGGGCCGAGTTGCCATCCCGTGTCGTCATAGGACCTCGGGTCGTTGGGATTGTAGTACTGCTTGTCGAGCATCATGTCCGCCATACGCGAGTACGGTTGGTCCATTCGTACGATGTAGGAGTCCGCTTTGTATGTCACATCGCCGATCGCAAGGTCTTCGTCGAGTTGCTCGACTTCGACGCCTTGGCTAGTCAATGCACTGACCAACAACGCTGCATTGCCCTTGTTGTCCTGTGAGACTGGCAGCACATACGCCGCTGGGCCCTCGTTCTGCGGCTTCATCACCGACCGCTTCGACTTCAGCCAGAAGTTCTTCATGAACTTCTCGCGGTCGGTCGCCATCTTGTGCAGGCCGATGAGCACGCCCGTCTGCATGAGATTGGTGTTGTTGCGCAAAGACCAGTTCACGCGAGGGAACGGCGGATTGGGGCGGTACCACTGCCGAGACGTGTTGTTGCCGCCGACCGTCCGGATGGACGTGTCGGCCGTGCTGTCGCCGAAAGTCTCGTAGAACCGTCCGATGCCGTTGTGGCCGTGGGCGACCGTGAACCCATAGTTCGCGGCCCAGCCGTCGTAGAAGCCGTGCGTCCACACTCCAGGGACGCCCATCGCCGTCATCTGCCCGACCTCGTTGTATGCGAGTTCGTGCCACTCGTCGACCACGATCGGGTCGAGCCACGGGTTGTAGGGTCCAGTGCCCGTCGAGACGTAGAGGAACGGCACGCTCTGGTGCAGGTCGTGGAACACGAGCGGCTTGTCGATAAGCCAGCGACGCGTGAGCGCTTTGCTCAGTTCGAGGGTCAGCATCATGCCGTCGCGGTTGTCGTCGTGGGCGACATACTTGCCCCAATAAACGAGGGGAATCTCGGGTTTGTCCGGGTTCGCCTGTTTGTACTTGTACAAATCGACGACACGGTCGCGACCATCGACGTCGAGGACCGGGGTGATCATCGTCACAGTCCCTTCGCGGATCGCGGCGATCCGTGGGTCGTCGGAGACGGCCAAGCGGTAGGCGAGTTCGATCAGCATTTCTGGCGAGCCAGCCTCAGGCGCGTGCATTGCTCCAGTCAACCAGTAGAACGGCCGAGCCTCCTTGACCAACGATGCCGCTTCGGCGTCCGTTGTCTTGCGCGGATCGGCAAGGAGGTTGTTGACCTCCTTTAGCCGCGAGAGCCGCCGGATGTTGGCATCGCTGGAAACGTACAGGACAACGATGTCCTTGCCTTCCTCACTCGTGCCGATCTTCTCGTAGCGCACGCGGCCAGGCGCGGCGTCTGCGAGTTTGCGATAGTAGTCGTAGATCTGGCCGCTGTAGGTCAGGTGTCCAGGAGCCCCGACGATGTGACCGAGATGGTCGAACGGGGTCGGCACCGTGCGCGACGCTGGGAGCGTGTCGACCCAGTCCGTGAGGAAGAACGGCTCAGTCGTGTACTCCTTGATCTTCGCCGAGTACGCCTCGTCGATCGGGCCACTAGGAAGGGCCGAAGAAAGCAGGAGAGCAAGCGCCCACGTCATGGGCGCGAGTCTACAACATCAGTTCCCGACGCTGGTCCCGGACATTCGCAAGAGCCTCGTCGCCTGGTTGAGGTGCCTCTCGTTGTGCCCCATGAGCGCCAGGAACACGTCGCCAAGCGGAAGTTTGATGACCTTGGCGATCGGCGAAGCGATCTTGTTCTTACGCAAGTCGAGCCTTTCGCTCTCCAGCAAGAACTCTTGGAACCCTTCCAACTGGTCGAGCAACCGCTGGACGATATCGACCGGCGTCTTGTCGGGTGGGATGAGCACTTTGGGAACAGGCGTGTTCTGACCGCTCTTAGGGCCAACCATATCGATGAGGCGCGCACCCATCCAACTCGAAGCGTAAGGCTTGGGCTCGGGCTTCTGCTTGTGCCTCGCCTCACGCACAACCCCGCTGAGAACTGCCAGATACTTGTCGTTGGTGATCCAGATGTGGTGGAGGCACTGGCCGACGGACCAGGTCTTGTCGTCCGGTTTCCAATTCAGTTGTTCAGGCGTCAGTCCACGGAATGTCTCCTCGATCCTCTTGGCTTGGGCGGCAAAGCCATCCTTGAGCGACTTCCTGAACTGGTTGATCTCCATCGTTGGGCACGCCTGAAGGCGTCCTCCATCTCTCCCTACTGTACTCGTTTCAGCGACGGCGGCACAATCGCCCTCCCACGGGGTAAACACGCCGGGTGACGAAGCTGAGCCACCTGGCCTATATCGCCCTGGGGGTGGTGGCGAGCGAGCAGCCCTGTTCTGGCTACGCGGTCATGAAGAAGTTCCAAGAGTCGAGTTCGACCTACTTCTCTGGTAGTGCGGGGGCGATCTATCCCCTCCTCAAGCGCCTCGAAGCCTCAGGGCTCGTCGACGAGGAGCGATCGCAGGCAGGCACGAGAACGCGGCGCACATACTCGATCACCCGAAAGGGCTCGGACGCGCTCGAAGACTGGATTTCTGCTCCTGTGCCCAGGGAGGACGTCGCCTTCCTCGTCGACCTCTTGCGAGCACGGACGCTCTTCTTCGAACGACTTTCAAAGCCCAAGAGACGCGCGTTCGTCAAAGACGCCCGCGAACAACTCAATAAGCGGATCGCGGAGTTCGAAGACATCCTGAAGACGAACACGTCGCTCAATCAGTTTGACAAAGTCAGCGCGTACAGCGTGATCTACATCGACCGCGCCCGATTGGAGTGGCTAGACGTCGTCGAAAGGGAGTTGTGTTGACGGGAGACCTCGTAGGGTTCGTTGCGCTGTCGGTGATCCTAGCGGTCACTCCTGGCCCAGACACCATGCTCGTCCTCAACAACTCCGTCGGCGGTGGGATCAAGAACGGCATGGCCACGACGCTTGGCGTGAAGTTGGGGACCCTCACACATGCCCTGCTCGCCGCGGTCGGGTTTGCCGCTGTACTGATGCAGTTCGCCGCGTTCTACACACTAATGAAGTCCGTTGGCGCGGCATACCTTGTCCTTCTCGGGTGTTACTCTGCGTACAAGTCCTTCACCGCGCCCAAGCAAGCGTCTCTTGAGGACGTTCCGCTAACAGAAAAGAAGTTCGGTCGTTGCGTGATGGAGGGGTTCCTCTCGAACATCCTCAACCCCAAAGTCGTCGTGTTCTATGTCGCCGTGCTGCCTCAATTCATCGCGCCGGGCGACCCCGTGTTCTTGACGACGGCACTGCTTGCCTCGATCCACATCGGCGTCTCGCTCCTGTGGCTTCTCGGCGTCTCGATCGGAGTGGGTTCGGCCAAGAGATGGCTCACTAAACCCAAAACGAAGGCGGCGATCGGGACCGTCGCTGGTCTGGCGATCGCCGCCTTCGGTGTCAGGCTGGCTCTCTCGAGCAAGTAGCGGCTACGTTCCCAGCCCCTTGGGCACGACCGGCTCGGCGCCCAGCGCCTTGAGTTTCTCGTTGAAGGCCTTTAGTTCGTTCTCTTCGAGGGCCTTCATCTTTGCAAGTTCGACGTCGATCAGCGCCGAGAGCATGTTGAAGACCTCGTAAGCAGGACCGGTCGGGCCGTACTCTCCGCTCAACACATAGCCTAGCAGCGCAGCCATGCGGTTGTTGAGTTTGATCGGGTAGTTCAGCAGGTCTTGGCCTGACTGCGCCTTGGTCTGGTACATGGCGTTCTCGACTTCCTCGAACTTCAGCATCATCGCGTCGGCGTCGGGCTTCAACGAGGCGTGCGCCTCGACGGCCTTTCCGACCTGTTCGCGGATCGAACGCACTTTGACGACCACGTCGTTCGACTCGTTAGTGCGCTTGCTGACGGCCATCGCCAGTTCGAACTGCTTGACGAGTTCTTCGTTCGTTGCCGTCGAGCGAGGGTCCTTCGTCCAGTTGAAGGTCTGCGTTTGAACATCGCTTCCGATGGTCATCCGCACGGTGTACTCGCCCGGCGGTGCCGGGATCGACCTCGATCCCGCTCCCCACATCAGCATCCCCGGCGGGTTTCGGAACGACTGATACTGCAATGGCGGCAGAGAGATGCGCTGGAATCCAGCGGTCTTTGGCGCGTTGCTCGATGTTGAGATCGCCTCGCCCTTGGCATTGAGGACCTCAAGTTTGACCTCGGGTACGTCGGCCGGAAGATAGTAACTGACGACGGCCCCGGTCAAGGGGTTCGCGCCCATCGGCTCGCGCTCGCCCTCGGGCTGTTGTCCCCCCCTGCGGCCGCCGCCGAACCCGCCAACGCGCGCCCTCGTGGCGTCGGACGGCTTGTAGAGGATCGGTTTGTCGGCGGTGCGAATGTCGGCGGCTTGCCTTACTGGCGATAGGTCGTCGAGAACCCAGAACGAGCGCCCGTGCGTTGCCGCGATCAGGTCGTCGTCCTTTATCGTCAGGTCGTGGATCGGCACGATGGGCAGGTTCATCTGCAGCGGAGCCCAGTTGGCGCCATTGTCGAAACTCACGTAAACGCCAGACTCAGTTCCGGCATAAAGAAGTCCTTTGCGAACCGGGTCTTCGCGCACAACGCGCACGAACGTGCCATCGGGAATGCCCTTCACCGCGTTCTTCCACGCCCGCCCAAAGTCGGTGGTGATGAAGATGTATGGCCTGTAGTCGTCCTTCTCGTGGTTGTCGACCGCGAGGTACGCGGTGCCCTCATCGAAGTTCGACGGCTCGACCATGCTGCAGAGGCCCCATTCGGGCATCCCTTGCGGCGTGACCTTAAGCCAAGTCCGTCCCCCGTTTCGTGTGACGTGCACGAGTCCGTCGTCCGAGCCCGCCCACATCAGTCCCTTGGCGAGTTTTGACTCCGCCAAGGTGAAAACGGTCGCGTAATACTCGACGCCAGTGTTGTCCTGCGTAATGGGCCCGCCGCTCGATTGCAGGGTTCGAGGGTCGGCCTTTGTGAGGTCGGGCGAGATCTTCGTCCATGTGCCGCCGAGGTCCGTGCTGCGCAAAACGAACTGCGAGCACACGTACAGGACGTTAGGGTCGTGGGGCGAGAAGATGATCGGGAACGTCCACTGGAACCTCTGCACGAGGTCGATCGCGCCGTGGCCCATCGGATTGTCCGGCCAAGCGTTGATGTTGCGACCGAGACCGGTGCGGTGGTTGGTGAGTTCGAGGTCGCCGCTGTAGTTCGCGCCGATCACGATCTCCGGGTCGTCAGGCTTGACAGCGACATAACCGCTCTCACCGCCGCTCGTCCCTTCCCATGCTGCAAATCCGATTCCGCCCGCGTACTGGCTGAAGATGCGGATCGTGCTGTTGTCCTGTTGGGCGCCGTAGATGCGGTAGGGGAAGTTGTTGTCGGTCGTCACATGATAGAACTGCGCGGTCGCAAAGTCTTGCGCCGTCCACGTCCTGCCACCGTCCTTTGTCACGTTTCCGCCGCCGTCGTTGGCGTTGATCATCACGTCCGGGTTGTCGGGGCTGATCCAAAGGTCGTGGTTGTCGCTGTGCGGCGTCCCCACGCCGCGCCAAGTCTTGCCACCGTCGGTCGAACGCGCGAACGACACGTTCATCACGTACACCGTGTCCTTGTTTTTCGTGTCGGCCTCGACGCGGGTGTAATAGAATGCGCGCTGGCGGTAGTTCCGGTTGTTGTTGACCAACGTCCAGGTCGCACCGGAATCGTCGCTGCTGAAGATGCCTCCGTCGTGCGCCTCGATGATCACGTAGACGCGGCTCGAATCCACGGGCGATACGCTGACGCCGATCTTGCCGAGCGTCTCCTTTGGCAATCCCGGGCTGCGCGAGATGTCCTTCCACGTCTCGCCACCGTCGGTCGACTTCCACAGTTTCGATCCAGGTCCGCCCGAATTGAGGCTGAACGGCGTGCGCCAGGCCTCCCAAGTGCTCGCGTACACGACATTTGGGTTGTTCTTGTCGACGCTCAGGTCGCAACTTCCGGCGACGTCGCTGACGAAAAGCACTTGCTTCCAGGTCTTGCCTCCGTCCGTCGTCTTGTATATCCCGCGCTCGCGGTTCGGGCCGTAGACGTGACCAAGGGCAGCAACCCAAACGACGTCAGGATTGGTGGGATGCACGCGTACTCGGGCGATGTGGCGCGTCTCCTTGAGACCCATGTTCGTCCACGTCTTGCCCCCGTCAGTGGTCTTGTACACGCCGTCGCCGTGGCTCACGTTTCCGCGCAACTGGGTCTCGCCCATGCCGACGTACACGACGTCGGGGTTCGTTGCACTCACGCCGATCCCGCCAACACTCCCTGTCTTGAAGAACCCATCGCTGACGTTGGCCCACTCGACCCCACCGTCGGTGGTCTTCCAGAGTCCGCCTCCGCACGTGCCCATGTAGAACTCTTCGGGCCTCCCCGGTACACCGGAGACGGCGTTAGAGCGACCGCCCCGGAACGGGCCGATCTCGCGCCAGCGCAGGCCCTCGTAAAGCCTTGGATCGGGCTGCTGGGCGATCGAGGGGACGAACGCCGCCAGGGCGACGGCGAGCAAAAAAGGTCGAGCGAGTCGGGTTCTCATGGCGTGTGCACGGTTTTTACCCCGCTAACGAACCATGCCCTGCCTTGCGTAAACTCTTCGCCATGCTCTCGTCCATCGCCCTTGCGGTCGCTCTTGCGACACAGACGCCACCCGCGACCAACGACTTTGCCACCATTGACTCCACGGTCAAGACCCTCTACGCAGTCATCTCCGGCGGTGCCGGAGAGAAGCGGGACTGGGACAAGTTCAAAGCGATCTTCTCCCCCGGGGGAATGCTCCGCGCTACCGTAAAGCCGCAGAACGGACCGAGCAGGCTGGTCGAAATGACGCCCGATCAGTACATCGAGCGCAGCGGGCCGATGCTCGAGCAGCGCGGATTCTTCGAGTCCGAGATCTTTCGCAAGACCGAGCAGTTCGGCGACATCGCCAACGTCTGGAGCACGTACACCTCCCGCAACACGAAGGAAGGCGAAGTGTTCCAGCGCGGGATCAACACGATCCAAATGCGTTTCGACGGCACGCGATGGTGGGTGATCTCGATCCTGTGGCAAGCGGAGACGCCCTCGCTGCCGATTCCGAAGCAGTATCTACCAGGCAGTTAAACAATCAGCCCCAAGACCGACGAATTGCCAGTCTCGGGGCGTATCGCTGACTTAGCGCTCGTCGATGGGCACCCAAGTCGCCGTGCGGGCGCCCTCGTAGATGCACGCTGGGCGGATCAGGCGGTTGTTAGCGAGTTGCTCCAGCACGTGCGCCGACCAACCGCTCACCCTCGCCATCACGAAGATAGGCGTGTAGAGGTCGATCGGGAATCCGAGCACGTAGTACGCGTAGGCCGCCGGGAAGTCCACGTTCGGGTAGATACCCTTCTCGGTCTCCATCACGTTCTCGAGGATGTCGGCGATCTTCGACCACTGCGTCTGGCCAGACTTCTCGCAAAGTTCCTTACCGACCTTGGTCATGTAGATCGCGCGCGGGTCGCGCTTCTTGTACTCGCGGTGCCCGAAGCCCATGATCTTCTTCTTGGTCGCGAGCGCGTCGCGGATCCAGCCTTCGGCCTTTTCGGGCGAACCGATCTCGAGGATCATCTTCATGGCCTCCTCATTCGCGCCGCCGTGGAGCGGGCCGCGCAACGTGCCGATGCCCGTCACGATGCCGCTGTATATGTCGCTGAGCGTCGCCACCGTCACGCGGCAAGCGAAGGTCGAGGCGTTAAAACCGTGCTCGGCGTAGAGCGTGAGCGAGGAGTCGAGCACGTGTGCCGTCTCGGCGTCCGGCTCCTTGCCGGTGATCAAATATAGGAAGTTCTGCGCGATCGTGTGCTCGGCCTTGGTCTTGAGCGGCTCCTGACCGCTGCGGATGCGGTGGCCGTTGCCGATGATCGTGCTGGCCTTGGCGACGATGCGGACGGCCTTGCGAAGGTTTGCGGCCTGGTCGGTCGCAGGGGCGGCGTAATCGCGGTCGAACGGAGCCGCGACGGCAAAGCCCACCTTGGCGATGTCCATCGGGTGGGTGTCTTTTGGAAGCGCGCGCAGGGCGTCGTAGACCTGCGTAGGAACTTCGCGCTCGGCCTTGAGGGTCTCTTCGAACGCGCTGAGTTCGGCGCGGTTGGGGAGTTTCCCGTAAAGCAGCAGGTACGCGGTCTGCTCGAACGTGCCCTGGCTCGCCAGGTCGTGCACGTCGTAACCGCGGTAGATCAGTTTGCTCTCTTCGCTGCTGATGTCGGAGATCGTGCTGATTCCGGCGATCACGCCCTCGAGTCCCGGGCTGTAGTTCGGATAGGTCGTCGCGCTCATCGTACTGTTCCGTTTTCCGGCCTCGTTGCCGGCCCGTTCGAGGGCGCTTTCAGGTTCAAATCTGGCCCCTCGACCGTTGCGGCGAGTCTACCAGGACGCCCCTTCGAGCCTGGGGCTACTCCGGCTGCCAGGCCTTTCCCTTCGCAGTGACCTCGGAATAATCGATCCTTTCGTAGAGTTCGTTCCGTGTCACCATCCTGTCGAGCCAGCCTGCCTGTGTGCCGGCCCTTAAGAGGTCGCTGTAGAACGAGTCGAGCGCCTTGAGCGCGACGCGCAGGGCAGTGACTGGGAAGATCACCATCTGGTAGCCCATCTCGTCGAACCGCGCAGATGTGATTAGGGGCGTCTTGCCGAACTCGGTCATGTTCGCGAGCAGCGGCACACCGGGGAGCGCCTTGCGGAACGCCTCGAACTCTGTCTCGCTCGCGAGGCCCTCAGGAAACACGCCGTCCGCGCCCGCATCGACGTACGCTTTCGCGCGGTCGATCGCGCTCGGAACGCCCTCGATGCCTGCCGCGTCAGTGCGAGCAATGACCAGGAAGGACTGGTCGCGCTTCGCGCTCACCGCTGCGCGGACTTTGGCGCACATTTCTTCAATTGCGACCACCGCCTTGCCGTCGAGATGCCCGCACCTCTTGGGCGAGACCTGATCTTCGATATGAATACCGGCGCAACCGGCGCGCTCGAACTCGATCACGGTCCGCACTGCGCTCCACTCCGCGCCGAATCCCGTGTCAGCGTCGCTCACGACGGGCACGGGTGCGACCTGGCACGCCCGGGCGACCGTCGAGGACATCTCGGTCAGCGTCATGAGCGCGATGTCGGGGACGCCAAGTTGCGCGTTCGTCATCGCGCCACCGCTCATGTACACGGCCTCGGCCCCCGCCTTGTACGCCGCGAGCGCGGAGAGTGCGTCGTACGCGCCCGGTAGCACGACGATCCCTTTTGCGAACTTCTCGCGCAAGGACTTGCCAGGGGATGTCAGCGGCGGTTGGAGCATCGGAGGTGAGGATACATGGTTCGGATTCGTCCTTACTCCCTACTCATTGCTCCTTGGAGCCCAAAAACCCAGTACTGCCCTGATGCCAGACACAGATATACTAGTCACAAGGAATGGAACCCGTTTCGATTCTCATTGGTGCCGCAGTCGGGCTCGTTGGCGGGCTCGTCATCGCATTGGTCGTCGCAAGTCGGCAGAGCAATCCGTTGCGCGACGCCCTAGAGTCCGCAAAGTCGGACGCTGAGACTGCGAGAAAGGAGCGCGACGCCGCCAACGGCAGGGTCATCGAACTCTCGACGCAACTGAACGAGCGAGAGAGGTCGCACTCCGAACGAGTCCAGGCCTACGAGGACGCAAAGAAGGCGATGGAAGACTCCTTCGACGCGATCTCGCTGAGAAACCTCAAGCAGGCCCTCGAAGAGCACAAGAAGCTATCGGACACCGACCTGACGCAACGCGCAAAGTCGATCGAAGAGATGCTCCGGCCGTTCCAAGAGAGGCTCAAAGACCTGGACGGCCACAACCGGGACATTGAGAAGCAACGTGCAGAGGCGTACGGCGAACTTCTGCAGCAGATCAAGACACTCGGCGAGCAGCAGAGCGGACTGACGAAGGAGACTAACCGGCTTGTCAAAGCCCTGCAAGACCCGGGAAGTGCGGGCAGTTGGGGCGAGATGGTGCTCGAACGTGTCGTTGAGATGGCAGGGCTGGAAGAGCACTACACGTTCGACCAGCAATCGACGACTTCGAGCGACGACGGCGACCAGCGACCCGACATGATCATCAATCTCCCGGGTGGTCGCACATTGATCATCGACAGCAAGGCGCCAATGCGCGCGTACATGGAGGGGCTCGAGACGCCTGACGAAGAAGGGCGCGCCACGTTCTTCCGCGCGCACGGTGGCAAACTCTACGAGCACGCCAAGGAACTCAAGAGGCGCGATTACAGCAAGCGCGATGGAGCGCCGGACTTCACTGTCATGTTCATCCCGAGCGAGTCGGCGTTCCGAACTGCCGTAGAAGCGCGACCGGCCCTCATTGAGGAGTGCATGGAGTGCAACGTCGTCCTTGCCACGCCCACGACTCTTCTCGCCTTGCTGCGCGCCGTCAACTATGGGTGGCAACAGGAGAAACTCGCGCAACTCGCTCGAGAGGTCCAGAAGGACGGCAGCCAACTCTACGAGAGGATCTGTAAGATCGTCGACGACTACAACAAACTGGGCAAGGCGCTCAAGCAGGCGGGCAACGCATACAACGAGTTCGGGAGTTCGCTCGAGGCCCGCGTGCTCCCCGCTGCGAGACGATTCAAGGACAACGGTGTCCAATCGAACAAGGACTTGGCCCTCATCGAACCGATCGAGGTCAGTCCGAGGCCCCTCACCTCGGATGAACTCACACGCCAGGCTGCGCTCGGGTTCGCAGAGACCGAGGAGACGAGCCACAGCACAGAACCTGGGGCCTGAACCCTGTAACGTTTGCTAGAGTCGGGGCGTCCTGAAGAAAGAGACCCGACCAAGGATGAACCTAGCGCTAGGGATTTGCGTGCTCGCTGGCCTGCCCGCGAGCGGTGCCTCAGAAGTCCGCGCCTTCGTCGACGACGTGAGGCGGCAACATGGCCTTTCGGGAGTCCGTCCCCATGACGCTCTTCAGGCGGCGGCACAGTCGCACCTCGAGTACATGGTCGCCAACAACACGATCGGGCACGCCCAATCGCCTGGCAAGCAACACTACACGGCGAGGACCGCGGGCGAGCGGACCAAGATGTTCGGATACGTCGGTCGTAACAGCGAGGCGCTCTCCTTTTCCAGCAGAGGCCTGAAAGCGGCGCTTGAAGGCCTGTTCGTCGCGCCCTATCACCGCGTGATGTTCTTGCAGCCCAATCGACCGGACTTTGGGGCAGCTGCGACAGACACGAGCGTCGTCGTGAAGCTTGGTGGCGAGACGGGCGACGGGACCGTGTTTTCCCCACCAAACAACGGGAAGAACGTTCCTACAACGTGGGACACTGTGGAGACGCCGGACCCGCTTCGCAATGCGCACATTGACGGTCCAATCGGGTACCCGATCGTCGTCGCGTTCTTTGGCAAGGACGCAAAGGGACTGCGCTACGTCTCTTCATCCCTGAGGGATGGACAAGGCAAGAGCGTGCCGGTCTTGGCGCTGCACCCGGGCAACGACCGTTTCGCGAGTTCGGCGATCATCCTGTTGCCGCATTCCCCGCTGCGACCAGGCGCGACCTATCGGTTCGAAGTGGCGTTCGCGAACCAAGCGCGCCAGTCGACGGTCGGCGGGTCGTTCTCGACCGCGAAGTGACGCGCGGCATCGAGTAACCTGGGGCCCGATGAACCCCACGCTGCAGAACTGGTTGACCGCCAACATCCAGGGCCTCAAAGACAAGCACCTCTACAAGTCGCCACGCACGCTTGAGTCGGCGGCCGGTGGCCGCGTGCGCATGGATGGCAAAGAGGTCGTCAACCTCAGCAGCAACAACTATCTGGGACTCGCCAACCATCCGCAAGTCGTCGCGGCGGCGCACGAGGCGATCGACAAGTGGGGAGTGGGCGCGGGGGCCGTGCGATGGATCGGCGGCACGATGCAGGTGCACACCGAACTCGAGGAGAGACTCGCGGTTTTCAAACGCGTCGAGGCGGTGCTTGTGTTCACCAGCGGCTTCACGGCCAACAGCGGGTGCATCCCGGCGGTGCTGACGGACAAAGACGTCGTGATCAGCGACGAACTCAACCACGCGTCGATCATCGACGGGGTGCGGCTCTCGACGGCCTCCTATCGAAAGTCCGAAGGGTGGGTCTACGGCCACAAGGACATGGACCAACTCGAAGGCTGCCTCAAGAAGGCGAACGAGAAGGGCTTCGAGAAGAAGATGATCATCACAGACGGCGTGTTCAGCATGGACGGGGACATCGCTCCTCTGCCCGCGATCGTGGACCTGGCTGAAAGGTACGACGCTTTTGTCATGGTCGACGACGCCCACGCGAGCGGCGTGCTCGGGAAGAACGGAGCAGGATCGACGTCGCATTTCGACCTGTATGGCCGAGTGGACATCCAACTTGGCACCTTGAGCAAGGCGCTCGGCGTGGTCGGAGGCTACATCGCCGGTTCGAGCGCGCTGAAAGAGTGGCTCATCAACCGCGGAAGGCCTTACCTGTTCTCTACGGCGCACCCTCCCGTCGTCGCTGCTGCCCTGATCGCCGCACTCGACGTGATGGAGAACGACCCCGAGCCGATGAAACGGTTGTGGGACAACGCGAAGTGGTGGAAGGGAGCGCTGCAAGACGCAGGGTTCGACACGATGGGCAGCGAGACGCCGATCACGCCGGTCTTCGTGGGCGACGAGAAGACGGCGCAGCAAATGGAGCGCATGCTTTGGGACGAGGGCGTGTACGCCTTATCGATCGCTTATCCGACCGTCGCTCTCGGTAAGGCGCGCATCCGGACCATGCCAAGCGCGGCGCACACGCAAGAAGACCTCGCGTTCGCGCTGCAAGCGTTCATTAAAGTCCGCGACAAACTTGGCGTGACGGCATAAGAAAGCCCAGCGCGATGCGCCGGGCCATTGAAGAGCAACTGTGCCTTTAGCGGTCGCCGGTCCTGATGCCGATCTGGATGTTTCGCGGTTGCGTCCAGCCGGCAAAGTCGTAGTTCCTGTCCGTGCGGTCGCTTCGGAACGCGATCTCCATGATGTCGATGATCCTGGAGTCGCGACCGTCCTGGATGCGGACGTCGTTACGGATCGACACGGTGACGACGCCTTCCATCCTCCACCCGTCGCTGTTGCGCGTACGGGAGACCTCGATCACGGCCGGGCCGCTGAAGTGCGCGACGTTTTCGCGGACTTCAAGCCGAGGCAACCGCTCTGTGGTGATCGTCAAAGTCGCGCCGTTCCTCAGTTGGGTCGTGAACCGCAAGACGCCTTCCGCCGGGCGATCGCCCTGCTGGCTGACGCGGAACGCGGTGCGAGCCTGTGCGCCGTCACGGGCGGTCAAGACTCCCTCGCCATGGGCGAACTCGACACTAGGCGCGAGCGCCCCGGGCCGCTGGCCAAAGGCCGATGCAACCAGCCCGAGGGCAATAGCAATGCAAACAACGTGTGGGGTTCTCATACACATCCTCACTCGTCCAATTCCTCCGCCTGGTTAGACGGAGTTCCCTGCGGAGAGTTCCGTGAGAGCCATACTTGTTCCGATGCTTTTCGCGATTGTCCTGGCCGTTCTAGACCAACAAGACCGCGCGACTTGGTCGTTCGACGAGGGCGCCGGGTCGTGGCGGCAGGTGACGTACGCGGGTTCGGCGACTTTCTCGGTGACTGCTGGCGGAGGCGGGAGGGGATCTTGCCTGACCATCGAGTCGGAGCGCGGGGCAGACGCCTCGTGGTCGTTCGATGCGCCTGTCGTGGCGGGTTCGTACTATCGGTTGTCGGGACGTGTGAGGAGCGAGGGGGTTTCTGGTGCGATGGGTGCGCTGCTAAACGTCCACCAGGTTGCGGGGTCGTTGACTTCGGCCGTGACGGGAAACTCGGGTTGGACCGATGTGTCCGTCGTGTTTCGTTCCGGCGTGCGGACGTCGGTGCAGATCAATTGTCTGTTCGGAGGTTGGGGCCAGTCGCGGGGGCGGGCGTACTATGACGACGTCGTGCTGGAGCGGATCGAAATGAAGGACTTCCCTGGCCCGGTGACGATCGACGTCTCGCAGACGCGCGATCCGATCTCGCCCTACATTTATGGCCAGTTCATCGAGCACATGGGCAAGTGCATCTATGGCGGCATCTGGGCGGAGATGCTCGAAGACCGCAAGTTCTACTATCCGATTGAAAAGAAGGAGCCGTACGAACTCATGCCGGAGGGATATCGGCGCCTGGTCGCTTCTCCCTGGGACAAGCAAGGGACCGCAACGCTGACCCGGGTGCAGACCGACTACCGATCGCAACCCGTGATCGAACTGAAAGGCATCTTGAGGCAGGCGGGAATCTGGATCAAGGACGGTCGGGAGTACGTCGCCACGATCACGTACCGAGGCGGAGCGGTCTCGACATCGGTGCAGTCGGTCATTGCCGAGTTCGGTTACAAGCAGCACCCAGCCTCGCAGGAATGGACCACGGCATCGCACAAGTTTACGACCAAGGAGTCGATGACGGACGCGCTATTCGTGATCCGGTCCGTGGCTGGCTCGCAGATCGCGGCCGTGTCGCTGATGCCCGCGGACAACGTCGATGGGTTTCGGCGCGACGTGATCGAGTTGTTGCGCGAGTTGGATGCACCGATCTACCGCTGGCCCGGCGGGAACTTTGTTTCTGGTTATGAATGGCGCGATGGCATCGGCGACCGCGACAAACGGCCGACGATCCCCAACCCCGCATGGACCGGCATCGACCCCAACGACGTCGGCACGCACGAGTTCATCCGCTTCTGCGAACTGATCGGCACCGAGCCGCTGATCGTAGTCAACACCGGTTTCGGCGACCCCTTCTCCGCTGCGCAATGGGTGGAGTATTGCAATTCCCCACCCCCAACCCCCTCCCCTCGAACCTCCGGATCGTGGAGAGGGGGCTCGGACATGGCGCGACTCCGCGCAGAGAACGGCGCCACAAAGCCGTTCAACGTCCGATGGTGGGGGATCGGAAACGAGATGTACGGAAGCTGGCAGCTCGGCCACATCCCCGTCGCGCAGTACGTCACCAAGCACAACATGACCGTCGACCGCATGAAGGCAGTCGATCCAACAATAAAAACAATCGCCGTCGGCGAGACCGGCCCCTGGGACGAGGCGATGCTGCGCGGAACGCGCAAGAACATGGACCTGCTCAGCGAGCACATCTACGTCCAAGAGCGACAGGACGTGATCGAGCACACTCGGCTGTTGCCGGAGGCGATCCGAAGAAAAGCCGACTGGCACCGCCGCTTCCAACCCACTCTGCAACAGCCCAAAGTCAAGATCTCGATGGACGAGTGGAACTACTGGTACGGCCCGTACCTCTACGGCGAGCTCGGCACGCGCTACTACTGGAAGGACGGCATGGGCGTCGCCGCCGGCCTGCACGAGTTCTTCCGAAACACCGACGTCTACGAGATGGCGCAGTACGCGCAGACCGTCAACGTCATCGGCGCGATCAAGACCACGCCGACGCACGCGGAGTTCGAGACCACCGGCCTCGTGCTCGCGATGTACCGCAA
>CAZGXW010000023.1:0-13451 GCA_964529975.1 uncultured Fimbriimonadaceae bacterium
CGGTCGATGCGGATCCAGTGCATCTCGCGACCGCGCTGCACCTGGTACTTGCCGACCGTCGGGATGTTGTTCTCCGACTGGCACGCTATGACGCAGGCGTTGCACCCGGTGCACAGCGAAAGGTCGATCGTCATCGCCCACTGGTTTTGATCGGGGTCGTTCCAACCGTTGGCGTTCACCGTGCTGTCGTCGAGGGCGGGGAACTTCTCCTTGACGATGGGAGGCATGACCTCAGCAATGCGGTCTCGATCGTACAGCGACGGGTTCTCGTGGTGTTCCTCGACTTCCTCGCTCAGGAACTTCGAGAGCGTCATCTCCTCGAGCAGCTCCCTGTCCGAGTCGACCTCAGTCATGTCGATCGTGTTGTGGAACTGCGAGTTCGCAAGAGGATAGGTGCGACCGGTGACCTCGACTCTCGCGCCGTTCACGACCATGAACGGGTTCGGGCCCGTACGCAAGAGTTGGAACGCGTTGAACCCGCCGCCCTCGAACTCGTCGCGAGAGTCCATTAGCGGCAGCATAATCTTCCCGCCACGTGCACGTCCGTATCCGAGGTGCACGAGCACCACGCCGTCCGCCATGCCGTGCTGCACATAGACGGCAGCCTCGACCGTGCGACCGTCCACAGTGATCGCCACCATGTCGGCGTCGCGGTCGGCCGGGATGAACCCAAGATACGTCTTGTCGATCTTGACGCCGAGTTGCTTCGCCGTCTCGTGGCTCATGCACGCCGCGTTGTCCCACGTCAGGTTGCTGAGCGGTTTCGGCAGCTCCTGCAGCCAACCGTTGTTCGCATAGCGTCCGTCGTAGATCGTAGGATCAGGCTGGATGACGACCTCAATTCGGTCCGCCTCGGGTTCCGTTTGTAGTGCCGACGCAAGGCCCGCCGCCACAGGCACCCCGAACTCCGCCGCCTGCGTGCCGGCGATCACGCCGTCGGCGAGCGCGCGCTCCCAAGACTTGTCGAAGTCGGCCCCTGTCCATTGGGCGCGCCAAAAAGACTGGACGATCTGCAGGCCGTCGCGAGAGTTTCCTGCGAGGGCCTCCATGAGTTCGATCTCGCTCTTGGAGTCGTAGAGCGGAAGGATCGCTGGCTGCTGGATGCTCGTCGTGCCGTCGAACGCGCGACCGTCGCCCCAACACTCCAAGAAGTGGCTCATCGGCAGCACCCACTCGCACGCCGCCGAAGTCTCGTCGTCGTACGTCCCCAGACGCGCTGTGAACGGGACGGACTTCAACGCGCCGGCAAAGTCCACGTCTGCGGGGGCGTTGTACACAGGATTGCCGCCGAGGATGAACACCGCCTCTGCCTGGCCGCCGCGCATGAAGTCCGCGACGCTCGCCAGCGATCCGGCAGGCGGCATGACGACTGGTGCCGTTCGCACGACCGTCTGACCGAAGTTGCCAAGCGCCTCATTGATCGCGTGGCAGAGCGCGTGGACCGATGGCGGCAAGTGGTCGCCTGGAACTACGATGCTTGCGCCTCGGTTCGCCGTGAGGTCGCGGACGAGCGCATCTACCCATGCCTCGTCGATTCCCGTCGGAAGCGCCGAAGACGACGCGCCGGCCACGCCCACTCGCGCCGCGATCGCCTTTGCGAACGCCATCATCTGCGAAGCGCGTAAGGGGACTCGGTGATCGGCCACGACGCCGAGGGTCGTCGGCGCCGACTCGACTGCGTAGACGCGGCTCATGCTAGCGCCGTTATTGAGGTCTCGCCGCGACATCAAGTCGCGCTGATATCGCACGGCCGCCGGCCCTTCCATGATCGCGTTCGAGTCGATCGACAACACGACGCTCGCACGGTCGAAACGGTAGTGCGTGTCGTAGACGGCGCTATAGGCCATCGCTGCGCCGGTCGTCGCGTTTCCGCGGCTCACCGGCTCGTAGGGCAGCCACGTCGCGGACGGATACTTGATCAGGAAGGCGTCGATCTGCGAACGCAACGTCGGCGAACCCACCGCCTCGGTGATCAGCACGACGCCGAAGCCTTGGTTCGCCGCGAGTTCGTCGAGTTTTGCGCGCGCCGCCTTAAGGAAGAAGCTCCAACTGCTCGACTGGCCCTTGTGAAGCACCATGCGCAACCGGTCAGGGTCGTACATGTCGAGCACGCGCGCCTGGGTGCGCGCGTCGAGACCGCCCAGGGACGCAGGGTGGTTCGGGTTCCCGTCCAACTTGATCGGACGTCCCTCGACCGTCTTGACCTTGAGGCCCGTGGCGTATCCGCCGACCGTCGAGATGGATGAGTAATAGACCGTCTCGCCAGGCATACGGTCTTCTGGCCCTGTGATGAACGGAACCAGCCGACCCTCGGGCAACTTGCGGCATCCTGCGGCACCGATGCCGGCCAGCATCAGACTCGCGCCCATCAACTTGAGGAAGCCGCGGCGGTCGACGTCGAGAAGAGACCTACGCTCGGGGAACTCGTCGTCGACCCACTTTTGGAACTCAGGAGTGCCCGCGAGTTGGTCGAGGCCCTTCCAGTACCTCTTGCCCGTCTTGCCGTTCAAATCCGTGCTCTTGCTCACCAAATCTCCTATCTGTGGCACACGTAGCAGTCCATCAACTGCGCCTTGTTGATTTTCCTCGCGTTCATCAGGTCGACGCCCTCGTGTGCCTTGTCGTCAGGAATCTTCGAGTTCAGCCCCATACCATTGGCGATCTCCCACTCGAAGGGCTCGAGTTTCTCGCCGCGGGCCATCTTCGCATAGAGTTCGAAGACCTGCTGCCGGGGCTCTGTGCCCGGCTTGTACTCGTACATAAAGTCCTCAGGGCTGTTGTGGCAGTCGAGGCACCACGACATGTGGAACGTCTGCCCCTTGGCCGTGATCTGCATCTCCTGGACCGGGCCGTGGCACGTGTTGCAGTTGATGCCTTTGGCGATGTGGATGCTGTGGTCGAAGTAGACGAAGTCAGGGACCCGGTTGACTTTCACCCAACTGAGAGGGGTGCCGGTCTCCCAACTCTTGCGCAAGGGCTCGAGGAGCGGGCTGTTCGTCCAGATCTGCGAGTGGCAGGTCATGCAGACCTCGGTTGTCGGCAGTCCCGCCACGGCGCCGGTCTCGACACCCGTGTGGCAGAAACGGCAGTCAATGCCGAGTTCGAACGCGTGGTGCTTGTGGCTGAACGGGATCGGCTGGTCCAGCGGCACTCCGACGCCTGTGTTGTAGGGGGAACGCGTGATCGAAGAACCGAAGTAGAAAAGGCTGAACGGGACAAGCGCCCCGACCACGAGGCTAACTGTCGCGTACGTGTTCGCGTTCGGCCTAAATAACTGCGCCATCCTAGTGCACTCCAACCCCGGTCGTTTCCGACCTTCCGTGTAACCCAGACTTTACTGGACTTGGCCCCTCCACTTCAAGCGGACTCATGACGGCAACACCGCCCGGTCTACCGCGATCGCCACGAAAAGAAGGGCCAGGTACACCATCGAGTACTTGAAGAGCCGTTTCGCGTGGGGACGGTCCGTGTACCGCAAAAGTTGTACGCTCTGGACGATCAACCCTGCGTTCAGCAAACTTGCTCCGACCAGATACACCCAGCCGACCTCGCCCTGGAACAACGGCATGGTCGTCACCACTGCCGTCAACAGCGTGTAGACCCCGATCTGGACTACTGTTGCTCGGTCGCCCTTGACCACCGGCAGCATCGGCACGCCAGCCTTTGCGTAGTCGTCCTTGATCATCAACGCCAGCGCCCAGAAATGGACCGGAGTCCACAGGAAGATGATTCCAAAGAGGTACCAAGCGATCGGATCCAACCTTCCGGTTACAGCCGCGTAACCGACGAGCGGCGGGAACGCTCCGGCAGCGCCACCGATCACGATGTTCTGGTGCGTGCGCCGCTTCAGCGCCATTGTGTAGATGAAGAAGTAGAACAGCAGCCCGGACATCGCCATCATGGCCGCCAAGAGGTTGAACGCGGACCACAGAAGTGCGAACGAGCCGATCGCAAGAACGAAACCGAAGACGAGCGACTCGGCAGTCGTCAGGGTGAGGGCGACCGTCGGGCGGTGTGACGTCCTTTCCATGGCCTCGTCGAGGTCGCGCTCATAAAGCATGTTGAAGGTGTTGGCCGCGCCGGCAGCCATGTACCCGCCGATCGACACGAGCAGGATCGGCCAGAGGCCGGGCCATCCACCCTGCGCCACGAACATCGCTGCGACCGTAACGAACACGAGCAACGACACCACTCTCGGTTTGGTCAAGGCGATATAGGCCTTGGCTTTGCTCAGGAACCCCTTCGACATGGTCGCGCTTGATGGCTGTCTTTCCGGCCCATGGACCTCATCGGCCTTGCTTAGCGCCAGCGCCGAAACGCCCAAGAGCACAAACTGGATCCAGATCAGGTCGGCCAGCGCCAGGTGGACGATCTGCATCCAGATCGGTGCCAAGAAGACGAGGTTCAAAAGACCAAAGGCCATCTGCCCCCAAAACGTGACGACGACCCACTTCGCGCGAGTCTTCGTACGCAGGTCTGGCCGGTTCTTGGTCACGATCCCGCACGCAAACAGAAGATAGAGGCCGACGGACGTCGCGATCAGAGGATGGAACATCCTCAACCGCTCGGCCACGTGCGACGTGGGGGCGACGTCCCGCTGTAGCCCTTCGGCCAGTGACGTCACAGGAAAGATCGTGTCTCCGAGCGCAGATATCGCACCTGTGATTCCGAGCAGCACAAGCCCGATCAACCCGATGGTTATGGCCGTTCCGGTTGGGCCTTGCCCCCTCAGACGGATACGCTCGCCGCCGCTAGCAAAGTGCGCACAGAGGGCGAGCGATCCTAACAGGAAGAACGTGTTCACCAGATGGAAACTCATCATGAACACGCGACCCATCGAGGTGTCGAGGGCCACCCAGCCGGTCTTCACGAGCACGGCGCCGATCGCCGCCTCAGTTAGGGTGAAGAAGAGCACGAACATCGACGACTTGCGTCCCGGGTGCCCCTTGTCCAAGGCAGAGAAACACCATACGACAAGGGCGAATACCAACAGACCGAGGAGCCCGCTGGACGCCCTGTGGCTGAACTCGATGTTCGCGTTCAGGCTCGTGCCGTCAGGGATCAGTGCGCCGTTGCATCCGGGCCAGTGCGCCCCACAACCGTCTCCGTGGAGCCCAGCGCGTACAAACGCCCCGAACAGGATCACGGGGATCGTATAGATGAGGACAGCCCAGGCGTAACGTGCGAGGCCCGTGCTAACCACGCCCTACCTCGCTTTCATCCATTTGAACGCACACCGCTGGACACTGGCGCCCCCCGACTTCGCCGAACTTAGATTAGCCCCATTGCAACCTGTGATGCAACGTGACCCAGGGTCCATTATCCCGGCTGAGCCCACAACGGCCCAAAGGAATGCCAGTTTCTCAGGAATCAAGAAAAGTGGACAGGTTTGTGCACTTATCTCGTCGCTAAGGCGTACCGACAATAGAGGCGTCAGCCTCGTTTGGTTTTAATGGGACTCACCACCGCGATCGTCCTCGGCGCAACGCTCGTTACTTCGGGCGACTCGGCCGCGCGCCCGATCCGCTATGAGTCCTTCAAGGAAGGCAAGATCTACTACCACGCCGTCGTCGCCGATATGGCGAGCAAGCAGGTCACCGCAGAGGCCTACTATTCCGAGCGCCTCAACAGCGTGTGGCGCATGGTAGGTGACCGCCAGCCTGCAGCAGCCATTACAGGAACGTTCTTTGGCTACGAGTCCCAGCAACCTGTGGCAGACGTCGTGGTCGATGGAAGGCTCGTCGCCCAAGGGCACCGCGGGAGCGCGATCGGTGTCGACTGGTACGGAAAAGTCCACATCTTCGACACGCCGTTCAAGAAGCCGATCGACTGGTACACCTACCGCCACCTCATTCGCGGGGCCGTCCGCCTGATTAAAGCAGGCAAAGTCAGCCCCAACCCGCAAGCACAGCACTTCAACGACTCCCGAATCTGGGGTCGGGCGCAACGCACCGGAGTCGGCCTGACTAAGGAGGGCAAGGTCGTCATGATGGCGACCTCCAACAAGGTCACCCTCTCTCAACTCGGCGGCGCCATGAAGAAGTTGGGCGTCCACGACGCGGTCGCGCTCGACGGCGGCGGCTCAGCCATGCTTTACTATCGGGGTGCCTTGGTCGTGCCACCGACCCGGCAGTTGTCCAACCTGTTCATCCTTCACGAGCGCCCCCTCAAGTAGCGGCGACCTCCCGGTATCCTGTCCCAACCTTGAAGCCGCACCTCGCCGTCGTCGTGCCTGCCTATAACGAGCACGATCGAATCGGCCCGACACTCCGCCGTCTCAACGAATACCTGTCCGCACAGCCCTATTCTTGGAAAGTCGTGGTCGTCAACGACGGAAGCAAGGACGACACCGCCCAGATCGTCCGCGAGTTTGGGGAGCAGCACCCTGGGTTCGAGCTCCTCGATTCCCAGCCCAACCACGGCAAAGGGTTCGTCGTCCGCAAGGGCATGCTGGAGACTGAGGCCGAATGGCTGCTCTTCTCTGATGCCGACCTCGCCGCCCCGATCGAGGAGATCGAGAAGCTTTGGAAGGCCGTGGAAGGCGGTACCCCAATAGCGATCGGGAGCAGACCGCTCAAGGAGTCGAACCTCGAGATCCGCCAACCCTGGTACCGCGAGATGGCCGGCCGATCGTTCAACCTCGCGGTCCAAATCTTCGCCGTGAAGGGCATCAAGGACACGCAATGCGGGTTCAAGTTGTTTAGAGAGGACGTGGCTCTCGACGTGTTCAAGAGGTGCAAACTCGACGGATTCGGCTTCGACTTCGAAAGCCTGATGATCGCACGCGACCTTGGCTACCAGGTCGCGGAAGTGCCGATCCGTTGGGCCCATCAAGAGGGCAGCAAGGTCAACATGCTCCGCGATGGCGTGCGGATGCTCACCGAGCTCGTGAAACTCCGCGCTGCTGGCAAGAAGGCCCGCACACGGCCCCGCGATGAACGTTGACGAGTACGCCAAGATGCGCCAAGCGGAGGACCACTATTGGTGGTTCGTCTCGCGTCGACGCTTAGCGCTTGCCCTGCTCCAGCGGTTCGCGCCGGAGGCGAAGCGTGTCCTCGACGTCGGCAGCGGCACTGGCGCGCTCCTGAGCGAACTCCAGCACGACCGGTGCGCCGTTGGGATCGACTTCAGCCCGCTCGCCGTCGCGTTCTGCAAGGAGCGCGGGCTCAAAAACCTGCTGGTCGGAAATGCGGAGCAAGTTCCCTTCCAGAGCGCTACGTTCGACGCTGTCGTGTCGCTCGATACGCTCGAACACGTCGCCGACCACGAGTCCGCCGTCGCATCGATCGCACGCTGCCTCAAACCCGGAGGCACGCTCGTCCTAAACGTCCCCGCTTTTGCGTGGCTTTGGGGCCCCCACGACGTCGCCCTCATGCACCACCGCCGCTACACGAAGTCCCAGGTCAAAGACATCCTGCAAAGACACGGCCTCAGGGTCGAAAAACTCTCTTACTCGGTGTTCCTGCTCTTTCCTTTCGTCGTGCTAATCCGGCTCATCGACAAGTTCCGCCGTGGCCCAGCCAAGGTCTCCCTGCCCAAAGTGTCCCCCGCTACAAACGGGCTATTGGTCAAACTTCAAGACATGGAGGCCCGGTGGATCGCCGCTGGCTCGCTCCCTTGGGGCAGTAGCGTCGTCGCTGTGGCGAGGAAGGATGGCTAGGTTCAAAGTCGGCTCAGTGCCTTTCGTGAACGCCCGCCCTCTCGTCTCTTGGTTCGAGACTGACGGCGAAGTCGAAGTCGTGTACGACCAGCCCTCGAAACTCCCGCGAATGCTGGACGACAGGGAGGTCGACGCCGTCTTGGTATCCAGTTACGACACACTCCGCACGCCCGGTCGCACGATCGCTGACGGCGTCTGCATCGGAACAGACGGACCAGCAGAGTCGGTGAAACTCTTCAGCAAGGTCCCCTTTGGCCAAGTCAAGTCGCTCGCCCTCGACCAATCGTCGCTAACCTCCAACGCCCTTGCGCTCGGAGTCTTGCGCGAGACGTACGGCGCGGACCCAGTGGCCGAGAACTGTCCGCCCGACCTCGATGCGATGCTTGCCGACCACGACGCCTGCGTCCTGATCGGCGACGTGGGAATGGTCGCTGAAGCACCGGGGCTCCAGACGCTTGACCTTGGGCAAGCATGGTCAGACATGATCGGGCTTCCCTTCGTTTGGGCGGCCTGGGTCGGAAGAGAGGACCTCCGCCCTGAACTCGTCGACCTCCTCAACGCATCCTGGAAGTGGGGGCAAGAGAACATCGCGCGAGTCGTCGAAGAGGCGACAACACGCTCGGGCTGGAGCCGAGAAGTGTGCGAGCGTTACCTGACCCGTACCATGCGCTACGACCTCGACGACCGGGCAAAACAGGGCTTGAACACCTTCGCTCTCATGCTTGAACGCAACAAGGTCCTCACCACAGCCCACCGCCCTCGAATCGTCACGCCAATCAAGTCGAACTGACTTTTCACGCCCCCCCCTTGACAACGGGCCGCTTGTCCTTGTATATTTCCATTTGGTTATATAACCGATTGGCTAAATGAACCAAGACCACCTCAGCACGACCTTCCAGGCCCTGGCCGACCCGACCAGGCGGGCGATCCTCGCCCGCCTCGCGCTCGGTGAGGCCTCAGTGACCGACCTCGCCAAGCCATTCGACATCTCTCAGCCTGCGGTCTCAAAGCACCTCAAGGTCCTTGAGAACGCCGGCCTGGTGTCGCGAGGACGCGAGAAGCAGTGGCGGCCCTGCCGCCTCGAGGCCAAGCCGCTTCAAGAAGTCGAACAATGGGTCGAGCGCTATCGACGCCATTGGGAACAGAACTTCGAGCGGCTCGATGCCTACCTGAAGGAGCTGCCGGACAACGACAACGGACCAGAACTATGAGCCAGACCATGAACAGACTCACCGTGACACTCCCTTCGGACCTCGAAATCCTAATGGTCCGAGACTTCGACGCTCCCAGGAGCCTCGTCTACGAGGCGTTCACCCAATGCCGCCACCTCCAACAGTGGTGGGGTGGACGCGACAGCGAACTCGCGGTTTGCGAGTCGGACTTCCGCATAGGTGGAAGGTGGCGGCGCGTCATCCGATCCGCCGATGGCACCGAGCACCCGTTCTGCGGCGAGTACCTCGATATCCTCGCTCCAGAGAGGCTCAGCGAGACCTTCGTCTATGACGTCGACTTCATCCGCGACTTTCCGGCAACGGAGACGGCGACGTTCATCGAGCGAGACGGAAAGACCACTGTGACCACGCTCGTCACTCACTTGACCAGAGAGAGCCGTGACGGGCACATCAACTCTGGAATGGAAGAGGGCGCTGCAGTTTCGATGGACCGCCTCGAAGAACTCCTTGACAGACTCAAACAGGAGCGCAACTGAAATGCAGACCTACGAAAAAAAGATGAAAGTCGTGCTCGAGACCGACACGACCGTTGTAGTAACTCGGTTCATCCCTGCGCCGCAAGACCTCGCGTTCGATGTCTGGTCGCAGTGCAAACACCTCCAGAGATGGATGACGGGAATGCCGGGCTGGTCCATGCCGCACTGCGACATGGATCTCAGACCTGGCGGCAAGTACCGCTGGGGATGGAGAAAGAACGACGGCGATGAGGAGATGTTCATCACGGGAACCTTCATCGAAGTCGAGAGGCCGCGCCGACTCGTCTCCACAGAGTCTTGGGGCGGCGACTGGGCCGAGAACGTCAACACGTTCACCTTTACACCGGACGGAGAAGGAACCATGTTCCATCTCCGTATGGAGTGGCCAAACAAGGCCGCGCGCGACGCAGCGTTAGAAACTGGCATGAACGACGGGATGCAGATGGGCTTCGACAGCCTCGACTCCTACCTTTCCAAGATCAGCTGATGCTGGCGGTTCGGGGGCGGCAAACGCCCCCGAACTCCTACCAATTCCGACCGATCTTCTCAAGTCACGTCGGAATGCGCCGAAAGGCAGAACACTTGCCGCAATAGTGGCGTTCTGAAAGGCATGAGCCTTGTCGAATCGTGGAAATCAGCGACGCCGCAATTCCTCGCCGGCCTTCGCATCGTCAGCGCTGCGACGTTCATGCTGGCGGGCACTTCCAAACTCTTCGCATTCCCTGTCGGGATGCCCCCGGACAATGCGACCGCAACTCCTTTCACACAAGTTTGGGTCGGAGGTGTGCTCGAAGTGTTCGGCGGTCTTTTCGTCCTCATTGGACTGTTTACGCGACCAATGGCGTTTGTCCTGTCGGGCATGATGGCAGTCGCCTATTGGCAGTTCCACTTCAAACCTGACAACCCATGGCCGACGGTAAACGGCGGAGTTGCCGCAGTGATGTACTGTTTTGTGTTCCTCTTCTTGTCGTCGGCGGGTGCCGGGGCATGGTCGATCGACTCGCTGCGCGCCTTGCGGCAAGGCGAAAAATGACGATTGTCTCGCCACGTCTAGGGAACTAGCAGCACCACAAACTGCGTCTCCTTTGCGGCTGGAGGAAACGATGTCCCGTTCAACCGCAATTGTCCTGTCCGCGACAGCACTCATTGTCATGCTCGCCGCGCTCTTAGGCTGTATGTCGGCCGCGAAAGCGAACGGAGACCAGCAGACGCCGCAGCAGTTGGTCCAGCAAGCGCAACAACTGATCGGCCAGGGCAAGTTCGCTGAAGCAGAGACAATCCTTGAGAAGGTCACCTCAGAGAATCCGACGATGGGCGGTGCGCGGTACTTGCTCGGATACACCCAGCATGCACAACAGAAGTACGACGCCGCGCTCGCCAACCATCTCAAGGCCGCGGAGTTTCCGGCGTTCAAGGGCAGGGCGCTCTACAACGCCGCGTGCGTCTACTCGATTCAGAACAAGATCGACCTTTGCTTGGAGACTCTCAAGAAGGCGATAGAGTCCGGGTTTGGGGACAGGGGCCAGATGGAATCGGACCAAGACCTCGCCAACGCAAGGAAAGACCCTCGCTTCGACGGCCTTTTGCCCAAGGTCTTGAAAGGAGCCGACGCTTTCGTCGAACCGGTACGTTTGATCCTCGAACTCGAAGGAGAGGGCGCAAACCACGAGTTCGGATGGGTCGCACGACGCGTAGGCGATCTCGACAACGACGGCGCAATCGACTTCGTGACCACTGCTCCCGGGTTCGACAATCACGCGGGCAAGGTCTACGTCTTTTCCAGCAAGACAGGGAAACTGCTGTTCAGCCGTGCCGGCACTACTGGACAAAGGTTTGGGAACGGGGCGTGCGGCGTCGGCGACGTGAACAACGACGGAACGCCCGACGTCCTCGCGGGGGGCCCACAGTCCGGCAAAGGCATGGCCATGGTCCTCAGCGGTAAGGACGGCGGGGTGCTGCACAACCTCGAAGGCGAGAACGAGGGCGACCAGTTCGGCTACAAACTTTTTGGCCTCGGCGACATCGACGCCGATGGACATTCGGACTTCATCGTGACAGCGCTCGTCGCAAGCAAGGCTTATGCCTACTCCGGCAAGGACGCCAGGCTGCTGTTCACCATCGCAGGAGAGAGCAAGTCGGACAAGTTTGGTAGTGCGGTCTCGGCCGACATAGCGTCTAGGACGCTCGTCGTCGGCGCGCAGGACGCAGGAGAAAACCAGAGGGGCGCGGTCTACTGCTACAAGTACGACTCAAAGGGCGCGCGCCTTGCCTTCAAGGTCGATGCGCGAGAGAACTGCGCCGACCTCGGGCAGATGTTCCTCTCCTTTCCGGGGGATCTGGACCGCGACGGGGCAATCGACGTGTTCGCCGTCGACTTCACCGCCTCAAGCAGCCTAGGCAACATCTTCGTGTTCAGCAGCAAGGACGGTCGGATCATCCACGACATCAAAGGCACCCAGACGGGCGAGATGCTCGGCACGTCCGTCTCGGACGCGGGCGATGCGGACGGCGACGGTGTCGGTGACCTCATCGTCGGCGCGTGGCAGAACCGCGAAGCCGCGGTCAGTGGCGGCAAGGTCTATCTGTTCAGTGGCGCGAACGGAAAGCCCGTCAAGTCGTGGACGTGCAAGCAGGGTGGAGACACGTTCGGGTTTGACGCACAAGGCATCGGCGACGTTGATTGCGACGGCAAGGTCGACTTCCTCCTCACCTCGGCTTGGAGCCCTGTAAAGGGCGTGAAGAGTGGGCGCGTCTACATCTTTGCAGGCGGGTAGCATTCTGCTCCGTGGCCGCGAACGGGCACAGGCTGCTCAAACGCAAAGCGATGCCCGGCATCGCGCTCGTCTTCACCGTCTTTTGTTGTGTCAGCGGCGGCCCGTTCGGCCTCGAGCCCGTCGTGAGCGAAGCCGGTGCGGGCATCGGGCTTCTGCTCATTGCTCTGCTGCCGTTCATCTGGGCGCTGCCTGACGCACTCACAAGTTGCGAACTCGCGCCCGCCATTCCCGTCGAAGGGGGCTACGTCGTGTGGGTGCGCCGCGCGATGGGCCCGCTCGCCGGCTTTCTCAACGCGTGGTGGACCTGGATCTACACGCTCGTCGACGCGGCGATCTACCCTGTGCTCTTCGCGACATATCTGTCTGCGACTCTTCAAGCCCTCTTTGGGATCGATTTGTTCGGCGGAGAGGCGGCCCAGTGGTGCATCGCCGCCGCGATGATAGCGGTGTTCGCGTGGCTCAACTATCGAGGGACACGCCTCGTCGGGATGACGGCGACGGTGCTTGCGCTCTTGATCATCGTTCCCTTCGCTTTGTTCGTTGTTGCAGGCGCGATGAATCTCGCGCAGAACCCACGCGACCTCTCGCTCGCGTTTCCTGGAGACTCCGACGCTCTGCGCGCGTCGCTCGCCAGCGGCCTCGGCATCGTCATGTGGAACTACCTTGGCTGGGACGCGCTCTCGACGATCGCAGAGGAAGTCGACGATCCGGCGCGTTCCTATCCACGAGCACTTCTCACGGGAATCGTTACTGTCACGCTCGTGTACTTCCTCCCAACTCTAGTCGGTCTCTACTTTGTCCCCGACGAAACCAAGTGGATTGAGGGCGCATGGCCGATGATCGGCGACTCGGTTGCTGGCCCGTGGTTGATGTACGCTCTGACTGTCGCGGCGCTCGCCTCGCCTATCGCCCTCTTCACTGCATCGCTGCTTGCATCGTCCCGCGTGCCGTTCGTGTTGGCGGAAGAGCGGTTCCTCCCCAAGCCGTTCGTGCAACTGCATCCCAAGTTCGGCACGCCGTGGTTTGCGATTCTGTTCTCAGCGATCGTGTTCGCTGTGCTTGCGCTCAAGACGTTCCAAGAACTGGTCGTCCTCAACGTGACCATGTACGGCGCTGCGCTCGTCCTAGAGACAACTGCTCTGCTGGTCCTCCGTAAGAAGGAGCCTGACCTGCACCGGCCTTTCAAGATCAAAGGAGGTTGGCCCGTTCTTGCGCTCGTCTGGATCCTCCCCGTGTCACTCGTCTGCGCCCTTGTGACGCTTTCGATCATCGAGGAGGGCTGGCCCGCCCAATGGCTCACCTTCGCCGC
>CAZGXW010000023.1:13551-34861 GCA_964529975.1 uncultured Fimbriimonadaceae bacterium
TTACCTGCCTGGATTGTCCTGATCCAGGCTTAAACTCGAACTCCTATGAAAGCCATTCGCGTTTTTGGACCAATCGCGCTGGCAGCCTTGGCGGCCACTTCGGCTTACGCCCAAGTGCTCCAGGCGCACGCTGGCCCCGCCAACAACGGCGGCTCGCCCAACTGGGCCATGTTCTTTAACCTCACAGCGACGAACACGCTTAACGTGACGCACCTTAAGACGGCCAACACAGGCGGCGTCGGTGCGGCGTTCAGCGTCGACATCTTTGTTCGAACGGGCAGCGGCCTTGGCGGCCCCGTCGGCAGCGGCCCTGGAAGTTCGAGCG
This sequence comes from uncultured Fimbriimonadaceae bacterium, assembly GCA_964529975.1. Taxonomy (GTDB): domain Bacteria; phylum Armatimonadota; class Fimbriimonadia; order Fimbriimonadales; family Fimbriimonadaceae; genus JADFMN01. The sequence continues at coordinate 13,877 of CAZGXW010000023.1, forward strand.
CAGGCTGGACCCTTCTCGGCAACGCAGCCGCGACGCAAGGCGGCACGGCGAGCGGTGTCTCAAACCTGATCGACATTCCGGACATCCTCGTCGGCTCCGGCCAGACGGTCGGTGTGGCGATGCGGTTCAACACGGTCGGACCTCGCTACTTCGGAACCGGAACCCCGGCGTACAGCAACTTCAGTGACTCGAACCTGCTCCTGGTTACGGGCGATGTGCGCAGCGCACCGTTCACGACGACGGGCTCGTTCTTTACGTCTCGCGCCTTGGTCGGCGAGGTCCACTACACCGTGGTCCCTGAACCGGGCTCGATGATCGCCCTCGGCCTCGGCACAGCAGCACTGCTCGCCCGAAGGCGACGCGCAAAGAAGGCTTAAGCGCACGCACGCGAATGGCTACGGCGCGACCGATCTCGGTCGCGCCGTTTTCTATTGCCTGGTCACTCGACGTGTGAGGCCGCAATGCGTGGTGCGATCTCGCCAAGCCACTTGTCCAATTCTGATTGCGAATAGTACTTCCCCTTCAACATCACACCTGCGCGGTTCCACGTCGCACCGACGTCTTGCAAGGGGTTCGCGTTAAGCAGCACCAGGTCCGCGCGCTTGCCGACCTCAACAGTCCCAATTGAATCGAGAGTGCCAAAGAACTCCGATGGGTTCCTCGTGCCCGCCGCAAGCGCCGTGTAGTTCGATAAGCCTGCGTCGCGCAGCGCTTGAAGTTCGCGGTGCATCGAGAACCCGTAGAGGAACAAGAACTCAGGCGAGTCCGAGCCCGCCATGACCTTCCCTCCCGCCGTGTGGATCGCCACGATCAGTTTGTCTCGCAGCGCGATCCACTTCGCGCGTTTCTCCGCAGGAACTTGGAACAAGGCGTTGCGGCGATAGAAGTTGAGAAACGTGTCCTGGACTGCCTTGGGATAAAACGCAAAGTCGGGCTGCGCCCGGATGGACTCCTCGGACCGAGGCAGTCCAAACGCGTTCTTCATGAAGTGCTGCGTCGGGTCGAAAAACGGGTTCGCCTCGACCGTCCTCTTCGCCAACGCAGCGATCTTCGACTCATCGATCCAATCAAGGCTTTCCCAGTTCTCGATGCGATAGATGTTGTAGTCTGAGATCGAGCCCTTCATCGGGGCGTCGTCCTTGAGCAATGCCTCCATGTAGGCGTCCAAGTGCTCGATCTGCTGCTTGGCTTTTAGCGCCCTTTCCAGTCCGACAGTGCGGCTGTCCGCATGCCCGACCACGCGAATGCCTACCTTCTGCGCTTCGTCGACTGCTGCTTCGTAGACCTCTGGCGCCAAAAACGTCGTCACCTTGATGAAGTCGTAGCCGGCCCGTTTCGATTGTCGCACGGCGTCGCGCGCCTGGTCCGTGGTCGTGCACACAAAGTTGTTGCCCTGCTCGCGCCCCGTGAGGTGCGGCGAGGCCGAATAGATCGTCGGCGCGACGATCTCGCCTTTGGCCGAACGCGAGCGCAGCACCAACTGCTCCTTCGTACCGATCATCAGTCGGATCGTAGTCACGCCGTTCGCGACCATCACCTTCAATTCGTCCTCGGCGATCGAGTCCGGGTATTCGTCCCCGTCGGAGAGCAGGTGCGTGTGCATGTCCATGAGGCCGGGGATCAAGTACTTGCCCCTGCCATCGATCCTCTGTGACCCGGCCGGCACCGGGATGTCTGTGCCGATCTGCAAAATGACGCCGTCCCGCACGATCACGGTCTGGTTCGCGACCACGCGCTCACGGTCCATGGGCACGACGTTGACGTGGGTGAAGGCGACCGTCGCGGACTGGGCGGTCAAGACGAGCGAGAGCAGTGAGGCGAGCATGGCTGTCGGCTGGTTTCTACCCTCGCTGGGGCCCGTTCGTTCCCATCCCAAGGCGTCCCGGGCCAGGCAGTATAATCCCGGTTCGCCCGAGTGGGGATGTAGCTCAGCTGGGAGAGCGCTGCAATCGCACTGCAGAGGTCGTGGGTTCGAATCCCATCATCTCCACCAACTCATAGGCGGTCAGAAGCGCGATTCTTCGCGCAACGGCTTGATCGATTGTGGGAGTTGGGCCAGGTCGACGTCCTCCCACTCGATGTCGAACGTTCCAGAAAAACCGAAGAGCGGCCCCCATCGCTTGTTCTTGACTTCCACCTCGATACGATACTTCTCGATGGATTCGTCAAACCAGACGAAAACGTGCGCCCTCCCAGAAAAGAACATAGGGAACCTGAATGCGACGCGCCCAAAATAGAACCGCTGTTCGCCCGACTCGATCCGAAGCCCGCCGTTTTCCGTGACGCTCAAGTGGAGGTCGACTGCAAGGTGTTGGTGCGTGCCCATGTAGTCGATGACTTGGTTGCGGTCAGGATCCCTCACCATGTACGCATCGAACCTGCGCTCCCTCCCTAGTTTGAAGGTGCGGAGTTCCGTGACGGTCTCGCGGCCGTGCGAGTCGACATAGGCCCAGTTCTCGATCGTGAACGGGACGTTCTCGCCTTGTTCGGGGAACATGATGTTCCGCCACGTGCCGACCATGAGGAAGGGGACTGTGTAGAACCGTCCATGCCAAACGCGGCTCATGACCCCTCGCCCGATTGCGCGCTTGCACGCACTGCTGTCGAACCCGAACCGCTCTTGTATCTTGGGGTGGAGGCGTTTGAAATCTTCGCCCAAGACGGTTGCATAGATCGAATTGCTCACGTTCGCTCCTGGGCAGGCAAGAGGCTGGATCGACCTTCCCACGTCCCGAACTCGGCAATTGGGCGAAAGCGGAGGGTGGTGAACTCGTGGTGAAAGTCTCGACGGTCGCGTTCCTTCATAGCGTTGATGTGCCTCGCCGGCTCAGCGACCGCGCTGTGGCCCTGCACCATGTCGATCATCGCTTGCTGGGTCTTCCAAACAGAGAAAGTCGCGATCGTTCGTGGGTGACGGATTGCGGCGAGCGAGAAAGTCGTCTCGGGGTTGTCCCGAACCAGGGCCTCGACCGGCCTGCCCCAGCGGACGAATCGTGGCACTTCGGGCAGCCTCATTCGTGCGAGTGTAAAGGCGGCGACCGGGGCATTAGGATCGGACTCACCGATGAACTCAGGAAGAGAGGCGAGCTCTCGAACCGAGCCCCACCTGCGGAGGAAACTCATCCGCAGGTGCCATCCATCGGCGATGCAACGACCAAGTTCGGAATTGCAGAGGTACTCATCGATCGCGTCCTCGTCCTCCCAGGCTGCAAACATAACAAGATTGCGCAGTTGCATCCTCTGTAGCGATAGGATGGGGGCACCGAGTTTCATGCGGGTGAGGCACTCGGCGTGGACGAGGCCAGGGACTTCACTTGCGTCCGGGGGTCGGTACAGCGATGAAAGCGTCAAAGGCACGCGTGTCTTCGCCAAACCGAGCGTAAACACTCTCATTCCTAGGGCTAGAGTACATCGCCCGGAGCCGGTTCGATCCATCCCGCGCTCGGGAAAGCCAAAGTCGGATCGACGGCGACTTCCACCGCGACGCGAGCCAGGAGGCGGGTCGAGTCCAGGACGGGCAAGGGCGAGTTTTCGTCGGTCACGATCAAGGGGATCTCTGTGCATCCCAGGATCGCGCAGTCCGCGCCCTTTGCCTTCAAGTCCTCGATCGCCCCCAAGAACAACTCGGCGGTCTCTGGGCGGAACACGCCCTGGCAGAGTTCGTCAAAAATCACCGCGTTCAAGCGGTCGCGGGTCGGCTCGTCGGGGACGAGTCGCTCGATCCCGCGAACTGTCAGAGCCCTTTCATAGACAGGCCCAGTCATCGTCCACTTGGTGCCGAGCAAGGCTGCGCGCTTCCAGCCGTTCCTCTCGATCTCGCGGCATACGACGTGCGCGATGTGAAGCCCGGGGATAGGGAGATCCATCTCTTCAAGAACAATGTGCGCCGTGTTGTCAGGGCACACGAAGAAGTCGGCTCCAGCGTCAGCGACCTGGCTAACGCCCGTCGCCAGGTTTTTTGCGACTTCGGCATGGTCGTCGGTCTCCCATCCCGCAAGGCTCAATGCTATTGGCACCGCGCTGACCACGATCGGAGGGTGCATGTGCTCGCCCAGAAGCCGCTGTCCTTCACGGCATGCCGTGATGAAGCACAGCGCGCCGCCCTCTGCGCTGTGCGCGACGATGCCGATCGTCTTCATGTCCGATACACGTCCGTGCTCACGTATTTGAGGCCGCTGTCGATCATCACGGTGACCACGACCTTGCCCGGGCCCAGCCTCCTTGCTACCTCGATTGCGGCGACGACGTTCGCACCGCTCGACGTTCCGGCAAAGAGCGCTTCCTCGCGTGCGAGCCGCCTTGCCATCGCTTGCGCGTCCTTTGTCGTGATTGGCAACACCTCTTTCACAAGGCTCGCGTCGTACAACGGCGGTGCGAACCCGATGCCGATCCCTTCGATCGCGTGAGCCCCTGGCTCGCCTCCCCCTAACACGGGCGACTCTGCCGGCTCGACGCAGTACAGGGCGACGGACGGCTTGTGCCGCATGAGGACTTGAGCGACGCCACGCGAGGACGCGCCCGTGCCGACCGCCTGCACAAACGCGTCGACGCGCCCGGCGGCCTGCACCCAAATCTCTTCGCCGAGCGAGGAATACCCGTCGATGCTCGGCACGTTGTTGAGTTGGTCGTTCCAGTGCGCTCCCGGCTCCTCGCCCATCTTCTTGGCCGTCGCGATCATCTCCAGGAACAGGCTCTTTGTCGAGAGACCGTTCTCGCTCGGGACGAGCACGAGTTCGGCACCGAGCGCTTTCATGTGGTCGCGCTTCTCCTGACTGAACGCGTTGGACGTCACGATCCTGAGGCGATAGCCCTTCGCTGCACACACGAGTGCAAGTGAAGCGCCGGTGCTCCCTCCCGTGTACTCGACCATCGTTCCGCCTGGTTTGAGCCTTCCCTTCCTCTCGGCCCAATCGACGACGGCGAGCGCCATGCGGTCCTTCATGCTCCCCGTGGGGTTCTCCCATTCGAGTTTCGCCCACACTTCGGCGCAACCGACCGGCACGACCCTTCTTAGCCGTACAATCGACGTGTTTCCAATCGCACCGAGGACGTCCATCCAGTGACAATAGCCCAAGTTGACGCTGTTCGGTTCCCATGATCCGTCCCAACCTCAGTGGCGAACGACAACAAGATTTGGAAGGTGATCGGCGCGAGTTCTGCCGGGACGCTGATCGAGTGGTACGACTTCTACATCTTTGGCAGCCTCGCCACGACTATGGCCGCCGCGTTCTTCCCTAAGGGGAACGACACGCTCGCCCTACTGAGCACGCTTGCCACGTTCGCCACCGGGTTCCTCGTGCGGCCGTTCGGCGCAGTGATCTTTGGTCGCATGGGCGACGTCGTCGGCCGAAAGACGACGTTCCTGTTCACGCTGCTCTTGATGGGCGGCTCGACGTTCGCAATCGGCCTTTTACCGACCTACGCGCAGATCGGCGTGGCCGCACCGCTCATCCTTCTCCTTTTGCGACTGCTGCAAGGACTTGCCCTTGGCGGGGAGTATGGCGGCGCAGCGACCTACGTCGCCGAGCACGCCCCTGACGGGCGTCGTGGGTTCTACACGTCGTTCATCCAAACGACGGCGACTCTCGGACTGTTCGTTTCTCTGGCGGTCATCCTCACGTTCAGCAGTTCGATGCCCAAAGAGCAGTTCGAGGCGACCGGATGGCGCTACCCGTTCCTCCTGAGCATCGTGCTGGTCGTGTTCAGTTACCTCATTCGGACACGGATGGAAGAGTCGCCGCTGTTCTCGAAGCTGAAAGAGAAGGGCAAGGTCTCTGCGAACCCGCTCAAGGAGTCCTTTGGCAACAAAGAGAACCGCAAACTCGTGTTACTCGCGCTGTTCGGTGCGACGATGGGACAGGGCGTCGTTTGGTACACGGGCCAGTTCTACGCTCTCTATTACATGCAGACCGTGCTCAACATCGCAAAGTCGAGTGCGAGCATGATCGTCGCGGTCGCGCTGGTACTCGGCACCCCGCTGTTCATCGTGTTCGGCGCGCTCTCCGACCGCATCGGCCGCAAGAAGATCATCGTCGCCGGCTGTGCGATCGCCGCTGTCGCCTATGTGCCCATCTACACTGCGATGGGCTCCGTCGCCAACCCTGCGAACTTCACCAACCCGAGGGTCGTCGACGCACGCACCACTGAGTTCGACCAAGCGACCGTCGTGAAGACGACCGCCAGCGATGGAAAGGAGAAGAACGAGGTCACACCCAAAGGGACGACAATGATCGTGCAACTCGGCGGCCTCGTGCTTCTGCAAGTGGTGTTCGTTACGATGGTCTACGGCCCGATCGCTGCGTTCCTCGTCGAACTGTTCCCTACGCGAATCCGTTACACGTCTCTCAGCGTGCCTTATCACATCGGCAACGGCGTGTTCGGGGGGCTTGTGCCTTTGATCTCGACGGCGCTCGTCGCGGGCACGGGCAACGTGCTGATGGGCCTCACTTATCCCATCGCGATCGCCTTGATGACAGCCTTCATCGGCGGGTTCATGATCAAGGAGCGTATGGACGTCGCCCTGGACGACACGGGGCAATAACGTCCTTCGCAATCCTAATTTTGAGCAACCCTGGGGCCATTCAGAGGCGTTAATGACGATAGAGGTGAGTTGGATGACCATGAAGATCGCCATCGTCGCACTAGCTGCACTTGCGCTTGGGCACGCCCCGGTCAAGCCGGACTTCGGCCTGAGGGTCGGTAATCAGTGGACTTACACCCTGAAGTCGGGCAACGATGAATCCAGTGTGGTCGAGACAGGGGTCCGGTTCGTCGAGGTCAAGAAGTCGACCTACGCACTCGAGGTCAAGTCCGTCCACTCCGGTGGTTACGAGGGGTTCTCCTACCTCGGCCAGGACGAGAACGGGCTGCTTTCTTACTTCAACAGCCAGATGCGGGGCCCGGGCGTGTCCTCTGACATCGCCCCTGTGGTCAAGGCGCGGATGCCGTTCAACAAGGGCCTGACCTGGAAGTGGGTCGAGAAGTGGCGCGGCCAGACCGCGGGAAACGTCGACGAGCGCGAACTCCGCAAGATGGACATGCACATGGACGCAGTGATCGTTGACGACAAGGAGCCGATCACGGTTCCGGCTGGCTCCTACAAGGCGGTACACGTGCGGATGACCGGCGAGAGCGAGGCTGGCGGTCGCACGTTCCAAGACCACTGGTACGTGTTCGGCGTCGGACTCGTGAAATCGGTCTACAAGTCACCAGACGGCGAGTCGTCGAGAGTCCTTACGAAGTTCGTTCCAGCGACCTAAGCCCGAGCCTGGCTCAGTTCGAGCCTGGCCCCAAGGTGTATGATTGAGGGCCGGGCATGGCTAAGGAAAGCGAGCTTTATCGACGGGGCTTTGGCAAGACGTCTCGCGTCGACGCCTGGTGGGTCCAGGGCCTTCTGACGTTCCTCACACTGAGCGCGTTCATCGTCTATGCGACGTGGGCGGCGTTCCAAAACGCGCACTACTGGCACGGGGAGTATCTTTCGCCGTTCTATTCGCCCGTGATCTTTGGCGACGGGCCTCACTCGATGTTCGGACCGAAGCCGGGCTGGTGGCCGGGCTGGTTGCCGTTCTCCCCGGCGCTGCTTATCCTGCCCTTCCCCGCCTTGTTCCGGTTCACCTGCTACTACTACCGCGGCGCGTACTACAAGGCCTTTTGGGCCGACCCGCCGGGCTGCGCGGTCAGCGAGCCACGCAAGGGCTACACGGGCGAAAACGGGCTGCCCCTCATCCTGCAGAACGTCCACCGCTACTTTCTTTACGCGGCCATCGCGTTCCTGTTCTTCCTTTGGCACGACGTGATCATCGCGTTCAACTTCGACGGAAAGTTTGGGATCGGACTGGGGACGCTCGTGTTGATGCTCAACACGACGCTCCTGACTTTCTACACGCTCTCGTGCCACTCGTTCCGCCACTTGATCGGCGGGAGGCGCGACTTGATGGCCAAGCGCAAGTTGACGTTCAAGTGCTACTCGTGCGTGACAGGGCTGAACCAGCGCCACATGCTGTACGCGTGGTGCAGTCTGTTCGGAGTGATGTTCGCCGACCTCTACGTGCGGATGTGTTCGATGGGCGTTTGGACCGATTGGAGGATCCTGTGACTTACGAGCACAGGCAGTACGACTGCGACGTCTTGGTGATCGGCGCGGGCGGCGCAGGATTGCGCGCGGCGATCGAGGCTTCGGCACAGGGCGTCAAAGTCGCGGTCGTTTCGAAGAGCCTACTTGGCAAGGCGCACACGGTCATGGCGGAGGGCGGCGCGGCCGCGGCGATCGGCAACGTCGACGACCGCGACGGCTGGATGGTGCACTTCGCCGACACGATGCGCGGCGGCCAGTACCTCAACAACCCGCATATGGCCGAGGTCCACGCGAAGGAGGCACCGGCACGGATCCACGAACTCGAGGCTTGGGGCGCGCTCTTCGATCGCACGAAGGACGGGCGCATCTTGCAGCGCAACTTCGGCGGGCACAAGTACCCGCGCCTCGCGCACGTCGGCGACCGCACGGGCTTGGAGATGATCCGTACTCTCCAAGACCACGGCATCCACCAAGGCATCGATTTTCACATGGAGCACACGGTCACGACATTGCTGCTGGACGGCGGTCGCGTCGCGGGCGCGTTCGGCTACGAGCGCGAGCACGGCAACTTCGTGGTCTGGAAGGCAAAGGCCGTGGTGCTCGCGACGGGCGGCATCGGCAAGGCGTTCTCGATCACATCGAACAGTTGGGAGTACACGGGCGATGGCCACGCGCTGGCGTACGACGCCGGTGCAGACCTGATGGACATGGAGTTCGTGCAGTTCCACCCGACAGGCATGGTCTGGCCACCGTCGGTCAAAGGAATCCTGGTCACGGAAGGCGTGCGCGGTGAAGGAGGCGTGTTGAAGAACAGCGAGGGCAAGCGGTTCATGTTCGACGACATCCCGGACAACTACAAGAACCAGACCGCGAAGGACCCCGAAGAAGGCTGGCGGTACGTCGTGGGAGACAAGAGCGCGAACCGTCCTCCGGAACTCCTCACGCGCGACCACGTCGCGCGGTGCATCAATCGCGAAGTGAAGGCCGGGCGCGGCACTCCGCACGGTGGCGTGTATCTGGACATCGCGTGGATCAAGGAGAAGGTGCCGAACGCCGAAGAGCACATCAAGAAGAAACTCCCGTCGATGTACCACCAGTTCAAGGAACTTGCCGGAGTGGACATCACGAAAGAGGCCATGGAGGTCGGCCCGACCTGCCACTACATCATGGGTGGCGTCCGGGTAGACGCCCAGACGCAAATGTCGACGGTGCCGGGGTTGTTCGCCGCCGGTGAGTGCGCGGCCGGCCTGCACGGGGCGAACCGCCTGGGTGGCAACTCGCTCAGCGACTTGCTCGTGTTCGGTCGACGTGCCGGACTTTCGGCAGCAGAGTTCGCGCGCTCGAACAGCGGCGTGTCGATCGACGACGCCCAGGTCACGCGCGCTGCAGTAGAGGCGGTTGCGCCCTTCGACCGAGACCCGGCCAACGAGAACGCGTTCACCGTGCAGCAAGACCTTCAGAAGATGATGCAGGCGAACGTCGGCATCGTGCGTACCGAGTCGGAGATGGAGCACGCGATCTCGGCCCTAGAAGGCCTGCGTGCGCGCGCGGCGAAGGTCGCCGTAACCGGGCACCGCGACTACAACCCAGGCTGGAACACGGCGATGGACCTGAAGTCGCTGATGACCGTGAGCGAGGCGATCGCGCGCGCTGCCGTCACGCGCAGAGAGAGCCGTGGCGGGCACTTTCGGGACGACTATCCCGCCAAGGACGCGGAGTGGGCGAAGTGCAACCTGGTGATTCGCAAAAAGGACGGCGCTATGGAAGTGACCAAGGAACCGCTCGTGACGATGACGGAACAGCAGAAGAAGGTCATCGAAGAGCAGGGATAGTCGCTCAGTGTTGCGACAGAGACGCGGCGGTACGCGCCTCGTTCCCGCCGATTACCTGACTACGATCTTTACCCGGTCGTAGTCGATTGTCAGCCTGCTCGACGCGAAAGCGCCGGGGTTAAGCGAGTCGAAGTACAGCTGGATCGCGCCGTCGCCGCTCCGCACATAGTTGCCTGCCGAGACGTTGAGAATCTGCAGGGTCGTGGGAGTCGTCGTCACAGCGAACGAGCCAATCTCAACGAGTTGATCGGTGCCCCAGTTGCGCGCGAAGATCTTGAGCGTCGAAGAGCCAATGGACGCTGAAGCGTTCAAGTCGATGAACACATCGAACTGGCTCGTGGTGGCCATGTCCGTCGCGAGATTCACGAAGAACTTCGACTGGAACATCCTCGGGAAGATCGGCGACTCGAGTTGCGAGGCGATGAGTTTCTTGCCGTCGGCCGCCGAGAGCGATCGGACGCTTCCATTCAGAGGGGTCTGTTGGTCGGGGACTACTGAGACGAGCCACGCACGGTTCTCAGGAACGATCTTGAGGATGCGCCCTTGGCCGCCGCTGCGATAGTCGACGATGTAAAGCTCGCCCTGCGCGTCGGTCGCGAACGAACTGATGCCGCCCGTGCCAGCGTTGAGGTCGGTCGTGTGGTCCTGCAGGTCGCTCGCCGTCGCCTCGCCCGTGATCGCGTTGTACGTCATCGCGACCGACCAGACGCGCCGCGTCCCGTAGTCGGCAAAGAAGTACCGTCCAAAGTAGTCTCCGAGCAACAGACCGCGATAAACGTATCCGCCGGTGATCGAGAAGCCTGCGTTCCTGTCATAGGCGTGGATCGGCGCGATGAACGGACCAGTCCCTCCGCCGAGGCCGGTGTTCGCGTTGCCCTCGAACACGCGCCAACCGTAGTTTCGTCCTGGCCTGCTGGGCGGCTCGTATGAGACCTCTTCCCATGCGCCTTGTCCCACGTCGCCGATCAAGATCCCGCCGGTGCCGAGCAGCGACGGAGGATCGAATGACCACTTCCATGGGTTTCGCAGACCGTACGACCAGATTTCATCGTCGCCCGTGACTCCCACAAACGGGTTGGTCGAGGGGACCGCATAGTTCTTGCTCGGATCCGCAGGGAAATCGTCGCCATTGACGTCGATGCGCAGCATCTTTCCCAGAAGCATGTTGGTGATCGTCTGCGCTCTGTTGCCGGGGTCGTTGGCACTCCCTCCGTCGCCAAATCCGAGATAGAGGTAGCCGTCGTTGGGCCCGAAGGCGATCGTGCCGCCGTTGTGGTTGCTGAACGGCTGGTCGATGAACAGCACCTGCTGGTTTGTGCCCGGGTCCGCGAGCAATGGATTGGCCGCGTTGCGCGTGTAGCGCACAATACGCGTGTCGCCGCTAGTGTCGGTGTAACTGACATAGAAGAACCGGTTCGCGGCGTAGTTCGGGTGGAACGCGAGCCCAAGCAGACCGCCTTCGCTGTTCGACGGGTGCACCGTGCCTGTGAGATTGAGAAAGTCCGTCGCCTGGACCACGCCGTCGACGACAGGCCGGATGCGCCCGCGCTGCTCGACCACAAACTGGACGTCCGGGTTCGTCGGATCTTGGATCATCGCTATCGGCGAAGAAAAGCCGACCGCGTAGACCTCGATCTTGAAGTTCGTCTGGGCAAAGGCGGATGCGGCGACGAGGGCCGCGAAGGCAAGGGCATATAGGCGCACGGGTTCGTACCTCCAAACGGGCCGCACCAGCCGCGCGACCACACCGCTAGGATACGCGATTTGGACCGGCCCGTAGTCACGAATGCGCCCGGTTCCCGGCAGGTTCCAATTGCGGCGAGCCGGAGAGTGTAAGATAGTCGTCGTGGCGAGCGTCACTTTCCGCATCTGGCGGGGCAAGGCAGAACAGGGCCAGTTCGAGGACTACAAGACCGACGTGGGCGAGGGGATGGTCGTCTTGGACGCCGTGCACCAGATCCAGGCCGAGAGCGCTCCCGATCTCGCCTGCCGATGGAACTGCAAGGCTGGCAAGTGCGGCTCATGCAGCGCAGAGATCAACGGCATGCCGCGACTCATGTGCATGACGCGCCTGAGCGACCTCGACACGACCCAGCCTGTGCGGATCGAGCCGATGAAGGCCTTCCCCCTCATCCGCGACTTGGTGACCGACGTTTCTTGGAACTACCGCGCCAAGAAGACGATCAAGCCGTTCAAGCCGCGAAAGCCCGACGCCGCCGATGGCACTTGGCGCATCGACCAAGACGACGTCGAGCGCGTGCAAGAGTTCCGCAAGTGCATCGAGTGCTTCCTCTGCCAGAACGTCTGCCACGTGCTGCGCGAGCATAAGAAGCACGAGTCGTTCATCGGCCCGCGGCTGTTCGTCTATTCGGCGGCGCTGGAGATGCACCCGCTCGACACGGAAGACCGGTTGAGCGACCTGAAGAAGCGCGACTCGATCGGGTACTGCAACATCACAAAGTGTTGCACGGTCGTGTGCCCCGAGCACATCAAGATCACGGACAACGCCATCATTCCGCTGAAGGAGCGGGTGGTCGACCGGTTCTACGATCCGGTGGCGAAGTTGTTCCGGCTGGGCCAGAAGTCGTGATATGATGGGGGCATGGGAGCCCTCGTCACTCTCAACGTCAACGGCGCAAACCACGAGACTGGCGCGCCGGGCGAGACCTCGCTCCTCGAAGTCCTCCGCAACGACCTCGGCCTGACCGGCACCAAGTATGGGTGCGGCGAAGGGATGTGCGGAGCGTGCACGGTTCTTCTTGACGGGGTCGCCGTGCGCTCCTGCATCACAAAGTTGGAGGACGTGGGCAAGTCTAAGGTCGAGACGATCGAAGGTTGTGAGATCGAGTGCTGCCCCGACTTCGTCCAGCAGGCGTTCCTTGACGAAGGTGCGATGCAGTGCGGGTATTGCGTGCCGGGCATGGTCATGAGCGTTCACGGATTGCTGCGCTCGAAAAGGAACCCAACCGACGCTGAGATCATCGCGCACATGGACGGCAATGTGTGCCGGTGCTGCGGCTACCCCACAATGATGGCGGCGATCAAACGCGCAATCGCGGCGCAGGAGGCGACGGAGTGAAACTGCTAGAACTCACGCGGAGGCAGGTCCTCAAGGCGCTGGGGAGCGGGTTCCTCGTCGCCGTACTGCCTGCATGGGCGGTCGCGCGCCTGCAGCGCGGACAGCAGGCTCCGCAGAACGTCGATGCGTGGCTGCACATTTCTCCGACGGGCGAAGTCACGGTGCTTTCGGGAAAGGTCGAGGTCGGGCAAAACGCGCGGACCTCGTTCACGGCTGCGGTCGCCGAGGAACTGCGCGTGCAACCGAGCGCAGTCAAGGTCGTCCTCGGGGACACGGACTTGGTGCCCTTTGATCGCGGCACTTTTGGTAGTCAGTCTACGCCGCAGATGGTGCCTCAACTGCGCCGAGCGGCCGCGACGATGCGGGAGGAACTGCTCGACCGCGCAGCGGTGAAACTTGGTGTGGCGCGGAGTTCGTTGACCGCCTCAGACGGAAGAGTGTCTGGGTGCGGAGGATCGGTTTCTTACGGTGAACTCGTCGCTGAGAGCAAGGTCACGAAAGCCATTCCCCGCGAAGTGACGCTGACCCCAGTCGAGGAGTGGAAGGTCATGGGCCGGTCGATTTCAAAGGTCGGCGCGCAAGAGATGACCAACGGCCTGCACAAGTTCGCGGCAGACATGTCGGTCGAAGGAATGGTGTGGGCGAAAGTTCTTCGTGCTCCTTCGCTGGGTGCAAAGATCGCATCGATCGATCTAAGCAGGGCTCAGGCGATGGAAGGTGTGACAGTCGTACGCGACGGCGAGTTCGTCGCGTGCGCTGCGCCGACTCTTAGGCAGGCATCGGCAGCGCGCGATGCGATCATCGTGACGTGGAACGAAAGTTCGACCGTCTCAACCCGGAGCCTCATTGAGTTGTTCGGGATCGCTGAGTCTCGGAGCCGAATGTACACGTGTGCCTATATCGCGCATGCTCCACTGGAACCACGCGCTGCCCTAGCGACTTGGGAGGGCGACAAGATCACGGTACACACTGGGACTTCGCGTCCCTTCGGCGTGCGGACAGAGATCGCGCAAGCGCTGGGAATCGCCGAAGACAAGATCCGTGTAATCGTTCCTGACACAGGCAGCGGTTACGGAGGCAAGCACTTTGGCGATGCCGCTGTCGAGGCCGCTCGCGTCTCCAAGGCGATCGGTAAGCCCGTCAAGATCATGTGGACGCGCGAAGAAGAGTTCAAGTTCGCGTACTGTCGCCCCGGCGGCGTCATCGAGGTCGAAAGCGAGCAAGAGAGCGGGCGTGTGACCAAGTGGTCGTTCGTCAACCACAACTCTGGTGGCGCAGGGCTGCAGACCCCGTACAACGTCGGCACCAAGAGCGAGCGGTTCCAGCAGTTCGCCTCTCCGATCCGCCAAGGCTCATATCGCGCGCTCGCATCAACTTTCAACAACTTCGCACGCGAAAGCGAGATGACGCGGCTCGCGCACGAGGCGGGCATGGATCCTGTAGAGTTCCGTCTCAAGAATCTGACCGACGTGCGCCTCATCGCCGTGCTGAAAGCGTGTGCCGAGAAGTTCGGTTGGCCGATCGACAAGCCTGCGAAGAAGCACGGGTTCGGCATTGCGTGTGGAACGGAAAAGGGCAGTTACGTGGCGACGGCGGTAGAAGTGCGCGTCGAAGACGAGATCAAGGTCTTGCGCTGCGTCACTGCGTACGAGTGCGGAAAGGTGCTCAACCCTCAGCAACTGCAGTTGCAGATCGACGGCGCAGTGCTCCAGGGACTCGGCGGGGCGCTGTTCGAAGCGGTGGAGTATCGGGAAGGTAAGTGCGAGACGTTCGCGTTTTCTGCCTATCGACTTCCGCGTTTCTCAGACGTGCCTGCGCTCGAGACCGTCGTGATCGACCGTCCAGACCTGCCACCCGCTGGCGCTGGCGAGACACCCATCATGGCTGTTGCGCCCGCTATCGCCGACGCTGTCTACATGGCAACAGGAAGGCGGCACACTAGAATGCCATTCAATCAGGACGACGGCCTTGGGCCATCAGTCTGAGCGCAATGTCCCAAAGCACCAGGTCCATCACGCCGTCGTCGAGCCACTTGCCTGTATCGTTGCGGATCCCCAGGTAGGCAGAGTGGTTCGTGCCGCGCTCTGCGGTCGCATCTATGTCGCCAATGCTGTCGACCGACAGGAGCTCGTTCGTCACATCGTGCGAGAAGTAGTTCCTTGGCGCGAACTCAGGCTCCTCTAAATCGTGCTTACCCACGGCACGATCGGCCTCGAGCGCAGGATAGAACTGACCGAGCTTGCTGTCCTTTGGACTGAAGTAGTTGCAAAAGGCTCCGACGCGCGCCTCGATGGCAGTGCCATAGCGGTCGTTGGTCTGCAAGTGCTCGTCGTCGATCGCGGCCCCGACGATGTGCGCGCTCGCCAACTTCCAAGTCGCGTCTTTGAACCGCTCGTCGTTCGACAGGCACCACACGGCCTCGGCGACCAAACGCGCGCCCATCGAATAGCCGATCACCCGGATGTTCGCGCCAGGGTTGGCCTCGTGCAAGTCAGTGAGGAACTGTGCGAGTTTGCGACCGTTCGCCATCGCGTTGTGCTTTGCGACGCGATAACCCGTGGCGCCGAACGGGTCCCAGTTGGTCGACCCGTCCCAACTGAACCCGACGACGACGCCATAGTAACCATTGTGCCGCAACGACTCGCGAGCCAGGTTGAAGCGGTTCAGCCCCTTAGTCTCAGTGTTGTTGAGCCCGTGGACCACCACCATGATCTCGTCGACCGACCCCGACTCGATTCCGGGCACGTCGCCTTCTGTACGATAGCCATAGGGGTCGACGCCCGGAAGCAGCCTCCCGTCGTCGACGTCTCCCCGGGTCGATGCGAAGGGGATCGCGAACACGCCCTGCACGAACGCCTCTTCCGTGCGTGCCTCAGCCTTGCGCGCCGTCTTCCAGGCCAAGAGTGCGACGCCACCCACGACCAGGCCTGCTCCAATCCAAGCAAAGGGCTTTTGCCAAGCCATGAAAGTTCTACGAATTATGGGCCCGTATCGGCGCCTGCCGCCCTATAATGTCCAACAAGGTGTGACATGGGCGCAGTACCCCCTCCTCCTATTCAGCCCCGTTCGCAGCCGGGCAAGAGCAACACGACGCTGATCGTCCTGCTCATTGTCGGCATCGGTATGTGCCTCATTGTCCTTGTCCTGGCGGCTATCCTCTTCCCTGTCTTTTCCCAGGCACGCGTGAGTGCACAGCGTAGCGTGACGATGAGGCAGGCGGCAGACATTTCGCGGTATCTGTTCATTTATGCGATGGACAACGACAGCCGTTTGCCACACGAGTTTGTAACCGACCAAGACTTGACGCTTGCAGTGAGCATGTATGCGGGCGGCCCGGGCGATATGTTCTATTCCCACAACCCGTTCGGCGGACAGTTCATGCCGAACAGCCACTGTGCTGGAATCAACCTCGATAGCGTCGTCGCTCCCGAGGGCACTATCCTCATCTTTGAATCGGCGCCTTGGGACACCGGAAACGGCCGCGTCGTTTCCTTCTTGACCGGCCAGGTGCTGTATATGAAGCCGTTCAGCGAGGAGAGGGTCACTGCGCCGATGCTCATGGGGTCGAGCGGCACAACCCAGGATTAACACGGGCCCGGACAGCCCTGGGTGTGGAACGAGACACCTATGTGTAGCATGCTCCGCACGCTGTTGCTCGCGCTCGCCTGCCTCGTGGTCGTAGGCTGCTCATCGAGCGAGTCGGCCCAGACCGAGGCGCCTGAACGGGACGGTTACTCCGGTCAGATGGGCGTCGTCGCGGGCGACATCAACGACTACGGCAACTGAGGGCGCTTGTTCGGCGGGAGCGTCGGCTTGAGGGCGACGCTCATCGTCTGCAGCACGTCCCGGTCGCACTTCGACATCGACAACAGGTCGTCTACGAACCTGTGGTCCAGCCAGTAATCGCTGTGTGTCCACACGCCTAGGCGAACGCCGAGGTTGCAGTCCCGCCGGTCTCCGACGCGAAAGCCCGTCTTGTCCAGGTCGTCGAACTCTCGCTCCATCGACTCCTTGACCGCTGCCGCGTAGGCGTCCTGGTCCTGCGTGACTGACGCGTGGACGAGGTCCTGCTTCAACTGACCCCAAGGCTCATAAGCCAAGCGGTCGGCGAACACGTCCGTGCCATACCAATAGTTGAACCAGGGAACGCGTTGCTTGGGGTCGTACTCTTCGCCGATGAAGATGTTCTGGTCGTGCGCGATCGCGTTGTCGCCAAACGCCCACTTGTACTGCTCCGCCTTGAAGAGTTGGCGGAACTTCCGCAGCGGTGATCCGATCGTCACGAACGCGCCAAGCCGCTCCGTCTTGCCGTCTCGCTTGTTGAATGTCCTTCGCACCGAGTTCAGCGCGAGAACGGAGCCAAGACTGTGCGCGACGACGATGACCCTTTCATAGCGCTTGTCGTCGAGGAGCGCCTCGATCCGGCCCGAGACCAGGTCCGTCGCCTTCTCCCTCGCCTCGAACGTCTCCGAGTTCGCGTTCTGCGTCGCATAGATCATCACGTCGCCCAGGAAGTTCTCAACCCACCACGCGAGGCCCTTCAACGTGACGATGAGCAGCGCGAATGTCGCGACGAGGTGCGCAAAGAGGAGGTCCATCCATGGGTTTATCGACATGAATACGATCAGAGGCAGCGCGCCTCCCTTGATCGCGCTCCATGAGCCTCGGGTCCAGTCGTCGTTCGACCGACGGTCGTAGACCTCGTTTCCCTTCGGACCGTTCGCCCGCGAAGACCAGTACTTGAACTGAACAGCAAGGAACCTCAGTCCAAACACCAATTGGAGGCAGACGGCCGCGCAATAGAGCAAGCACCAGATCAGCTGGATCGGAGGAACCTGCGCCAAAAGCCGCATCGGGTACTGCGTCGGGATCGGCTCGCTGAAGGCGCTGAACCTCAAGGCCTGACCAAAACAGTCGGCCACGAACCGCCTGGTCTGCGCCCAACGCTCGCGAAACGAAAGATCGTTGGGCGGGATGCCCTTCGTCTCACGATACCGCTTCACCATCGGAACGTTCTCGGGCTGGCGCGTAAACTCGTTGAGCAACCGCTGGTCGCTCTGCTCGAGCCCGCCTTCGCGGTTCGCTTGGCGCGAGAGTTGGAGGCGCTCGAACTTCTGCGACGTGGTCCGCACGCCCGCGTAGGTCGCACCGACGACAAGGTAGAGCACAGCGAGCGCGACAAACACAAACCCCGCCTCGGCCAGCCTCTTTCGCCAGAACCGTGTGAACAGCGTCGGTGCGAACTTGAAGAGCGTCGATGCCGCGAAAACGAGGGTCTTTGGCAGCGTCACCAGGCGATTGAACAAGTAGCCCCAGTACGCCTCGTACACATCGATCTGACGGCCGTCCACGTTCAAGGGGATGAAGTCGCTCTTTGGGTCGACCTTCATTGTGTGCACGAGTCCCGCGTGCGACTGCGTGAACGCGGGGATCGCCCGAGCAAACTCATCGAGCATCTGATAGCGGTCGTGCACGCCCATGCCGTGGACGACCAAGACGGCCGTCCGCTCGCTCGAGTCCGGTCCTGCCTTGTCCTCTTCCCGCTTTCGGGTCTTGCGCCAGTGGAACGCCGCAGCGGCGCCGAACAGCGAGACGAGACCGACCACACACGCGACGGACTTGCCAAAGTTCTCAGCCCCGGGGTCGCGGGAGACCAGATACTGGACGACCAGGAAGGCGACCAACGCCACCCAAGCGATCATCATCAGCGACCTCACCCATCGCTGGTCCGTCGGCGACTTATACTGACCCTCTTCGGGTTCGGCCATGCGGTCCCTCTTGGCCTATCTTGGCACTTCTAACCGTAGAGCACGGGCGTTTTCTTCCAGTCTTTGTCCTTGTCCCAACCCATTTCGAACACGCGCGGGCGGCGTTCTCGCAGTCGCACAGACTCGATTCCAAGAAAAAAGCCGTCGCTTACCGGACGCTTGCCGACGCACTCTAACCGCAGCGTATGCAAGCCTGGATCAGGCCAGAAGTCAAGCAAATGGAACTCCTTGTGATCGATGTTAGCGCTGTAGAAGTCCATCGGTTGGCCGATCTTCACTCCGTTGAGATACGCCTGATAGCGCCCGAAGTCGTACGACGTCGTCATGTTCAGTACGAGGCGTAGCGGCTCCTTCTTGTTTACAGTGAAGGGGACCTCGATCCACGCGTTCTCCTGCGCCTTGGGCATGTAGAGCACTTGTGGCTGCTCGAAGTGCGCGAGCTCCTGTGTTTGTGCGCCGCCTGCGCCGTGAGTGTTCTTGTCCTTTGCGTACGCGATCGTGCGCTCAATGCTTGGAAGCCTTCTCTCTGGCCCGCCTGGTGCGCGGGCCGCGAAAGTCGGTGTTCCGGTCTGATACCAAAACGCCACTGACGAGAAGTCGTCTTCGCGCTCGTTCCAAGACATGCTCTTGTTGTCCTTGTTCTCGTCGGGGCTGATCCATCCGAAATGTTCGAACGTCACTTTGATGCCCTTCTCGAACACGATCGGGTCGTTGATGTGCCACCGGTACGCGCTCGTGTGCCCGCCAACGATCCCCCATTGGTCGAAGTAGGGAGTGCCGAAGTAGGGGGTGGACGTTTTCTGCAATCCCCAAGCGCTGAGGAAGTAGTCCTCCGTGCCGGTTCCCCAAATGCTCGGATCCTTCTCGTTGTCGATGTAGATCTTCTCGTCGCCCTCGCCGAACCAACTCGGTGAGCGCATCCGCACGGCCATCACGGTGCCGACGTAGTGGCCCTTGCCTTGCGTCTCGAGCACGACGTAGTCCTTGCCGTTCTCGGCAGGATACTCCTGTCTGTACTGCGCATAGAAGTACGGCGTGTCTTGCGGCAGCGACGTCTTCTTGATCCAATCAATGTTGTAGTAGAGCAGGTTGATGTTCTGTGTGCCCTGGTTGACGATCTCGACGCGCGCGCGTTTGCGGAACGGCATGTGCCAGAAACAGTTGTAAGAGTCGGCGTCCTCGACGACGACCGGAACGCTGATCACTTCACTGCGCTTGCCGAAGCAGTTGGCGAAGAAGTCGCCGACAGGCGCTTCTACCGCGGGCTTGTCGCTCCCGTCCCAATAGATGCGCAACAGCATGTCTTGGTGCGTCGCGCTACCTTGCGGCGCCCACGCTTGTTTCTCCGGCCCGAGGAACGTGAGCCAGATGTGCGTGATCACACCAGGACCCTCTTCGTCCATCAGCACGTGCGTCTGCCCGGGCTGGACGCGGAAGTTGTCCCAGTTGCTGCCCTCGAGCAGGTCGCCCTTCGGTTTGGCCGTGCGGTCGTACTGGCCTTGGGCGTTCTCTCTTCGTGTGCTGGTCGCGCGGCGGCTCTGGCCGTCGATGCGCTGGGCGAGGCCCGCGAGCCCGCCTCCGTCCTGGGGCGACATCAAAAGTGCTGCGACGATAAGGGTCGTCATGGCTGGATGTTATCCGGGTTCGGGGGTTCGGGCGCCCGGAGGTTCGGAGGTTCTCCCTGCTCGCTACTCCTTACTCCATACTCCATGCGTTGTCCTCCCGCACCTTCCTCCTGACCGTCGTCACGCTGCTCGCCTTCGCGTCGAACTCGGTGCTGTGCCGGTTGGCACTCGCTGAAGGCGAGATAGGTGCGGCTTCGTTCACGTTCTTGCGGATGGTCTCCGGTGCGGCGTTCTTATCACTTGTAATCTTGCTTCCTGCTTCTCGGAAGGCCCGCCTGGCCGAACAAGTCAAGCCCATGCCTGGTTCTTGGACGATGGCGACTTGCTTGGTCGTCTATGCCGTGTGCTTTTCGTTCGCGTACTTGTCGTTGTCAGCAGCGACGGGCGGGCTGATCCTCTTCGGCTGCGTGCAGGCGACGATGATCATTGTTGGAATCGTGAAGGGCGAACGGCCGTCCGCGTTCGAATGGTTCGGATTGTCCGTCGCCCTCGGCGGACTCGTGTATCTCTTCTTTCCAAAACTCGAAACACCTTCACTTGTCGGAGGATCGCTGATGGCGCTCGCGGGAGTCTCGTGGGGATTCTATTCCCTTCTTGGTCGCGG
>CAZGXW010000024.1:0-32046 GCA_964529975.1 uncultured Fimbriimonadaceae bacterium
TGTCGGCAGCCAACGGGCCTAGGGCACATCCGCAATCGCCTTCGCGCTTGTTGCATCCGGCAAGAGGTCGGACCATGATGCAAACGTCCAAATGGCTGCCGCTGGCAGCGCTCGCCCTCGTCGTCGTCGGTTGCGGTTCCCAGGCGGACCAGGCCGAATACTCTCTCAGCAAGTCGCCCGGCGACGCCGGATACGCAGAAGCAGGCGGCGCTCCATCGACCGACGCGCGAGGGCGCGACAACGGAGGGCAGCCGCTCACGGAGATGTCCACGGCCATGATGCAGGCGGCCAAGCGGCACGTCATCCGCAACGGCTCGATCGGCCTGCGGGTCGAGAGCGTCGAGAAGGCCGAGAAGCAGATCTCCGCGATGGTCGGCAAGGGCGGCGGCTACGTCGAGACCACGACCAGCAGCGACCTGGGCGGCGGCAACCCCACGATCGACATGACCGTGCGCGTGCCCTCGACCGGGTTTGAGGAGTCGCTGGCGACCCTGGCGGCCCTGGGACATGTGACCAGCAAGCAGGTGGACGCAAAGGACGTGACCGCCGAGATCGTCGACCTGGGCGCGAGGATCAAGACCCTGACGGCGAAGGAGGAGACGTTCCGCGAGATGTTGAAGTCGAGCAGGAGCATCAACGACGTGATGTCCCTGCAGGACCGCTTGACCGAGGTCCGCACCGAGATCGAGCGCATGGAGGCCCAGCGCAAGTCGCTGAGCGAACTGGCGTCTCTCTCGACGATCCGGATTCATTTGAGCCAGAACGCGACGGTGCCGACCGTAGCGGCGGCCGACCCCAACTGGTTCGCTCAAAGCTTCGGCTCAGCGACCACGTCGTTCATGGGCGCGGTGCGAGCGGTGGTCGGCCTGCTGACGTGGGTCGTGGTGTTCAGCCCGTTTTGGCTGGTGCCGGTGGCGCTGGTGTTGTGGCTGGTGCGACGGCTCGGTCGGCGGGTTCCCCCGGTCGGCGCGGCGTAGTCGTAGTTCATTCACCGCGACCGTTCGTCCTTCGACTGGCTAAGGATGACGGTCGCGGCCCCCTTTCATTTCAGACGGCCCATGGACGCCTCAATGTGGAAAACAATTCTGCCGACAATTAAGCCGCATCGGTAAGATTGCAGGCACTCCCATGACAAGGCGGACCGGAATCGTCGTTTGGGCCTCTGGCTTGGTCGCACTGGCGACCGTCGGGGTCGTCGTTGGCTGTCAGACCCACAGGTCGGCCGCTTCGGACGTCAACGCGACGTTGACCCCCGCGCCGGAGCCTGAAAAGGTCGCTCCCGCGCGATACCCCCGGCCGGAGCACGTCCGCGGCATCTACATGACCGCGTGGATCGCGGGTGGGACGGTGCGCAGGGCTGAACTGCTCAAGATGATCCAAGAGACCGAACTGAACTCGGTGGTCATCGACATTCGCGACGACGGCGACCAGTACTGGGAGACGGACATCGAACTCAGCAAGCAGGCCAAGGCGACGAACCTGGCGATCACCAAGCCCGACGACCTGATGCAACTTCTCGAGGACGAGAAGGTCTATCCGATCGCGAGAATCGCGTGCTTCATTGACAACAACGTTCCGAAGTTCGACGCTTCGCGCGCTGTGCAGAAGTCGGACGGCAGCGGGCAGGTTTGGGTGGAGCGCAATGGACGGTTGTGGCTAGACCCGTACAACAAGAAGAACTGGGAATACATCGGCGAGGTCGTGGACTTTGCGGTGGAGAAGGGCTTCCCTGAGATCCAGCTCGACTACGTTCGGTTCCCTGGCGGCGGCAAGAAGTCTTCGATGCACTTCCCCGCAAAAAAGGACTGGCCTGAGGGCACGACCGAATCGCAGGTGATACAACAGTTTGCACAATACATCAAGGACCGCTTGCCGAAGGGCGTCGTGCTGAGCGCGGACATCTTTGGCATCGTGTCTTCGAACACGACGAAGGACCAAGGCATCGGGCAGGACATGGACTACTTCCCGCAGCCCTTCGATCTGCTGTGTCCGATGGTTTATCCGAGCCACTATGCGAAAGGCGAGTACGGGATCGCCGACCCGGCGAAGGCGCCGTATGAGATTGTGAAGGTCAGCGTCGGCGACTTCAAGAAGACGTTGCACGGCAAGCCGTTGCGGCCTTGGCTGCAGGACTTCGACTTGGGCGGCGACTATGGCCGTGAGGAAGTTCGGGCGCAGATCAAGGCGTTGAAGGAACTGGGCATCCAGGAGTACCTCATGTGGAACGCGCGCAACGTCTACACACCTGAAGGGGTCAAGGACAACAGCGACCTGGATCCGAAGCCTACGTCAAAGCAGTAACCGATCGACCCCTCTCCCCCTGCCTCCTCGCCCTACACGGTAGCGAAAGGGGGTTTTGGTTTATACGTTCTTGGTCTTCTTGATGAAGCCGACGCAGTCGGTCTTGAACTTCTTGAGCGAGGGTTCGTGGATGTACATCATGTGCCCTGACTCGTACTCCGTGACCGCGACGTTCTTGCGGAGTTCGGGGTCGAGGCCCATGTGGTCGAGCGTGTACTCGGTCGCAAAGAACGGCGTCGCAAGGTCGTAGTAGCCACTGCACACGAGCACTTTCATGTGCGGGTTCTTGGACATCGCTTTGCGCAGGGCGTCTGAGGTGTCCGGGTGTCCTTCGCCTGCGGAGCCCCAGTCCCACGGCTTCTTGATGCCCTTGAAGACCTCGTAAGGCAGATCGGTCTTGTAGCCGAGCGTACTGCGCACATAGTCGTAGTAGCACGCGACGTAGGGTGGCATGATCGCTGACATCGAGGGGTCGTGGTCGAACTCTTCGCCGACGACCTGTTTTTGGATGCCTTTGAAGCGCGAGTCGAGGCGGCCGACGGTGCGCTTCTTGTCGCGCATCAATTCTTTGCAGAAGCCCTGAATGTGGATGCGAAGGTTGCGCTGGTCGACGTAGTTGGCGCTGAGGCCCGTGTACTTCGCGACATCCTTGACCATGGCGTTGTACTCCTTGACGGTTAGCGCGTCGCCTTTCATCAGCGCGTTCGCATACGCGCCGCCCGCGAACCTTCGCGCGGCGTCGAGCGCCTTCTGCAGAGTGCCGAGCGACTTGTCGAGACGTTTGTGGTACCAGGCGGTCGCGGTGTAGGTAGGAAGGAACAGCACGAACGGAAGGTCGTTGCCCTGCACGAAGCGCGCGGTCTGGAAGTTGAGGATCGAGGAGATCAGGACGATGCCGTTGAAGGCGATACCGTGGTCGACTAAGTAGCCAGCGAGTCCGGCAGCGCGAGTCGTGCCGTACGACTCGCCCGCGAGGAAGAGCGGCGAAGACCATCGCTCGTTGCGCACAAGCCACATGCGGATGAACTCGCCGACGCTCTCGATGTCGCCTTTGAGGGACCAGGCCTTCTCGCTGGTCTTCTCATCCTTGGCGCGGCTGAAGCCTGTTCCGACGGGGTCGATGAACACGAGGTCTGTCTCATCGAGCCAGGTGCTGGGGTTGTCGACGAGCCGGTAAGGGCCGGGCGGCATGAAACCGTCTTTGTCCATCTTGACGCGCTTTGGACCGACAGCGCCGAGGTGCAGCCACACGGCGGGCGAGCCAGGGCCCCCGTTGAACACGAAGGTGACGGGGCGGTTCTGCTTGGCCTTGATCCCGTCGCGCACGTAGGCGACATAGAAGACCTGCGCGTCGATCTCTTGCTTGTCGTTGAAGATCGGCATGCGGCCTGTGGTGGCCGTGTACTTCATCGCTCCAAGCGCGTGTTTGGTGACGACGGGCTGCTCTTCCTCAAACTTGATCGGTTCGTCCTTCTTCTCTTCGGTCTTCTTGTTCTCGTCTGCCATATTGATCTCGTTCTCAATCGCGATGCCGTCAGAGCGGCACCCTCCCATCTCATTAGGCGCGGACCCCGATTGTATCGGGGCAGGCATCGCCGCGCCCTACAACTGTGTTAACCCCTCGCCCCTGGAGGGGAGAGGGGATAGGTTCTAGCCGCCGCCGTTTGCCTTCTTCTCGGGCATTTCGAAGCCGTAGGTAGTGCCCTTCTTGCTGGCGGGGACGCCTTCGGACATCCAAACGGGCATCGGTTCGCCTTTGAGATAGTGGTCGAAGAACTGCGCGAGGCGGACGGAGAGATCCTTGCGGTTCTTGCGCTGGACGAGGTTATGGTCCTCGCCGTTGTAGACGAGCATCCAGCACGGCTTTTGCAGCCGCCAGAGCGCAGTGAACATCTCGATCCCTTGCCACCAGGGCACTGCGCCGTCGGCGTCGTTGTGCATGATCAGGAGCGGGGTCTTGACCTTGTCGGCGAAGAACACGGGCGAGTTCTCAAGGTAGCGCAGTGGCATTTCCCAAGGCGTGCCGCCGATGCGGCTTTGTCCCTGCTCGTACTGCAACTGTCGTGCGACGCCGCTTCCCCACCGGATACCGCCGTACGCGCTGAACATGTTGGCGACGGGCGCGCCCGCTCCACCGGCGGCGAACATGTCGGTCTCTGTGACGAGGTAGGCGACTTGGTAGCCGCCCCACGACTGGCCTTGGATGCCCACGCGCTTGGGATCGACAAAACCCATGTCGAGGACCTTGTGCACGCCAGGGACGATCGCGCTGACCGCGCTCTCTCCCGGGTAGCCGACCTTGTACGGGATGTCGGGGACGAACACGCAGTAACC
Source organism: uncultured Fimbriimonadaceae bacterium (assembly GCA_964529975.1). GTDB lineage: Bacteria > Armatimonadota > Fimbriimonadia > Fimbriimonadales > Fimbriimonadaceae > JADFMN01. Next base: position 4,636 of record CAZGXW010000024.1, read on the forward strand.
GTTGCTGACGAAGTACGCGATGTTGATCGTGCTTGCGCTGGGCGCGGGCGTCTGATAGCCGTAGAGGCCGTCGGATGAGCGCTCATAGAAGTACGTGATCATCGGGTACTTGGTGCGGGGATTGAAGTCGCTGGGCTTGTAAAGCAGACCCTGAAGTTCGACTCCGTCGAGCGATCGCCATTCGATGAGTTCGACCGTCGGCCACACGTAGTCCTTGGTCTGCGGGTTGGCGTCGGAGTAGCGCGTGAGGCTGCTGAGTTTCGCGTCCGTGACGTACACGTCGCGGAACTCGCTGACCGTCTCTCGCTGAATGATGTAGACGTCGGCATCGCGTGCTCGACTGAGCGCGCCGAACGCGGCCTCGTCCATGCGAAGAACCTGCGGCACGCCGAACGCGCCGAAGGTCGTGACAGCGAAGCCGTCCTTTTTGGTCTTGGTGTCGAAGACGTTGAAGTACGCGGTCTTCTTCGGGTCGATGAATCGCTCGTCCTGGTCGATGCGGTTGTATCGGAGTCTGTACTCGTTTCGCCGACCGTACTCGCCGGTGACGCATAGCGCCTTGTCCGACTTGGTAAGGTCGAGGGCCCAGACGTCGTACTCGTCGTACACGTACACGACGCTATCGTCTTCGCTCCATCCTGCTGTGCCGAACGGGCCTGCACCATAGGGGTGGTCGTCCTTGGTGTCGTAGATGGGATAGGTGAAGCGGTCGTTGAGGACAGTCTTACGTCCGTTCGACGGATCGATCACGAAAAGTTCGTGCGTGTCGTAGTCGAATCCGCTGATCCAGCGGCCGGTCGGGCTGAAGGACATGTCGCCGCGCAGTCCCATCGCGATCGCCTTCTTGCTGCCGTTGCGCAGGTCGACGAGGTAGATGTTGTCGGGAACGGTCCCCGCGCCGCTGAACGTGGGTTCTGCGTAGAGGCCCCAGTTGCCGTTGCCGTCGCGCGGCGTTGTGACGCTATCGACTTCTGGCGTCTCGATCTGCACGATGTTGCCATTGCTGACGGTGTAGATGGCGTCGTATGTCGCGTTGCGCGCGGCTGTTGCTCGCAACAACTGCTGCGGCTGGAGTTCGACGTCCTGCCAATTCCAGATGTCGAGGTTGACCTTTTCGTCATCGGGAACGACCGGCGGGGCTTCCTTGGGCGGCTTCTCGACGGTCGTAAAGAAGAGTCGGTCTGCGGCGCGGTTCCACCGAATCGTCGACGTTGACGGCACATACCATCCCTCCGGGATCCCCTTGTCGCCCTCGAACGCTGCGCGACGCGCTGCGCCGCCGCTGGTGTTGGCCCAGTAGACGCTGTAAGACGGTTTCTCGTTGCGGTAGTCGTCCTTGTCAGTGAGGATAGCGATGCGGCGGTCTTCTTCGCTGAGAACAATGCGCGTGTAAGTCGCCAGGCCCTCGAGGATCGGAGTCTTGGTATTCTTGGCGCAGTCGTACACGAACACGCCGTGTCCCTCGATGCCTTTGGGTGTGTACGCGAAGTAGATCTTCGTGCCGTCCTCGCTCCAGACATAGGTGCCCGTGTTCTCAAACTTGACTTCCTCGCCGGTCGCGATGTTGCGCAGATGATAGAGAGTGCCGTCGCCGTGGCCCTTCTTCTTTTGCTCTTCAGGCTTTGGAGGCTCTTGACCTTCGGCAGGCTTGGTGGGGGAGGGTTCTGGCTTGGGCGGCTCGGGCGGGTACATGAGCCAACCCGAACCTTCTGCGGCCATGTTGTAAGAGGCGACCTTCTCGAGCGTCGTCTGTTGGCCGGTCGCAAGGTTGAGGATGTAGAGGTTGTTCTTCGGTCGATCCTCCGGCTTCACTTTGTCTCGCGTCGCCTTTAGGGTGTCCTCGCGCTTGGGAACGATGGTCGCGACCACGAACTTGGAGTCGTCGGTGAAGCGGACGCTTTGGCCCCGGTCGAACTTGTACTGTTTGCTGCCGTCGACAGCCTTGACCTCGACGACGTTGTCGCCCTCCTGTGGAGCGATCGTGAACAGGACCCACTTGCCGTCGTTAGAAAGCCGCTGGCCTGTAATGGTCTTCCAGCCGTCGTAGTCGGCGTGGGTGAGCCGCTTGAGTTGCGCTGTTGCGAACGCGGCGGCGATGAGGGTGATGGCGATGGCGAACGGTCGTCTCATGGTCTCTTCCGATTCGTATGATTTGGATGTTACCTACCGGGTTAACCGGCTCGAACGTGCCCGCAGACGCGGGTGCCGGAGAGGTCTAGTAGAATGTTCGAATCAGGGTGCGGATTCGAGGCGGTCTCTCCCATGGCGTCGGACTGTTGGTCGGCGTAGGCATGGTGGTGCTCGGGGCTTCCATCGGCCCCCGCGAGCAGGCGGACAGACACCAGGCGTCGTTCGACAAGGACCTCAAGCCGTTCTTCGCCAGGTACTGTACGGCCTGCCACGGTCCGACGGGCGCAAGCGCAGGGCTCGATCTGAGCGGAGTCAAGACGGTCGCCCAAGTGAAGGCGCAAGAAGCCCGTTGGAAGAAACTTCGCGACTACGTCTCGAGCGGACACATGCCTCCGGCCGGTTCGCCCAAGCCGACGGCTGCAGAGCGAAAGGCTGTCACGGACTGGATCGACGAGGTCTTCGGTGGCGGGCGGAAGCCAGGCGACCCGGGCCGCGTGACGATCCGTCGTCTGAACCGCAGCGAGTACAACAACACGGTCCGCGACCTGCTTTACCTGGACGTCCGTCCCGCTGAGGAGTTCCCCAGCGACGACGTCGGCTACGGGTTCGACAACATCGGCGACGTGCTGACGATCTCTCCGCTGCTGATGGAGAAGTACATCGCCGCGGCCGAGCGGCTCGCCTCCCAAGCGATCGTTGTGCCGCTCAACCAGACGGTGAAGTACGAGGCCGCCGACTTCGGTGAGATCGAGGGCACATCGCTGACGGCGGACGGCGACAGGAACTTCTACACGAACGCGGTCATGGGCTCGGCGCACACATTCCCCGCCGACGGGGACTATGTCCTGCGGGCGCGCGCCTTCGGCCAACAGGCCGGACCCGAGGTGTGCAAGATGGAGTTCCGGGTGGACGGTCGTCGCGTTGCGGTGGTCGACGTGGCCGCCGTGGCTGGTGCCCCCGGGGTCTATCAGGCGCCTATCACGGTGAAGGCGGGTGCGCGACGCGTCGAGGTCGCCTTTATCAACGACTATTACAACCCCCAGGCGACCGATCCTCGCCAGCGAGACCGCAATCTGATCGTACAGAACTTCGAGGTCAGCGGACCAATCGGGTCGGAGCAGCCTTTGCCAGACTCGCACACGCGACTGATCACGGTGTATCCCGGAACCGTCGACCACCTATCGGCGGCTAGGCGCGTGATCGGCGATTTTGCCCGTCGCGCGTTTCGTCGCCCGGTCGCGAGCGCAGAACTCGACAAGTTGGTCGCGCTGTACTCGCTGGTGCGAGAGAAGGGAGATCCTTATGAGCGCGGTATCCAAGTCGCGGTGACCGCGGTGCTCGCTTCGCCGAGTTTCTTGTTCCGCAGCGAGTCGGACACGAGGCCCGCAGGCGATGGGGTGGAACTCCTGGGCGAGTACGCGATCGCTTCTCGGCTGAGTTACTTCCTGTGGTCTTCGATGCCGGACGACGAGTTGTTCGGCCTCGCCGCACAGGGACGCCTGAGCGACGTGCGGGTCTTGGAGCAGCAGGTCGATCGGATGTTGAAGTCTCCAAAGGCGCGGTCCCTCGCAGACGACTTCGCCGCGCAGTGGCTGAACTTACGGTTGCTTGAGACGCTCTCGCCAGATCCAAAGGTGTTCGAGGGATGGAGCGAGCAATTGCGTGCAGACATGGTCACCGAGACGAAGACTTACTTCCTGAACGTGATGCAAACGGACAGACCGATCACAGACTTCTTGGAATCGGACTACACGTTTGTGAACGAGCGGCTTGCTCGTCACTATGGATTGGCCGATGTTCGCGGCGACGCGTTCCGCCGTGTGACGTTGTCCACGCCGCGAAAGGGCGGTCTCATCACTCAAGGGAGCATGCTCACGGTGACGAGCAACCCGAACCGCACGTCACCGGTGAAGCGCGGAAAGTGGATCCTGGACAACCTTCTTGGTGGGACGCCCCCGCCTCCTCCGCCGGACGTGGGCGTGATCGAGGACGACGTGAAGGCGATGGAGACCGCATCGTTGCGCGAGCGGATGGAGCGGCACCGTCGCGATCCGGGATGTGCCGGTTGCCACAACCAACTCGACCCTTTGGGGTTCGCGCTGGAGAACTTCGACGGCGTGGGGCGCTGGCGCACGAAGGACGGCAAGTGGGAGATCGACGACAGCGGCGTGCTGCCTTCTGGCGAGAAGTTTTCGGGCGCCGAGGGCCTGCAGAAGTTGATGATGAAGCGCAAGGACGACTTTGCCGGAGTGCTGGCAAGCAAGTTGTTAGTGTTCGCCCTTGGTCGCGGGCTTGAGCCTGCGGACGCCCCGACGGTGAACCGTATCCGCTCTCGAGTCGTCCAGAATGGGTACAGGTTTTCCGAAGTTATGAAGGGCGTCGCGGTCAGCGACGCCTTTAGGAAGAGGTCTACGACGCCATGAGCACGCTTTCGCGAAGGACGGTCTTGAAAGGGATTGGGACGACGGTAGCGCTGCCGCTGCTGGAGTGCATGATGCCTCTCTCTGCTTTTGCCCAGTCGGCGAAACTGCGTCCCAATCGAATGGCGTTCCTTTTCGTGCCGAACGGGATGAATATGGATGCATGGCGACCAACGACCGTGGGTGCCGGGTTTGAATTGCCCGAAACGCTTCGACCACTGGCGGGGGTCAAAGACTCGCTCAGCGTGATTTCCGGTCTTGCTCAACGCAACGCGTTCGCCCTGGGCGATGGGCCAGGCGACCATGCTAGATCGACCGCAGTGTGGCTCACGGGAGTGAAGGTCAAGAAGACGGACGGCGCCGACATCCAGTGCGCGATCTCCGTCGACCAGGTGGCAGCTGAAGAGGTCGGCGACCAAACGAAGTTCGCATCCTTAGAGATCGGTTGTGAAAAGGGCGCGATGGCCGGCAACTGCGACTCGGGTTACTCGTGCGCCTACTCGAGCTCGATCTCCTGGCGCGGGCCGGCGACACCGAACGCAAAGGAGGTCTCGCCGCGCGCTGTGTTCGAGCGGCTCTTTGGTTCCGGTGCCGAGGCGGAGAAGGCCGAGAGCAAAGCGAAACGCGAGCTTTACAACAAGAGCATCCTGGACTTCGTTTTGGACGACGCTGCCCGGCTCAAGTCGCAATTGGGGATCCGCGATGCGCAGAAGCTGGACGAGTATCTGGAGAGCGTCTCGGACATAGAGAGGCGGCTGGTGGCGTTCGAGGGGAGGCAGTCGGCGGAGATCCTTGCTGGAGTGGAGATCCCTGCGAAAGGGATTCCGCGCGACCGCGGCGAGCACATTCGTTTGCTTGGCGACATGATGGTGCTGGCGTTCCAGACCGACCTCACGCGCATCTGCACTTTCATGTTTGCCAACGACGGCAGCAACAGGGCCTACCGCGAGATCGAGATCTCCGAGGGGCATCACGACATCAGCCATCACGGAAAGGAGCAATACAAACTCGACAAGAAGAAGCGGATCGACGCGTACCACGTCGAGCAACTCGCTTACATCCTCAACAAGATGAAGTCGGTCAAGGAAGGGGACTCGAACCTGCTAGACAACTCGATGGTCGTGTTTGGAGCCGGTATCAGCGACGGCGACCGACACAACCACGACGATCTGCCGATCCTGCTTTGCGGCCGCGGCGGCGGGCGGCTTCCCGCTCCGGCCCACTTCCAGTTCCCTGCGTTCACTCCGATGAACAACCTGTTCGTGACCATGCTGGACAAGATGGGAGTGGACTGCGAGAAACTGGGAGACAGTAACGGGAAGTTGGCGGAGTTGTTGTAGGGGGCTCTGGGGTCGGGGCCTCGATTCCATGTAAACTGCCCGCTTGAGGCAAGGCATGAAGAATCGTCTTTTGGGACTCGTCGGTCTGGCGCTGATCGCCGTAGGTTGTACCGGCGGCGGTAGCGAACCCGTGGCTTCGGGCGGCGAGCCCGACAAGGCTTCACCCACCATCGAAGCGGCGACGCTCGACTTGACGAAACCCACCGACGGCCCAGTGACCGTGAAGGTCTTTAAGGGCGGCTATGGGGACGACTTCTTCATCGAGGCCGGCGAGGAGTACGGCAAGGAGCACGGGGTCGAGGTGAAGACCGAGGGCGATCCGCGGATGTGGGATCGGTTGCGGCCGGACTTCGTCGCGGGCAGTCCTCCCGATGTCACTTGGCCGGGGTGGGGGTTCAACTACTGGCAGTCGGTGTATGACGGCGAGGTCGAGCCGATGGACTCCTATCTGGCGATGGGGCCCTATGGCGACGGGCCAGGCACCTGGCGAGACTCGTTCGACGAGGAGATGCTGAAACTCGGCCAGTACGAAGGAAAGCAGTACCTCTTGCCCTACCACGTGAACATCAACGGCTGGTGGTACAACAAGACGGTCTTTGACAAGAACGGTTGGGCAGTCCCGACGACGTTCGAAGAGCTTCTTGCACTCGGCCCAAAGATGAAGGCGGCAGGCGTCGCTCCGATCGCTTTCCAGGGCAAGTACCCCTACTACATGCTCTACGGGTTCATCTATCCGTGGGCGATCTCTTCTGGCGGGGTCAAGGCGTGGAACGACTGCCAGGGCCTCGTACCGGGCGCGTGGAAGAGCGCGCACATGCTGCGCGCGGCGAAGGCAGTGGAGCAGTTGCGCGACGCGGGTTTCTTCTTGAAAGGGACAAACGCCCTCGACCACATCCAGAGCGAGACGCAGTTCTTGCAGGGTAAGGCCGCGATGATTCCTTGCGGCACATGGTTGTACTCGGAAATGCAGAACGCGTGGCCACCAGGCGTCGTTGCGGAGTTCATGCTCCCGCCGGTGTTCGCTGACGGCACGGGCGATCCGACAACGGTGATGGTCGCCATCGAGCCGTTCATCGTTCCTGCCAAGGGCAAGAACAAGGACCACGGGGTCAACTACTTCCGCTACATCACGTCGAAAGACAAGGCGATCCAGTGGGTCGAGGACAAGGGCACGCTGATGGCGATCAAGGGCACTGATGAAGCGATCTATCCTGCTCACCTGAAGCGGCCCGCAGAGATCATGGCGAACGCCAAATCCAAGTGGCACTCGGAGTATCGGTTCTGGTATCCGGAACTCGCGCAAGAAGCCGAGAAGGCGATGTCGGCGCTGCTGCTTGGCGAGATAAACGCCCAACAGTTCTGTGACCGACTGGAAGCGAAGGCCGAGGAAACGCGGAACAACCCGAAGATCAAGAAGCACACGGTTGACTAGTCGCAAGGACCGCTCGAGAGCGTGGTTCGCGGCGTGCTACTTGGCGCCGGCGCTGGCCTTCTATGCGTTCTTTGTGCTGTGGCCGTTGGTCAACGCGTTTCGGCTGTCGCTCTTCGACTTCAGCGGCCTCTCGACGCGCATGCGGTTCACGGGGCTTTCTAACTTCGAGAAACTCTCCAGTTCGAAGGAGTTCGCGCAGGCGCTGGGAAACAACATGTGGTTCCTTGTGTTCACGATCGGGATCGTCATGGTCGTGGCGATGCTGATCGCGCACGCTGTTCAAGACGAGACCCGGTTCGGCAAGTTTCTTCGGTCGGTGTACCTGTTCCCGCACGTGCTCTCCCTCGTCGTGGTCGCGATGCTGTGGACGTTTATCTTCGACCCGAACCTCGGGTTCGTCCAGCCGGTCCTTTCATGGCTTTCCGGGAAGGGCGTCGACGTTCCCGGCATCGATCTGCAGCACGGGATTCTCGGCTCGACCGGCTCCGCCAAGCCCGCGGTCGGTCTGACGTTCATTTGGTACGCGCTCGGCTTCTACGTGATGGTGCTTGCTGCGGGGATCCGTTCGATCCCGATTGAGGTGAAAGAGGCCGCGGAACTCGATGGCGCGACGGGTCTCGGCAGGTTTTGGAGGGTGACGTGGCCGTTGCTCTGGTCCGTTCGGCGCGTCGTTGTGATCCATCTGGTGATCGCTATGATGAACACATTCGCGCTCGTCCGCCTGATGACGAACGGACAGCCTGACGGTACGACGGAGGTGACGCTCTCCTACTTGTACAAGCGCGGGTTCTCGCCGGACTCTTTCTACGGCGAGGCGACGGCGATCGGAGTCGTGAACTTCATCGTGGCGATGGCGCTCACGCTCGTCGTCATCGCGCTGTTCCGGCGCGACCCTGCGGGGGTGAGGCGTTGAGGTGGCTCTTCGCTTGGCTGGGCGGGCTTGGCAAGTACTCGCTGCTCGCGGTCTACATCCTGATCGTCGTGTTCCCTATCGCTTGGATGGCCATGTCCTCGTTCAAGAGCACGCGAGAGATCCAGAACAACCCCTGGTCGATACCGCACGAGTTGGCCTCCCGCTCTGAAGGTCTGGCACAAGCGGCCCTCGAAGTCCGCGAGGGGCTCGCCGCGATGCCAGCCGGGTTCCCTTCGACGCCGAGCGAATCGCGCGAAGTCGCCGCACAACTGATCGCAATGGCAGAAGACCCTCGAGTGCGAAACATCGACGGACGTGTCATTGTGGACGACCCCGGCGGTCCGATCGGTCGCGTGCGGCTGTACGCGCCAGAACTTCGCGACGCCGGAAAGTACGGAAGTCGGACGCAAAGGATGGCGCGCAACCTCATTGCCTACGCCGACGCTGTCGAGGCTTCTGATCCCAGATCGATGCAACTCGCCGAGAGGCTCGAAGGCGATTACGCCAGCCTTCGCGGAGAGTTGAGCGAGTTCGCCGATGCGACCGACGCCAAGGCGGGCCAAGGAGCGTTCGGCAACTATGTCGAAGCCTGGACGACGACGCAGATCGGCAAGGCGTTCGTGAACAGCCTGATCGTGAGCCTTGCCACTATGATCGTGCTCATCCCGATCTCGGCAATGGCCGCCTACATCCTGGCAAAGTTCAAGTTCCGCGGCTCAAACGCGCTCTACATGCTGTTTCTTGGCGGTCTGATGTTCCCCCAGTTCCTGGTCATCGTGCCTCTGTTCCTGCAAATGAGTGGGCTCGGCCTGGACGACAACCTCTTCGGCCTCACGCTGGTGTACATCGCATTCTCGCTGCCGTTCACTGTGTTCGTGCTGACTGGTTTCTTCCACCAACTTCCCGACGAACTCGCTGAGGCCGCGATGCTGGATGGATGCAGCCATCACGGCGTCTTCTGGCGCGTGATGTGGCCGTTGGCCAAGCCAGGGCTCGTCGTCGTCACGATCTTCGACGTCATTGGGCTTTGGAACGAGTACAACCTCGCGCTCGTGCTCATGCGCTCACGCGAAGCCTTCACGCTCCCTCGCGCTCTGGACTCGCTCCAGATGACCGCGCAGTACCTGGGCGACACGGGCGCGCTGATGGCGGCGATGGTGATCGTGATCCTGCCCGTTCTGCTGGTCTACTGGCTGCTCAAAGACAAGATCCACGAGGCGATGCTCGCGGGCGCGGTCAAGGGCTAGGCACTCCGAGCGTCTCGAAGAACTGTTCGACGCCTTTCCAGTAGTCCTTCCATCTTTCCGGGCACTCCTCCTCACGCAGCGTCTGGCTGCCGTGGACACCCTCGGCGTAACCGACCATAGAGGAGCCCTTGAGCTCCGGAGCGGCCTGATAGATGTCGAGGATCCCGCCATTGATCTCTTGGCTCGTCGCTGCAAAGAAGCGCGGCACTTTCACTTTGCTGTTCCAACTTGCAACCAGCCCTGGCTCGCCAAAGTACTCGCCCGGCGAAAACGAAACCACGCCGGTGATTTGCGGATTCTCTGCTGCCAGTCTTAGCACGAGAGAAGCGGAGTAACTGCTCCCCCATACGATGAAGTACCCGTACTGCTTGCCAAGGGCCCACGCCATCGCTGCCTCCAGGTCGGCATAGGCGCCCGAATAGTCCTCCATGTCGGTGTACTGGGCTGCTGTGAGGTTCTTCTGGCCCCACATGTCGCCGCCCGCACGCTGGTCGACTTTGAGACAGTCCCACCCCCACGATGAGACGCGTTCAGCGATCGGGTCGTATTCGTGCATGTTCGAGCCCGCGCGGTGGAACATCAGGACAAGACCCTTGGGCTCGCCCTCCGCCTTCACCAACCGCGCCGCGACCCAGTGATCGTCGCGCGTCGTGATGATCTCCCCATCGAAGTCGGAAGGAGGCTCAACCTTGGCCTTCTCCTTCACAGGCTCGGATTTGACTACCTGCTCGTTTGGTTGGCAACCCACCGCGACAAGCAACAGAACAAGGGGAAGGAGGCGGCGCATTTAAGTCCTTTCCAAGAGTACGTAGTCGAGCCCGAACATGTTTCGCTTGGGATTTGCCTTGTCGTTACTGCCGATGACCCGGACTTCGATGCGCGCCTTGCCTTGCTTCAAGGCGTGGGTGCCAAAAGATCGGAGTTTCCAAGTCACGCCAGTGCCATAGAAGTCGAACTCTCCTACGCGAGACCCGTTGATCAAGACCTCATGGATTCCGTAGTCGACCGCGTGGCACAGGTTGGCGTTGACACTGTAAGTCCCGTCAGAAGGCACGTCAAACTCGAGCACGAGGCGGTCGCCGACCTTGCCGTCCATCCACCAAAGTTGCTCGCCGCTCGAGAGCGCCCAGAATCCGCCCTGGTTCTCCGTCGTGCCACCCGTGCGCTCGACAATACGCATCTTTTCGCCCTCGATTGCACCTTCGACGGGTGCAGGCGGCAGGAGTTCTTCGACGTCGGCCCATTCCAGATTTGGAACCACGGGCCCTGAAGACGCATCATCCGCATACCAGTAACTGGTCGCGGCAAAAGTTGCGTGAACCTCCTCCCAGTGCCAAATCTCCATGTCGAAGCGGAGCGATCGATCAAACGTGATCGGGTCGAGGACGTGGAACCGGTTGTTGGCTATGTGCCCGAAGCATCCGGGCTTTCCTGCATTGGGCTGGGTGTGGTACGGGATATTGTCGTATGGTGTCGGATCGGACCATGCATATCCGTAGTAGTCTTCGGTCCCTGTGCCGAAGGTCGATGGAAACGATTCGCCGTCGACCCAGACCTTCTCGTCGCCTTCGCCCCACCACGCCGGAGTCGTGTTCGCGACATAAAGCGTGCTCCCGACATAGTGGCCGCTACCCTTAACGTCCATGAAGTTAAAGTCGCGGAAGGGACGCGTGCTGCCACGATCGACCGTCCACTGCGAATGGAAGTAACGACTGTCGGCACCCCATTCGTACGGGCTGACTTGGACCGACACTTCGCCGAGAGCCCGGACTGCACCGACGTTGATGAGTTCCACACGAGCGGCGCGCCGAAACGGCATCCAGAACCGGCACACCATCTCGCCGTTCGGCCGGACTTCCATGGGAAACGACTTATAAGCGGCCCCTGCCGGCGGCGATCCAAAGAAGTCTGCAACGGGGACGAACGCGGTCTGCTTGTCGTCGAAGGCAAGCGCAAGCCAGAGCCCGCGCAGCATGTTGTGCGGTTGTCGCGGGTCAGACCATCGCGCTCCCTGCCTCAGGGTCGGCTTAAACGGCTTCAACACAAGTTCGGTGATTGCTCCCGAATCTCCTTGCGTTACGTCGATGCTGACGGAGTCGCGCGGCGCGATATCGTAGGACTCACTGTGCCGCTCGGTGCCGCGCGGCAGCGACCTGCCATCGGGATTCTGCAGCGTCTTCGCCACGCTCTCGATCAAGTCTCTATCGACGTGGGTCGAATCGAACGAGACGACCTGTGTCCCAGTCTCGTATGTGCGATAGCCGATCTGATAGTACATTCGCGTCGCGTTGTTGTCGTCCGTGTTGTCGACTGTGACCTTTAGCGACTTTGTATAGGGGATCGGGAAGTAAAGGTCACACCCGCGCAGCGCTCCATATCCGAACGGCGGCTTCATGAACCCGACCTTGCCCGTGAGCAAGTCGCGAGTCTTGCACTCGATGCGCGGAGCCTCTTCCCCATCGAAGTAGAAGCGAATCGTTCCGAACGGGTTTGCGCTCCAAATGCGCACGACGGCGCCAGGACCCGTGAGGTCCGCCATGACGTATTCGGTTCGTCCCGCGTTTTGCTCCGTGCGGACGTACTTGCCCCAGTCTCCGTTGGCAAACCAGCCTTCTGTGGTCGAATTGTCGCGGGAGACGCTGCGCCGATCATAACTGCTCGCCTGCGCTGTCTTATAGAAGGGTGCCGGACGACGCGATAGTGCGTCGAAGTCGACCATTTGTGACAGCAGACTATCGGTCGTGATCGGCGTGTTGGCGAGGAGAGCAAGCGCGACGAGGAACATGGCCTGTCGCTATCTTGGCACGAGGGCCCCTAGAACTTGAGTTTCTTGAAGAACTTCTCCGGAACCAGTTTGATGGCCAGCATGACCCATTTCCAGAATCCCGGGACATAGACTGTGTCCTTGCGCCGCCTGACTGACTGGACGATCTTCTTGCCCACCGACTCGGGAGACGCGACCAAGAACGTCCCGGGCTTTCCAAAGGTCATCGCTGTGTCGACGAAACCAGGCTTGACGGTGAGGACCGGGATGCCGACCTTGAACAACCTTGCCCGCAGACCCTGGGTGAACGCTGTAAGCCCAGCCTTCGACGACCCGTAGACGTAGTTGGAGACTCTGCCCCGGTCGCCTGCCACGCTCGAGACCACAACGACGAACCCGCTTCGCTTCTCTTCCAGATGGTTGGCCATGTGCAAGAGTGCCGACACGGCGCCAGAGAAGTTCCTGGTAATCGTGTCTTGGGCGAGGAGCGGGTTCTTCTCGATCTCGCTCTGTTCGACCATGTAGCCGAACGCAACGACTACCCCACCGAACCCGCCTGTGCGATTGATGGCGTTCTCGAAGAACGCCGCGTGCGCCTTGGGGTCGTCGGCGTCGAACACTCCGACATTGACCTCGATCGCAAACCGCACTTGAAGGTCGTTGGCGATGCGCCAGAGTTCGGGAAGGTCGCGGCCTGCGAGATAGAGCGGGGTTCCTTGTCGCGCAAGTTCGACCGCTACGGCGCGAGCGATCGGCGATGTCGCGCCCAAGACCAGCACGGGGCGCTCTGTCACGGCACGATCTCCAACCGTCTTGCGAGATCGGAGGTAAAGCGATTGCCCGGATCGACCGAGCGCTTGACCTTGAGAAACTCCTCCAGCCGCGGATACATCTTTCGAAACGTGTCGGCCGGCAATCGGGAGTCCTTTGCGAGGTACACGCGCCCTCCATGCTCGAGGACGACATCGTCGAGTTTCTTAAGGAAGTCCGTGAGGTCGTTGGTCAGCGGAATGTCGAGAGCAAGGGTGTAGCCGTCCATCGGGAACGAGAGCAACCCTTGGCTCGGAGGGCCCATGCGCTTGAGAACGGCAAGAAACGAGGCACGACCAGACTTGGAAAGCATCTGGATCGCCTTCGTGACGCCCTTCTGGGCGTGCTCCTTCGGCACGACGAACTGGTACTGCACGAAACCGCGCTTGCCATACATTCGGTTCCAGTCGTTGAATCGGTCGAGGGGATAGAAGAACGTGTCGTAGTCCTCTCGAAACTCGCCTCTGCTGCCCTGCCGTGCGTAGTACAGCGAGTTGAAGAGCCTGATCGACCAGGGATTCAGGGCAAAGCCCGGCCAATCACGTTTGAAGCGCTTGACCCGCCTCGGCTTGTGCTGGAGCGGGGCGTGGGACATAAGCGGAACCTCGCCCTTGCTCGCATGGTGCCCGGTGATCAGGACGCTGCGCCCCATCGTCGCGCCCTGGGACAGACAGTCGATCCAGCAAACACTGTACTTGTCGTCGTACTTCTCGTCTTCCATGAGGTTGAACGCGACCTCGAGATTGCCGGCCTTACGGTGGCGGACCTTCATGTACGCGGTCTCGACGGGGATGAGCCGCAGCGTTGCGCTCTCGACGATCCCCGTGAGACCCATTCCGCCGATCGTCGCCCAGTACACGTCGGAGAGTTCTGTCGGAGAGCACACCACCCGCGAGCCGTCGGCAAGCACCATGTCCAGCGACGTCAAGTGCTGCCCGAACGAGCCGTCGCGGTGGTGGTTCTTTCCGTGCACATCGGCAGCCACGCAGCCACCGATCGAAGAGTGCTTGGTCCCAGGCGTCACAGGGAGGAACCAGCCTTTCGGCACCATCGTCTCGAGGACCTGCTTGAGAGTCGCGCCGCCCTCAACTTTCAAGAGCCCTGACGCCTCGTCGAACTCCAGAAACCGATCGAGGCGCTCAGTCAGCGTGACTGTGCCCTGGGAATTGAGCGCCGCATCGCCGTAACTCCGTCCTTGTCCGCGAGCGAGCGTGCTCCCTTCGCCCAGACCAAGTTGGCTGGCCTTCTCCGGCCTTTCCACGGTCTGGTCCGTGCGCGGATACCTTCCCCATCCGGCGTAACCGGTCAACTTCTTCTGTGGAGGTCGTTGCGGCAGCATGACGCTAATTGTCTTTGGTGAGAATCTCCATTCCCATGTACGGCCACAACGGCTCGGGAAGCACCACGTCGCCGTTAGAGAGCCGCTTAGACTCTAAGAGCGCGACCATCAGCCTCGGCACGGCAAGGCCGGAGCCGTTGAGGATGTGGACGAACTCTGGCTTCTCGCCCGGGCCACGACGGAACCGGACGTTGGCGCGCCTTGCTTGGTACGCCTCGAAATTGGTGCAACTAGAGACCTCCAGGTAGCGACCCTCTCCGGGTGCCCAGACTTCCAGGTCGTAGCATTTGCAGCCCTTGTCACCCATGTCGCCGGCACAGAGCAACGCGACCCGATAATGCAGCCCAAGAGCCTGCAAGATGTCCTCCGCGTCCGACACAAGCATCTCAAGTTCGTCGTAACTTCGCTCTGGCAGGACGAACTTGACCAGTTCGACCTTGTCGAACTGGTGCATCCGCAAGACGCCGCGCGTGTCCCTTCCCGCTGCGCCCGCTTCGCGACGGAAACACGCCGTGTACGCGCTGAGTTTGATGGGCAGGTCGGTTCCGTCGACGATCTCATCACGATAGAGGTTTGTCACCGGCACTTCAGCCGTCGGCACGAGCCAGAGATCGTCCGTCGTCTTGTAGAGATCCTCGGCAAACTTGGGGAGGTTTCCCGTCCCGATCAAGGAATCGGTGCTCACAAGGTAGGGAGGGAGGACCTCGGTGTAACCGTTGTTCTGCACTTGGAAGTCCATCATCCACGAGTAAAGGGCCCTTACGAGCCGTGCGCCGCGGTCCGTGTACACGACGAAGCCCGAGCCGCTGACCTTCGGCCCCCACTCGAAGTTGACGAGGCCGAGTTCTTGGCAAATGTCGACGTGGCTCTTGGGTGGCTCGGCGAAGAACGGCATCTCGCCCCATTCGCGCACGATTTGGTTTTGCTCCGGCGTGTAGCCGTCCGGCACGGACTCGTGCGGTAGGTTCGGGAACAGCAGTTCGATGCGATGAAGCTCTGCCTCAAGGTCGCGCTCTTGGGACTCGAGCGCTTGGATGGCAGCCTTGAGTTCGGCCGTTTGCTTCTTGGCCGCTTCGGCCTCGTCCTTCTTTCCTTGACCGATCAAGGCGCCGATCGACTTGCTGGCCTGGTTCATCTCCCCGTTCTTGACGTCGAGTTCGTGCTTGACTTTCCGCCACTTCTCGTCAGTCGCCAAGAACTCGTCGACCGGGGCGTCGACGCCCTTGCGCCTGGCCCCGGCGCGCACGAGTTCGGGCTCCTTTCGAATCAGGGCGCGGTCGAGCATGGGAATGAATCGTACCTTTCAGGGCCAAGGTAGGTCGGGAGTTTGAACCTGGGTCAGCCGATACGTACAATAGGGACAAACATGCGCTGGCTCGGATGCTTCGTACTTCTCGCAACCGCGTTGGGGTGTTCGACTGGTCGCGAAACGCCGCCTCAAACCGACGGTAAGCCCGAACCTGTTGACGAGACTCCCATTCACAAGTCACGCGTGAGCGACAGGCCGGGCAACACGGACGGCGTCGTCTTCGTGGCGATGTACCACCGCGTTATGGCCGAGGAGAGCGCGTACACCCGTTCTCGCGACAATTTCCGGAAAGACCTCGGGCGCCTGTACGAAATGGGCTTCCGGCCCGTGACGCTGGGCGAGTACATCGACGATAAGATGGATCTGCCTCCTGGCGCATCTCCCGTGGTGATGACCTGGGACGACTCGACGAAGGAGCAGTTCCGGTACCTCGAGGACGGGACGATCGATCCGGACTGCGCCGTCGGGATATGGTTGGACTTCGCTAAGACGCACCATGACTTCCCCGTCAAGGGCTCGTTCTACATCAATGCGAACGGGCCGTTCGAAGGAGACGGACCAAAGAAGGTCAGGCAGTTGCTCGAGTGGGGATGCGAGGTCGACTCGCACACTATGACCCACGAATACCTGAGCCGCGTCGACGACGAGAAGGTCAAGAAGGAACTTGGCGGAATGCAGGACTACTTGCGCGAGTTGGGGATCGAGAACCCGCGCGTGCTCTGTCTTCCCTTCGGGCTCAAGCCGAAAAACCGCGAACTCATGCGCTCGTTCGTGTGGGAGGGGAAGACCGTCCGCCACGAGGCCGCACTGCTCGTCGGTTCCAACCCGGCGCCTTCCCCTAAGGACCCCAAGCGAGACCTCTTTGCGATTCCGCGGATCCAGGCTTACGACGGCGAAATGGGCCTGACGCACTGGCTCGACCAAGTCGAGAAAGGCGCGGTGAAGCCGTACGTCCAACCGTGACCTATACTGAGGCGTCCATGAGCAAGACCGAGGCGAAACGCATCACCCTGAAAGACGTCAAGGCTAATCCCAAGGCGATGGCCCTCATCGACGGCGCGAACGAAGTGATGCTCGCTATGGGCTACACGGAACACGGCCACAGGCACGTGGGGATCGTGAGTTCGATCACGCGGTACATCATGGAGAACCTCGGAATGCCACAAAGAGAGATCGAACTCGGCATGATCGCTGGCTATCTCCACGACGTCGGCAACGTCATCAATCGCATCGACCATCCGATGACTGGCGCCAACCTCGCCTATCGATTGCTCGACGAGATGGGAATGCCTACGAACGAGATCGCGCCGATCCTCGGCGCCATCGGCAACCACGAGGAACTTGCGGGGACGCCGATCAGTTTCATGTCCGCAGCACTGATCATCGCCGATAAGAGCGACGTGCACTATTCGAGGGTCCAAAACCCGGTGCTGGAGACTTTCGACATCCACGACCGAGTGAACTACGCGGTGCAGAAGAGCCGTTGCGAAATGGACCAAGCGAAGAAGACGATCGACCTGACGCTCGAGATCGACACGTCCTTCGCATCCGTGATGGAGTACTTCGAGATCTTCCTCTCACGCATGATCATGTGCAGGCGCGCGGCGTCCTTGCTCGGATACGAGTTTCGACTTAGCGTCAACGGCACCTCCTTAGAATAAGGCGGGCCGCCGTTGCCGGCGGCCCTTGGAGGATGTTATGGACTTACGCGGGAAAGCCTACGCGGCGACGACTCCCTTCTGAGTCGGCGCCTTCTTCGACTTGATCACGATCTTCTGACCATCGAACTGGAAGGTCATGTCCATTTCGCCGTCGGCTCCAATGCCAAGCAGCTCGCGTTGCTCCTTCGTCAGGTCGGACGGTGAAAGGAATCCTTGCTTCTCGTGCAGCGCCTTTTGTGCGGGCGTGAGCGAGGCGGCGAACTTCTTCAAGTTCTCTAACTTGAGTTGGAGGACCTTCATGTTCTCACCGAGGTGCTTCTGCATCTCCTCCATGTGCTTCTTGAACTCGTCGCTGTTCCACTGTTTGTAGACGCCGCTCTTCTCGAGTTCCTGCATGTGCTTGTGCAGTTCCTCCATCGCCTTCTTGTGGTCTTCGCTGTTGAACTTGAAGTGTTCTGGAGCAATGAAGAACGTGCCTTCGGGGTGCTTGCCGCTCTTGCGAAGCTCCTCCATCCGCTTCTGCCACTCTTCGCTGTTCCACTTGAACGCGCCTTCCGGCATCGTGTAGAAATGGCCCTCAGGGAGTTTGCCGCTCTTGCGGAGTTCCTCCATGTGCTTCTTCAACTCGGCCATCGCCTTCTCCTGCTCGACTTCCCATTTCTTCATTTGCTCGGGATCCATCTTGAAAAGGAACGGCTCGACTTTCGGTGCCATGAAGAAGCGCGAGCCGTGCATACCGCCCAGTTTCGCGGACAGTTTCTCGCGGAGTTTCGCTTTCTGCTCGGGATTGAGTTTCGCGCCTGACTCTTCGACGGCTTTCATGATCTCTTCGACCAAGCCCTTGAGATCCTGTTTTTGGCCCTCAAAGAACATCATTTCCTCGAGTGGGGCCAACTGCTCCAGTTCGCGCAAGCGAAGGATCTCCTCTTGACCCTCAGCAATGACGGGTGCAATGTCCTCCCAGATCGGGCACGGATCCTGGACGCCTTCGGAGCCGAGGTGCTCGGCCGGGCCGTCGCCGCCGACCCCCTTCATCAGGGAATACACGTCACCGCGCTTCTCGGCCTGGAACCCGGTCATCTGGCCGAACATCTTGACGAGGTCGTCGCTGTTCATCCCGTCGAAGGCGAAGGTCATCAGATTGTCCGGAAGTTGGGTCCGGTCGACCCTGACCTGAATGCCTGCCTTACCCATCCAAGCGAGAACTTGGTGGGGGGTCGCGGCTCGGAACGAGTGCGAGTACACCTTCGAGTTGTCCTTGGCGTGGGCCACGAGGGGCTTGATCGCGAGAATGCCGATGCTGAGGGCGGCGACCGCCGCTAGCGCGAGGCCGCTTGCGCTGCCTTTGAACCTGAATCTGGTTGTCATGGGACGTGCTCCTGAACTGTCCGTTCAGCCTGTTCTTACCAGGGCTAAGGGCGGTGAGTTCCCTCGTTTGAGCCTGTGACCGGGGTATATTTCCGCCCTCAGATCGCTCTCTGTCCCGGGTTTTCCCCGGGACCAGAAAGGCCAGAGGGAGCCCTATGGACTCGAGAAAGTACGAAGTGTTTTACATCGTCGACCCGTCGCTCACAGACGACGCGGTCCAGAAGATCGCCGACCATTTCAAGGACGTCGTCACCAAGAACGGCGGCACCGTGGAATCTGCCGGAAAGTGGGAAAAGAGGAAACTTGCCTACCCCGTCGCGGGGCATACTGAAGGCAACTACGTCCTGATGGACTTTGAGTGCGGGACCCAGGTTCCCAAGGAGCTCAGCCGCCTCATGCGCATCAGCGACGACGTGATCCGGCATCGGATTTACGCCAAGGAGGCATAACGTGAGCATCAACAGAGTGGTCCTTGTCGGTCGCTTGACCCGCGACCCCGAACTTCGCACGACGACCAGCGGCAAGCAGGTCGTTTCGATCGGCCTTGCGGTCGACGACCCGTTCAACAAGGAGCACACCAACTTCTTCAATGTCACCGCATGGGGCTCGACAGCGGACTTTGTGGCCAAGTACCTGACCAAAGGCCGACTAATTGCCGTCGACGGTCGATTGCAGCAACGCAAGTACACGACCCAGGACGGACAGGAGCGCAACGTTGTGGAAGTGATCGCCGATCGTGTTCAAGGTCTCGACAGGCCACGGGACGATGCAGGCGGAAGCCGAGGCGGGCAGGAGCCCGTGGCGGTCGCGGCGGGTGACGACGAGTACGACCCGTTCGCGGAAGAGTAGAGGATGCACGCGCTCGACGACCGCTCCTTTGTCGAGCGGCTCGACCGCTCAGGGATGCTCCGTCTGACCGAGGCCTTCCCTGAGCAGTGTCGAAAGGCGCTCCAGGTCGCCGAGCAAGCCCAACTTCCATCGCCAGTGAACCCGACTAGCGTCGTCTTGACTGGGGTGGGCGGCTCTGCCGCTGGCGGCGACTTCGTCAAGGCGATCTTCGACGCCGAGGGCCCGTGCCCGTTCATCGTCAATCGCGAGTACAACCTCCCTCCGTATGTCGGCAAGGGATCGCTCGTGTTCGCCGTGAGTTATTCCGGCAACACTGAGGAGACAGTCTCCGCCTATCACGATGCGAAGAAGGCTGGGGCGACAGTCATCGCTGTCACGACGGGCGGCAAACTTGCGGAACTTACAAGGCACAACGGCGACTCGACGATCCTTGTCCCTGGCGGCCAGCCGCCGCGCACAGCGCTCGGCTTCCTCTTTGTGCCCGTGCTCCACACCTGCGTAAGGCTAGGCGTGCTGCACCAGCCGGACTACCGGGTCGCCTTCAACGTCCTCGAAGAGTGCGTCCGAGGATGGACGGTCTCAACTCCGTTCGAGAGAAACCGGCCGAAGCAACTCGCCAGCATCATGCACGGCAAACTTTCAGTCCTCTATGGACTGGGGCCCTGGCAAGCCGCGGTCGCCAACCGTTGGAAGGGGCAGATCAACGAGAACGCGAAGAACATGGCGTTTGCCAACGCGTTCCCCGAACTTTGCCACAACGAGATCCTAGGCTGGGTCCGAGCGAACGACCAAGGGGTCAAGGAATGGATCGGCCTCGTTCTCGAGGACGGTACCGAGAGCAAGAAGATGAAGAAGCGCGCCGAGGTCACCGAGTCTCTCGTGCGCAATGTCGCGACGTTCCACCACGTCCACGCGCGCGGCGACACGTTGTTCGAGAAACTGCTCAACCTCGCGCTCTTCGGCGACTTTGTTTCGCTCTATCTCGCGGCACTCAACGCCGTCGACCCCGAGAACATCGACTCGATCAACGTGCTAAAGAAGGAACTGGCCGACGTTTCCTAGGCCAACAGGCTACGCACAAGACCTATGTCGACTTCGATCAGCGAAGTTGTGCGGTGGTGTGCGTGACTGAGGTCGAAGCGCGACGTGATCGTGTTGGGCACCGCGACACACTTCATGCCGGCAGCCAACGCGGCGTTGACACCGTTGACGGAGTCTTCCAAGGCGACCGACTGCCCAGGCGTGGCACGGAGACGGTTGCAAGCCTCCAAGAACAGGTCAGGGGCAGGCTTTGGCGATGCAACCATGTCGCGAGTCACGATGGCGCCGAACCGGTCAATCAGCCCGAACCGGGACAAGTAGCCGTGCACCCAGTCCGACGTCGAACTTGACGCGACGGCGCAAGGCACCCCGTGCGTACGCGCCTCGTCGAGGAGTTCGATCACACCGGGCATCACTGTGAGGCGTGACGTGACTTCTTGGTAGCGCGCGCTTCTGCGCCGATTGACCTCTTCTCGATCGAGCGAACGACCGACTAACGACTCGAGGTGATGGAACACGTCCCACACGGTCGGACCTGCACCCACGCACTTGATCCACTCGTCTATGTGCAGTTCGACGTCGTGTGCACGGAACTCCTCGCACCAGGTTTCAAACTCAGGGGTCTCGGTGTCGGCGATCAGGCCGTCGAAGTCGAACACGAGCGCTTGCAGCGCGCCTACTTGTTCATCTCCTGCGCCCTTTCGATGTCCAGGTTGACCGGGACCTTGAACCAGAAGATCGAGCCTTTGCCGACCTCGCTTTCGGCCCAGATCTCGCCGAGGTGCACCTGCTCGACGAGGTGCTTGACAAGGAAGAGGCCGAGGCCCGTTCCGTAGATCTTGCGGTTGTCCTCGTTGTGCACGCGGTGGAACTTCTCAAACACTTTGCTGAGGTGGTCCGGTGGGATGCCGATGCCCTGGTCCTCGATGCCGAACAGCACCCAATCGCCCTCCGTCTTCGCATGGACGACCACGTCGCCACCCGCGGGAGAGTACTTGATCGCGTTGTTCAGCAAGTTGGTGAGGATCTGGTCGAGTTTGTCCTCGTCGCCCACGATCTCGGGAAGTTCGCCTTCGATCTTCGCGTAGACGTTGTGCCGCGCCGAAGCCTGCTTCTGGATGACGACCGCCTTCTCGACCAGTTCTTGCGTGTTGACCTTGCCGTAGTTCGGGCGTAGGCTCTCATTGGCCTCGATGCGTGCGGTGTTCAAGAGGTCGTTGATGAGCCGCGTCAGCCGGTCGCACTCGTGGTCGATGATCTGATAGAACTCGCGACGCTCCTCGATCTCGAACGTGTCGTCCATCAGCAGGGTCGAGACGAACCCCTTGATCGCCGTCAGCGGCGTCCGAAGTTCGTGGGAGGCCATCGCGACGAAGCTCGACTTCATGCGGTCGAGGTTCTTTTGGTCCGTGATGTCGTTTAGGATGACCACGTACCCGAGCGAGCGACCCTCTTCGTTCTGGACGCCTGCCCCCTGGACGAGGAAGATCCTCTCAACCCCGCCGATCATCGTGGAGTGCTCGATCGCGGGCGGCTCCAGGCCCTCAGTGCCAGCCTTGAAGAACGCATTGAGGTGGTCGTCCTTGATCTGGTCCGTCGTGCTCTTGCCGACCGCCTCTTGGCCAAGACCGAATATCCCGCGCGCGCTGGCGTTGATTTGGCTGATGCGACCCTCTGGCGAAACGAGGATCAAGCCCGACGTCAACGACTCGAACGTCTGGAGGAGTTCCTCGCGCTCTTCGACGATCTCCTTGTACAGTTGGAGGTTCGCGATGATCGAGCCGACGTTCCTTGCCATGCGCTCGAGCAACCGCACGTCTTCGTCGTTGAAGTCCTCTCCGTGCCTCTTGTTGAAAGCGTGAAGGACGCCGATCTTCGTGCGCTCGACGACGCGGTTCTCCTCGTCTCGCTTCTCAATGACCAACGGCACAGTGATCCCGTTGTCGACGTGGAGCAATGAGACAAGGTCTTTCTTGGTGCGCGGGTCGCTCGGCGCGTTGTGGAAAATCTGTGGCTCGCCGTCGCGGAACACGAGTCCGGAGATGCCCTGCGACGCCCTGACCTTGAAAAGTTGTAACCGCTCCTCGTCCACGCCATAGGCGGGAGGAATCCCGACCAAGTCGCCCGACTCGCGATCGTAGAACATGATCACGATCTTCTCCGCCTGGAGGATCATGGCGATGCGCTGGACGAGCCGGCGGAGGGTGACGTCGCCTTCCTGGATCGGCCCGACCTCGATAGCCGAGTCGGTCGACGGGGCTTCGGCAGGAACCTGGTCGCGGTCTCCGCCTTTGAGCCGCTGGTTCTCCTTTTGCAGTTCCTCGAGTTGCCTCTTCAGGCTCTCAAGTTCGTTGTTCAGGTTCGCGGCATCGTCGCCCATATTCGCTTGCGCAGTCATCCGTTGGTCACCGGGCGGCCAAAGGCCGCATTCAAAAAAAGCAGGCCGGAGGATACCTTTCCTACGCCGATGAGGGACGCTGTATTGGGTACCAGGCTTCTGGTTCGCCCAGGTTCAAGCCGCCCCGTCTATAATGCGGGCATGGCGGACGCCCTGGAAGAGTTGCCGCTCTTCCCATTGAACACTGTGCTCTTCCCTTACGCGCAACTCCAGTTGCACGTCTTCGAGGCTCGATACCGTGAGATGATCGAGTACTGCGTGGAGAACGACCTCGGGTTCGGCGTCGTGCTTATCAGGGAGGGCGAGGAGACTGGGCCCGCCGACCCCTACCTCGTCGGGACAGCGGTCCGCATTGCGAAGGTCGACACGTTCGACGACGGCAAGATGGACGTCCGCGTCCAGGGACAACGCCGGTTCCGGATCCGCAAACTCGACACAGACAGCCGTCCCTTCTTGGTCGGGTTCGTCGAGCCAGTCATCGAGATGGAGATCGACGACACGCCGCGCGTCGACGCGCTCACCTACAGGCTCAAGGAGTGCGTCGAGGAGTACATCCGTACCGAACTCCGCCACTACGACTTCAAGATCCAACAGATCAACCTTCCGGTTGAACCGACCGCGCTCTCCTTCGTCGTCGCCAACCTGCTCAAGATAGAGAACCTCGAAAAGCAGCGCCTGCTCGAAACGACCGACACGGTCGAGAGGATGGCCGACATGGTGCCCCTGTTGCAGCAGCAGATCATCGAGGTCCACACGACCGGCGCGTACCGGGTCACGGCGAGCATGCTCGCCGAGTTCGTCACGCCGAACTAGTCTTGGGCAGAGAGAGCGACCACACTCGGAGGACTTTGTCCAGTCCACCGGCCGCCAAGGCGTCCCCCTTCGGATTGAACGCGACGCACGAAAGCGGCTGGTGAGAGGCTTGTAGCTGACCGTGGCCGATGCCGCTCTGGATGCTCCAAAGGCCGACAGTGCCGTCGCGGCTCGCACTGGAGAGCAGCCAGTTGTGCGGGTGAAACGCGAGGGCCTCGACGGGCTTGTTGTGGCCAAAGAACTTCTGCTTGAGCCTGCGCTCAAACACGTCAAAGACGCGGATAGAAAGGTCGACAGCGGCGACGGCCACGTACCTCCCGTTAGGGCTGAATGCAAGCGCGGTGACAGTCGACCTCACCTCTTTGAGCGTCCCCAGTTCGACCCCCTTACGCACGTCCCAGAGTTTCACGCTGGCGTCCGCAGACCCGCTGGCCAGAGTCTTGGAATCGGCCGAGAACGCGACGGCGGTCACCGCGTCCTTGTGGGTCTCGCCGTCAAAGACCTTTCTTCCAGAGTTCGCGGTCACGACGCGGACGACGTGGTCCACCGATCCTAAGGCCACATACTCGCCGTTGGGTGATGGCGACATTGTCGCGACCCACGCCTTTGGCGTCCCGCGCCAAGAATCCACGGCGCCGTCGCGGACGATCCAGCACGCCATGGACTGGTCGCTGCTACCGACTGCGACCAGGAGATCCTCGCTCACGGCTCGAATCCCGTTGACGGCACCTCCGTCCAAGTGGACCGTTCTCTCTGGCGCCTCCATTTCTGCGTCCCACCAGACCACTTCGTTGTCGAACGAACTCGAGACGAGGCGCCCTGACCTGGGAGTGAACGCGACCCCGTACACGGGAGTCTTGTGATGGCGGTGGCGGTGAACGACCGTCGCGACAACGGCCTCCGGCTTGCGCACGGTGCCGTCTCCCCTCGGCTCCGTGGCCCGCGTGTTTCCGATCGAGACGTCGTACTCGGACCGCCTGACGGGGTCGCCGAGGACTTCGAACGCCTCGTTGATCTGCGCCATCCGTTCGTGCGCGGCAGGCTCGGGATTGACGTCCGGGTGGTACTCCCGGGCGAGTTTGCGATAAGCCGTGCGCACTTCCTCGAGCGTCGCCCGAGGCTGGACGCCAAGGATTTGGTACAGGGTGCGCACCGTGTGGGGGAGATTATGAAATCCGGCCCTCCCCCGTCCGGGCCGAATTCCGGGGCTTGGGGCAGAATCCAGGCAGATGGAATCGGTGGGGATCGGGGTCGTGGGCTGTGGCAACATTGCGCCGATCTATCTCAAGAACCTCGCCTCGTACCCAGAGACCACGCTCGTCGCCGTGGCCGATCTCGATCCAGACCGCGCGAGGTCTCGAGCCGATGAGTTCGGAGTGCCCAAAGCGACCGACCTCGATGGGCTTCTGGCCGACCCCGACGTCGACGTCGTGCTCAACTTGACGACGCCGCTATCCCACTACGAGATCGGGAAGCGAGTTCTGGAAGCGGGCAAGCACCTTTACAACGAGAAGCCTTTCGCCATTGATGTAGCAGAGGCGGATGAGATGCTCGCCCTTGCCTCAACCAAAGGGTTGAAGATCGGTTGTGCGCCGGACACAGTGCTTGGAGCAGGCATCCAGACGTGCCGAGATCTGATCGACCGGGGCCTGATCGGCGAGCCGCTCTCGTTCCAGGCGTTCATGATGTGTCCCGGTCACGAAGGTTGGCACCCGGACCCGGCTTTTTACTACGACATCGGTGGTGGGCCGCTCTTCGATATGGGGCCCTACTACGTGACGGCGCTCGTCACCCTGCTCGGGCCGGTCGCTCGTGTGAGCGGGGCCAAGAAGAAGTCGTTCGAGAACCGAACAATCACAAGCGAACCCAAGCGCGGCCAATCGATAGAAGTCAAAGTGCCGACCCACCTCGTGACGGTTATGGAAATGGCTGGCGGCGCGGTCGGCCAACTCACGACAAGTTTCGACGTCCAGTTCCACACCTTGCCCCATATCGAGGTCTATGGCTCGGAAGGAACGCTGCGGGTGCCCGATCCCAATGGGTTCGGCGGTCCTGTACTGGCGCGCATCAAGGGCGACGAGGACTGGCGCGAGGTCGCCGTAACACGATCATTCGCGGAGAACTCGCGTGGCCTTGGCGTTCGAGAATTGGCCCAGGCCGTTGCTGAATGCCGTGAGCCGCGGTGCAGTGGAGCGCTCGCGCGGCACGTGCTTGCCGTCTTCCACGCAGCGCACCGCGCGCCGCATCTCGGCCAGTACGTCGATGTCGAGCCGTGCGCAAGGCCCGAGGCGATGCCATGAGCCAGCGAGAGGTCCAACGGTGGCCGGGGTTCGCAGAATGGCTCCTCGCCCTGGCGGCCATGGCTCTGATAGCCGCTGAGGTTCAAACGCGGCAGGACATCGTCCGGGTGCAGTCTTCGACGGCCTACTATTTCGACACCCCCTGGGTACCCCAGTTGCACCTCGCCGCGACCGTCCTCGATGTTCTCGTGTTCTTGCTCGTCGGTCTTTGGATCGTGACACCTTGGCGGGGGCGAGTGCGGGCCGTGCTCGGCGCAGTCTGCGTCGTCGCGATTGTCCTCGGTTGGGGAGAATTGGTCTATGCCGTTCGTGCCCAAGACGGCGCGGTTTACCGGCTCCTCGACCTTCCGTTCCGACCGATCAACAACCTGGGTGTGATCGGGGCGCAGGTGTTCGGAACCTATCTCATCCTCCGCTCGCCGACCAGGCGCCTGAAAGGGTGGCGCTGGTTCCTCGTCGCGGCCATGCTCTCGATCGGTCTGTGGGTGTTCCAGAACGTCCTTTGGCGCATCGTCTCCGCGTGACCCGAGTCCATAATGGGGCCGTGAGGCGCGTCAAGGTCGCTGCGCTATTGCTCTTCCTGCTGGGCTTCCCGCTGTTCGGGACGCTCTACGTGTACTTCCACGCCCACGGAACGATGCGCGCTTCAGCCAAAGAGTTCGTGAACAAGGACGTCGCGGACGCCCTCAGAGACAGCGACTATGAAACCATTCGATTTCTCGGCACACTGACCCTCAAGAACGACCTCTCTCAAGAGGAGTTTGAGGGCTGGATGAAGGACCGAGGCTCGTTTCAGGGGTTCGGCGACCTCAGGCCCAGCCGTTCAACGGTAGGCACCCGGGCTGACCAGTCCTGGCAGTTCGTCGACCTGGAGGGTCCGGCCAGGTTCGAGCAGGGCGAGGCCACTGTCCGCATCCGCGCCGCCCGCCGCAGCACAGCACTCATGGAATGGCGGCTCGAGAGCCTCGAAATCGTCCGCTGAACGTGGAACAAGGCTCCTAGGAGCCCCATGAAGTACCTGTGTCTGCTCGCCGTCGCCCTCGTGCTCGTCGCCGGGTGTGGAACCGTCGAGAACGCCGCTGAGGAGGGCAAGGATGCCGTCCAAGCGGGCTTGCGCTCCAAAGACAAGGCCAAGGACTACGGCGCCCAGAAAGAGGCGTACGACGGCCAAGCCGCCGACTTCTGAACCTCCCGTTGCCGCAGGCTTTAGCCTGCACGCATGAGCCGCGGCCTCCACTCCAGGCTGTAGACTCGCCCCATGCGGGTCTACATCTCCG
>CAZGXW010000024.1:32146-34397 GCA_964529975.1 uncultured Fimbriimonadaceae bacterium
AGCCGCGGCCTCCACTCCAGGCTGTAGACTCGCCCCATGCGGGTCTACATCTCCGCCGACATCGAGGGCACCACAGGCACCGTCACGTGGGGCCAGGCCGGCGCCCCCAGCAGCCAGCACTACGATTGGCCCCACGCCAGGCGGATGATGACCCACGACGTGAACGCCGCCATTCGCGGTGCGCGCGAGGCTGGATCGACACACATCGTTGTCAAGGACTCACACGGCGGAGGCAAAAACCTCCTCGTTGAAGACCTTGAGCCCAATGTCGAACTCGTCAGCGGAGCAGGCAGCGGCGTGCTCGGCATGATGGAGGGAGTGGACGGGGGCTTCGACTGCGCGATGCTCATCGGCTACCACGCGATGGCGGGCACCGCCTGCGGGATCATGGAGCACACGATCAGCGGCAACGTGCACCGCTATTGGATCAACGGCATGGCGGCGGGCGAGATCGCGATGAGCGCCGCCACAGCAGCCCACTTCGGCGTCCCGCTCGTGGCCGTCAGCAGCGATGAGGCGGGTTGCAACGAGGCGCTTGGGCTGATTCCCGGCTTGCAGACCGCTGTCACCAAACACGGCCTCGGTCGGTACATGGGTCGACTTCTCCACCCGTCGCAGACTGGGCCTGCGATCGAGAAGGCCGCGCGCGAGGGCGTGCACAAGTGCAAGGAAATCAAACCCTGGACCACAGGCACACCGATCAAAGTGAAGATCGAGTTCAACCGGTCGGAGGAGTGCGACGTCGCGTGCCAGTTGCTCGAATGGGAGCGAGTCGACGCGTACTCGGTCGAGTGCCTCGCCCCCGATTGGCCGACTGCCCACGTCGCCAGCAGGCGCGCTATGGCGGCGGCCGGAACAGGCGCCCAGAACAACGCCTAGTCGCTCTTTTCCCGTCTTTCTTGAACTTCGCGGGTCGTGTTGCGTGGAGCCTTGTTGCGTCCGCGGACCTTTGCGATCCATCGCCGGACTTTCCAAGAGAACGGGTCGCCTAGTCCGAACTGCTCCAGAACAGCCGATGCCTCGAGGCGGCTCTCGTCGATCGCGTCCGCCTTGTGCGCGATGTACTCGTCGCGGTCATGATAGTAGACCTGACGGCAGGCGCCGGACTTGACATACATGGACCTCCAACCGAGTTTGTACGCCATCCTCCCGCGCCAGCAGTCCTCGTAAATGTCGTACTTGCGGTGCGACTCGGGCATCTTGCCGATCTCGATCACACAACTTCGTCTGAACGCAAGCAAGCAACCAGGAATGTGTCGCCAGGGCTTCAAGACTCGGAACGTCAGGCCCTCCTCAGACTCCCATGCGCCCACGGAGTCGCGGCCGACGTAGTCCATCCACTCCTCGCTCTCTCCCGGCCACGGGCAAACTACGCCCACGTGCGAATGGACTTCGAGCGCCTTGACCACCGCGTCCTGCCAACCTACCGGCGGAACGAAGTCGTCGTCCAGCGTCACATAGATCGGGGCGTCCGTCAGCAACAGGACCTCGTCGTATGCGCGATTGAGTGCGGCGACTTTCCCGCCCCGTCCATCGAGGACACGAAAGTCGGTCGGTCTCGTGAACGAGGCCTCAATCGCGGCGATCGTCTCGTCGAATCCGCCCAGGCCCTGGCGGATGGTCGGCACCACGACGACGAACTCGTGGCTCATGGCTTCATTGAAAGCGCGCCGCTCGGGCATTGGGCGACCTGGGCGACGATCTGCTGGGTGGTCGCCTGGTCCATGCAAACCCAAGGGCGCTCTTTGGGCCGGAACACCTGCGGCAGGCCGCGCGCGCAGTTGCCGCAGTGGACGCACAACTTGGGCTGCCAAACGACCGTGGCCTCCCCGTTCGTGTATTCGTGCCGCTCGATACCCACAGGACTATTATGGCGGGCAGGATTCAGGCACGGGATATGCTCAATCCAAGGCTATGGAGCACCTCACAGACGACCTGCGCATCCGGGAGGTGCGTCCGTTGGTG
Organism: uncultured Fimbriimonadaceae bacterium; assembly: GCA_964529975.1. GTDB lineage: Bacteria > Armatimonadota > Fimbriimonadia > Fimbriimonadales > Fimbriimonadaceae > JADFMN01. The sequence continues at coordinate 34,112 of CAZGXW010000024.1, forward strand.
CCCCCGGCCATCCTCCTTGAGGAGATCCCTGCTTCGGCTGCGGCCCAAGAAACGGTGGTCGCTGGGAGGGCGAAGGCCGTCCAGTCGCTCACTGGCGAGTCGCCGAAGTTGCTCTGCGTGGTCGGCCCGTGCTCGATCCATGACCCTGAGGCCGCGTTGGATTACGCACGGCGTCTCAAGCAGATCGCGGACAAGCATCAGGACAGCCTCGTCGTGCTGATGCGCGCGTATTTCGAAAAGCCGCGCACGTCCGTCGGTTGGAAGGGGCTGATCAACGACCCGGACC
>CAZGXW010000025.1:0-32869 GCA_964529975.1 uncultured Fimbriimonadaceae bacterium
CCCCATGAAACGTCCATGAATCAGGCTAAAAGGGGGTTTGGTGCGCGGGAAAGGACTCGAACCTTCACGCCTTGTGGGCACTACCACCTCAAGGTAGCGCGTCTGCCAATTCCGCCACCCGCGCACGTGGGAAGCAGGGGGATTATACCAACGGCCCTGAGCCTGGGCCGGGTCAGCCTTCCTGACGTCCTTCGATCGCCGCCAGAAGCACCGCAGCGGCGAATTTGAGCCTCGGATCCAGCCTGTGCTGGGGATCCATGGTGAAGTCGATCGTCAGCCAGTAGAGGAACGGGTTGAAGTGCTGCCTGAAGTCTGCGACCCGCGTCCCATCGATCAAGAGCAGGTCGTAGTTCTGCGGGACGAGGTTGCTCGCAAACCTGCGAACGAGCGCCATCAATTGGCTGTCCTCGATGACCTTTCCGATCTCCAAGTCGTTCGGGTCCATGACAATCCACTCGTCGCGAATCATCGAAGACCATCCCTTGCGCTTCAGCGCGCCAATCTTTTGGCCTGTGGCCGAGTCAATCACGTCGTACGCAGCTTTGAAGTCGAAGATTTGGCGAGCGCGGATGCTGAGCACTTCTCGCGTTCCCGCTTCATCGGCGTAGATGCGGATGTCCTCCTTGAGTTTGAACCCCTTCTGGTGGCTGAAGAGGACGAGCTTGCCGCTCGCGTCGTAGATGCGAAAGTTGGAGCCGACGAGTTTGAAGAACTGTCGCTTCAGTTCGAACTGGGTTCCTGTCCAATCGACGGCGCCAGGGACCATTTAGGGGTAAATGCCTCGCATCACGGTAGCGTCGGCAACGCGCTTGACGCCGATGATCATGGCCGCGGTGCGCATGTCCGTCTTGTGCGCGCGCATCGTTTGGTCGACGGCGTGGTAAGCGTGTCGCATGATGCGAGAAAGCCTTTCGTTGACGGCCGACTCTTCCCAGAAGAAGTTCTGGAGGTCCTGCACCCACTCGAAGTAACTCGTGACGACGCCGCCGGCGTTCGCAAGGATGTCCGGCACGACAAGGATTCCTTTGTCGTTGAAGATCTCGTCTGCATCCGGCGTGGTAGGGCCGTTAGCACCCTCGACGATCAGCCTCGCCTTGACGTTTCCTGCGTTGCCCTTGTGCAACTGTTGCGAGATCGCAGCCGGGATAAGCACATCGCAGTCGACTTCGAGCAGTTCCTCGTTGCTGATGGAGTCGCAGTCCTTGTAGTTGTGGATACCGCCGTCGATTCCGCTGTAGCGGCTGTACAAGTCGCGGATCGGTAGCCCGTTCTTGTTGTAGATGCCGCCGCGCGCGTCGCTGATCGCAACGACCTTGGCACCCAAGTCGTCAGCAAGCCGTGCCGCCACAGATCCGACGTTTCCAAATCCCTGGACTGCGATGCGACAGTTCGTCAGATCGAGGTTGATGATCTTTGCCGCCTCTTCCATCGTGACGACGACGCCTCGCCCAGTCGCCTCGACGCGCCCCTCGGAACCACCGAGTTCGATCGGCTTGCCCGTGACGACCCCTGGCACCGTGTAGCCAGCGTGCATCGAGAACGTGTCCATGATCCATGACATGACGGTGGCGTTTGTGCCGATGTCTGGTGCAGGGATGTCGCTGCGCTCGCCCAGGATTCCTGTGATCTCGGTCACAAAGCGTCGCGTGAGTTTCTCGATCTCGCGGCGGCTGTGCCGCTTGACGTCGACCGTGACTCCGCCCTTCGCACCGCCATAGGGGATGTTCACGACGGCGCACTTCCACGTCATCCACATCGCCAAGGCGGTGGTCTCGTCCAGGTCGACGTGGTGGTGATAGCGGATACCTCCCTTTGTGGGCCCACGGCTTGAGTTGTGTTGGACTCGAAATCCCTCGAAGACCTGCACCTCGCCGCTGTCCATCACGACGGGGAAGTTGACGATGACTTGCCTCTTTGGGCGAGCCAGGGCCTGGTGGAGTCCTTCGTCGAGATCGAGGTATCGGGCGGCGGTCGCCAGTTGGCGACGCGCCATTTCAAGCACGTTTTCGGATTGACTCATGGGCGCTAATTCACCTTGGGGCGCAGCGACCGACGCATCATTGCGTAGAGCGGGATGGCCAGCACGCCATTGTACATTGCCGAAAAGATTGTATCCCGGACGTAAGGCCAGACCTCGGGAGGAGGGGCGGGGATCATCATGAGCAGGTAGGAAACGACCGTTCCCGCGAGCACCACGAGCCCGACGTACCAAGGCCGCACGTCCAGTTCCAGTCGGCTGACGTAGCCCGCGGCATAGGCGACCAAGGTACGGCTTACAGCGAGGTTCGCCGTGTCCGAACCGGTCACCCCGCCGTGCAGGACGCCCGCGACAAAGCCGAGAGTCGCCGCGATCAGGGGCTCGAAGAACACAGCCGCCACAAGGGCGGTCGTGATCAGTAAGTCTGGCCGAGCCGAGCCGAACGCCAAGTGAGGGGCTGCCGCCTGTTGGAGTCCGGCAGCGACCCAAAAGCAGAGCACAAGCACGACGATCGGCCTGGCTTTGTTCATTTGAGCACGTACACCTCGTTTACAGCGCCCATGTGTACGCTTGGAAGAACGAACACGCGCTTGACGCCGAACCTCGGATCGTCGATCGATTCGACGACCGTCCCTATCCTAATGCCGGGCGGAATGGTGTTCGAGAAACCAGACGTGACGACCGTTTCGCCCGTATAGACGGGCTCTGGCCCGAGCAGATCGAGATAGAGGCGCGTCGGCGTCTCGCCTCGGATGATGCTCGGAACTGTCGCCTCGCCAACGACCTTGGCCGCCACCCGGATCTGTGGAGCGGTGACGAGCATGACCTGGCTCGATCCCGGAGTCACGGTCTCGATCACCCCAACGAGCCCGTCCGCGGCGAGGACAGGCATGTGTTGAGCGATTCCGTGGTCTGAGCCCCGGTCGATCGTCGCTCTGTTCTGCTGTGGAAAGTAGCCGATCACGCGCGCGAACACTTTCTGATACGAACCTTCTGGCTTGTACCCGTGCATCGCGTTGAGAGCGTCGATGCGCGACTGCAGTCGGTCGAGCGTCTCCTGGTATTGGTTCGCGGCGTCCTCGAGCGACTTCAACCGGTCGACTTCGCGCCTCAAAGAGCGCGCGTCCCGCACTCCCACCCAGAAGTCCTCCGCTACTCCGAGCAGAGACGTCGTCAGCGAGGCGATGGGGTACTCGATCCCTTGGATCGCCCTCGAAACAAAGTCGACTTTGCCGTCATTGCGCGCGATCGTTTGGACTTGCCCGAGGATGAAACCCAGGACGCAGAGCCCGCCAAGGACGATCCAATCGGGTCGGCGCTTTTCCTTCAGGTTCTTGAAGCCCTCTCGAGGATACGGCGCATCGCCGGGTCTTCGTGGATCATGTCGAGCATTCGGCCCGTGCCCACTGCGACGCAACTGAGTGGGTCAGGAGCAATGTGTACAGGCATGCCGGTCTCCGCCGCGATGAGCCTATCGATTCCTCTAAGCAAGGCACCTCCGCCTGCAAGGACGATTCCGTTGTTCATGCAGTCCGCCGCAAGTTCCGGCGGAGTCGCTTCTAGCGTGAGTTTCACTGCCTCGACAATCTCGTTAAGTGGCTCTTGGATCGCGACACGGATCTCTTCGCTCGTGATCTCAGCGCTGCGCGGAAGGCCAGTGACAAGGTCTCGTCCCTTGACGGGCATCGAGAGTTCTTCTTCGAGCGGAAACGCGCTGCCTATCTCGAGTTTGATCTGCTCTGCCGTCCTGTCGCCGATATAGAGGTTGTACGCGCGACGCACGTAGGCGGCGATCGCTTCGTCGATCTCGTCGCCGGCCGTTCGGATCGAACGCGCGTGCACAATGCCGGCGAGAGAAATGACGGCGACCTCGGTGGTGCCTCCGCCGATGTCGACGATCATCGAGCCGACCGGCTCTCCAATCGGGAGTCCTGCTCCAATCGCCGCGGCCATCGGTTCTTCAATGACATAGGCCTGGTGGGCGCCCGCCTTCTTGCAAGCATCGAGCACCGCGTCACGCTCGACCTCGGTGACGCCGCTCGGGATGCCGACGACGACCGTGTTGTATAGAGCGAAGCCGTGGAGTTTGCGCGCCATGCGCACGAACTCCTTGATCATCTCGAGGGTCTGGTCGTAGTCGGCAATGACGCCGTCCTTCAACGGGCGAATGGCGACGATGTTCGCCGGCGTCCTGCCAAGCATGCGCTTCGCCTCTTCGCCGACCTTGAGGACTTTGCCCGTGTTCTTGTCGACTGCGACGACGCTGGGCTGGCGGATTTGGATGCCTTTGCCTGCGACATAGACGACGGTGTTCGCCGTGCCCAGGTCGATGCCGACATCGAGGCTCAGCTTGTGCCACAGGTTTCGGAAGAACGGGGGTGCGCCGTTGTTGGCCATTAAGCCCTCACTCCGATTATGCCTGTGCCGACTGCCTTCCTTAGCCTTTGGTTTCTCGTGTTCGTGATGCTTCCGTGCATTCCGATTCCACTGCTTCTCCCCCCATTATAGAGACAAGGCCAAGAAACGGCCCGAACATTCGGTTCAGGCGGCGCTTCTTGGCCTCTCTAGTTGGGTCGACTAAGGTCCGAGCGGGATCGTCGACATGTTGCCGCCGCCAGCGCCGGCCGGCCTGTTCGCCATTCCGCCGCCGCTCGAGCCAGAGCCACCGCTTGCGCCGGGCAGGCTGTTGGCGTAAGTCACGCTCGCAGCGGCGGGCTTGGCGTCCTCGGTGACGACGCGCGGTGGGTCGGCGATGACGACGGGCTCGCGCTTCGTGAACATGAACCCAAGGGAGACGCCGATGCACACCAGCACCACAGCGCCCGCGACGATCAGATCGTTCTGGTTCTTCAAATCCAAACTCCTACGTTCTAGGCTCAATCATAGCAGATTCGAGCCTAGTGCCTGAAATGTCTGACGCCGGTTAGAACCATAGGGATACACAATCGGTCGGCGGCGGCTATGACGTCCTCGTCCTTCTTGCTCCCCCCAGGCTGGACGATACAGCCGATTCCAGCCTCGGCGGCCGTCTCGATTGAGTCTGGGAAGGGGAAGAACGCGTCGCTGGCCAGGGCAGCACCCTTGGCTGCCACGCCGGCCTGCCCTAAGGCCAGACGGACGCTCTGGACCCGGTTCATCTGGCCAGCTCCAACCCCAAGCAGCCGGTTCGGCCCACAGACAACGATGGCATTGGACTTCACGTGTTGGGCGATCGTCCATGCAAGGCGCAGGGCCTGCTCCTGGTCGGGAGAGGGGGCCTGCTTGGTAGCCACCGTCCAGCCGGAGCCCGGATCCTCGTCCGAGTCCTGGACCAGTGCCCCGCCTCGGACGGTCCTGACGGTCGGATAACTCTGGTTCCGGCTGAGGGGGACCTCAAGGAGCCGCACCGCTTGGCCCCAGCCCGCCCGCTCTTGGAACAGCTTCTGGGCTTCTGGGGAGAACTCTGTGGCGATCACGACCTCCAGGAAGTTGCCCTTCTCGGTCATGGCTTCGGCGCCCGCAAGGTCTATTGGGCCGTTGAAGGCCGCGATGCCGCCGAAGGCCGAGACCGTGTCGGCCTCTCGGGCCATGCGATACGCGTCGCCAAAGTCCGATCCGGCAGCGGCTCCACAGGGGTTGCCGTGCTTGATGATCGCGCAAGAGGTCGGTGGGAGGTCGCACACAAGCTCCCACGCGGCGTCTGCGTCAAGGACGTTGTTGTAACTGAGTTCCTTGCCCCAGAGTTGCTTGGCGTGCGCTACTCCTCCGATGGAGAGCGGGTCTGTGTAGAGCGCTGCAGTTTGGTGAGGGTTCTCACCGTAGCGCATCTGCTGTGCGCGACGATAACCGAACGTCAGCGATTCGGCGAGCGGGTCTTCTCCGGCTGCGCGTGTGAGATACCTCGAAACGACGGAGTCGTAGTACGCCGTGTGGCGGTAGGCCTTAGCCGAGAGCGAAAGGCGGATTTGGTCGATTGTGTTCGTCTTGATCGCGTCCAGAACTCGCCCATAGTCGTTGGGATCGACGACGACCGCGACGTTCGCCCAGTTCTTCGCAGCGGCGCGGACCATGGCTGGACCGCCGATGTCGATGTTCTCGATGGCGTCTTCGAGCGAGTGCGGCTGCGAGACCGTCTGCTCGAACGCATAGAGGTTGACGCAAAGCACGTCGATTCCCTCGATCCCTGCGTCCGCCATCTGTCGAACATGGTCGGCGTTGCGCCTGTCGCCGAGCAATCCGCCATGCACGAGCGGGTGTAGCGTCTTCACGCGACCGTCGAGCATTTCGGGAAAGCCCGTGACGTCGCTGACGTCGCGCACGTTTAGGCCAGCGCTGCGCAGTTGCTTCGCAGTACCGCCCGTGCTGACGATTTCAAATCCAAGCGCGGACAATCCGCGCGCGAACTCTTCGACGCCGGTCTTGTCGGTGACGGAAACGAGGGCTCTAGGCATGCTGTTATTGAGGCGGCGGGTTGACGATGAAGTCGTCGTCGATGCGCTTCTTGACGGTGACCTGTTGTTCTGCGATAGCGCCCTCGTCGTCGTAGGCCTTCAGGGTGAAGGTCGTGTCTAGGGTCACGACTTCGTCACGGGTCCCGGCGAGCAGCGGGCCCGTAGGTCCTTCCAGCGGAAGTGCCCGGCCGTTGGCATAGACCAACTCCACGCGGAGCGCGTTTGTGACTTGCCAGGTGAGGGTGATTCGGCCGTCGAGCGGGTCGAAGAATGCAGGTTCGGCACGGAAAACTATGATAGAAGCCTTGCTCCCCCGCTTCACGTTGACACGGATGGACTTCTCAACGCTCTGGCCCGCCGCGTTCCGCGCGACGATCTTGTAGTCGTACTCTCCGACCACTTTTGCGACCACCTCGACGCTGCTCAGCAAGGGGTCGAGTTTGAGGTTCGTCGGCTCGAGGATCGCGTCGGTGACCGAGTCGCTCAAGCGGTAGTTCACACGGAACGCTTGGTCGACTAAGAGGTCGGTCGGGTCGATAGTGAACTCGATGATCTCGGGCTCCGCAGGTGGCTCCTTGCGACGCAAGATGATCAGCCGTTCCTTCGTCTGACTTTGTCGCCGACCGTTGAAGGCCGTAAGGCGCACGGCAACTTGCGACTCCATTTCGCCCGGAGGATCAATAGAGAACTCCTTGCTGCCGACCGGATCGAGATTGTCGTAGACCTCGCCATCGACGACAAGCCTCACCGAGCGCGCGTTCGTCGCCGACCATTTGATGACCACCGGTTCGCCCATCCACTGCCGCTCAGGATTGACAGTGAACGTGTCGATCACAGGGTTGCGCGGCAACAGTACGACGAACGACGCAACGACGAACGTCATCAGCGCGATGAGCCAAAGCACGGCAGGTGTCACAAGCGCGCGTTGCTCGACCTGCGCGTGCGTCGCGGTCGCCACCGTTTTGTCGTCGCGGCTTCGGCACGTCACCGTGAATTGTTGGAGTCGCGCGTTCGCAAGCAAGAAGTGTTTCGCAGGAGACACAGTAACGCTGACAGTGCGTTGCGCACCGGGCGACACGGTGACCTCTTCGTCGTCGAACTCGAACACGAACATGTCGCCGGGGTCGCTAGCAGAAAGTCGAAGCGTGTGCTCGACGTTTCCGAGGTTCATCACGGTGACTTGCAGCGTCGTGGCCCGTGAGAGTGCCGTGATCTCCGCGCGCCTTGGCTGCACGTCCACGCTCACGTTGTGGAACGGCTTGACGACGAGCGAGCACGGTACAGCGACAGCCTCTTCGACCTCGGTGTTGCGCACGCGCACGACGAAGGGATAGGTGCCGCTGAGGCTCTCCGGCTCTCTGGGGGGCTTGAGGAACGCGCGCTCCGTGACCGACTCGCCACTCGGGACTTCGACAGAGGAGACAGGCACGGCCACCCACTCAGGGTCGATGCCTTCGATAACGATCTCGACCTTGACCGTCGAGGAGCCCTCGTTGGTGATCTCGATGGGCACGCTGGCCGCAACGCCTGGCTCGACGTTGAACGAGTCTTCTGCCAGATGCACGCGGAAGCCCATCAACGCTGATTCTAGCAGACCCCCTTTGAACTCCCCAGTACCGTAAACTGGGTTCAATGCTCGCCCTCGTTGCGGCCGTTCTGTCGGTCGCTGGCCCCGTGTTCCGAACTTCGGTCGTGGACGTCACGCCGGGCGAACTCCTGCCCCTCGGCGGCTATACAGCCCGAGGCGAGGCAAAGATGGAAAAGGGCCAGGCGCTCTACGCCCGGGTGCTTGTCCTCGAGGACAAAGGGACGCGCGTCGCTATTGTCTCGTTCGAGGCGCTCACGATCCCGGAAAGCCTGGTCGATTCCGTCAAGGCGCGCATCCCGAAGAACGTCAGACTGTTCTTGGTAGCGACGCACACCCACTCCGCACCCGACAGCCAAATGCTGAACGAGCGGATGAACTTCAAGATCCCGGGCATCGCTCCCTTCAACCGTCGCTGGCTGGACTGGTATGCGACCAAGATCGCCTCAGGAGTCACGAACGCACTGGCGGCGGAGCCTCGTCCGCTTGATCGGCTCGCTGTTCTGCAACAGGACGTTGACGCCAATCGAGGTCGGAGGGAGGGAGCCTCTCCGATCAAGGCGGCGACTTGGATTGCGGTGGGAGAGAACCCAGTCCTCACCGTCTACAGCGCGCACGCCACAGTACTCGACGAGAAGAACCTCGCGACAAACGGCGACTGGCCTGGAGCGGTCTCCGCCCGCATGGGAGGACTCGTTCTGCCCGGCGCCATAGGCGACGCCTCTCCGTTAACGGATGCGCAAAGCCCTGTGGAAAACCTGGCCAGCGTCGTGGAAAAACTCCGAACAGCTTTCCACACTCCCAAGGTAAAGGATTCGTTGTCAGTAGAGTCGCCGATCGGCTTCGCTCAGGCTCCGATCGCGCTCGACAAAGCGACCGCCAGCCCCGCGTTCGCAAAGCACTTTGAGGTGGGGCCGCCCCTCGATCAAGTATTGGTCGGCAAGTTCGCGCCTCCGTCTGCCCAGGTGACGGCAGTTAGGATCGGTCCGCTCGTCCTGGTCGGCGTGCCTGGCGAGCCGTCGAGCGCGGTCGGGAGGCAAATCCAGGCTCTTGGGCAAGAACTTGGTTTTCCACATGTCGTCACGGTGTCCCACTGCAACGGTTGGATCGGGTACGTGCTTACGCCTGAGGACTACGACCGGGGCGGGTATGAGGCAGCGCTGTCGTTCAACGGGCGGTCGACGTCGGAGAGAGTCGTCGAGGCTGCCGGAAAGGCGATGACGGCGCTCGTTCAAACGCCGCGGGTCGCCGAAAGCCGGTAGGCCAAGTCGAACACGGCCTTTCGGAGAGCCTGGCGAGCGTTGTCGACGCTTGCATCGAGGGAGGCGCCAGTCGCCTCGGCGTCGGTCGAAGTGACCTCGAACAGCCTTCGGTTTGCGCCGTAGAAGGTCGTCTTCTCGCGAACGGTGAGGTCATAGAGAGCGGGCACCCGGTCAAAGAAAGCGTTGAGGTGGTCGGTCGCCCGGTCCGCGCGCTTCTGGGCCTCGTCTCCGGCGAAGACGTGGATTTTGGTCTGCCCGAACCAGAGTTCGATCCCAGCATCGCCGATCTTGTTGCTCGCTCTCAGAGACGTCGTCACCGCGCTTCGGTTGAACGGGATGTCGATCGCCTTCAGCCTGCCGACAAAGACCCTCGCGCGCTCGTCCGAGGGCGGGTGCGTCTGGAAGATGCCCCAATCGATCTGAGGTTTGAGCCGGTCTCGGTAGGCGAGCCGCTCCATGAAAGTGAGAGCGCCGAGCGGGTTGTACTTCGTCTTACGCAGGTACTGGAGTCCGGCGTAGTCCGAAGCCTCCTCGGCCTTCACGCTCCAGCCGCTTTGGATGCCTTGGATGGCAAGTCCGGTTGGGAACAGGATCTTGCCTGCGTCTCGCGGCGACCAAATCGCCGCCAAGATCGCACCGAGTTGCAGGAGGTCGAGTTTGCTGTTCTCCTTCTGCATCCAGGCGATGTGCCGGAGCGACGCGTGCGCGATCTCGTGCGCGATGACGCCGGCCAGTTCGTCGTCTGTCTCTGAAAACTCGATCAGTCCTTCGTAGATATAGATGTATCCGCCGGGGACCGAAAAGGCGTTGACGTCGTCTCCCTTGACGACGTGGAACTTGTAGTCGAACGGCGAAAGGCGACTGTCGCCCCAGGTCACTTCGACGTTCATCTTGTTGGCGACTTCGGCGACCTCTTTGCCGATCCGCTCGACGCGTTCGAGGTACTCCTTCTTCTCGCTGAACTCGACCTGCTTCGCGATCTCCTTCGCGACGTCCTCACCCAGTTTCTTGTCGGCCTCGATGTTCTTCTCGTGCTGCGGGCTGACGACCTGGGCCACCGGAGCCCCCTGGTCTTGTGGGGCCCCTTGGGCGGCCCCAGAGAGGGCCAATGCGAGCAGGGCAGGCGCGAGAAGCATCCGCTATATATTCAAACGTCCGGCGGGTTACCTAGAGTCATCTTCGGTAGGTCCGGCGGACCCTTGCAGGATACCGGCGGAAGGCTCCTCCAGGCTCCCCGACTTGGAGCGACTGGTAAGATTGCGGCCCATGCCCACCGTCGAGACCTCGGTCTGGGTCGACGCACCCGTCGCCCACGTCGCCTCCGTGGCCAGGGACAACGAGTCGTTCCCCGAGTACATGGACGATGTGAAATCGATCACGATCGTCGAGCGCGACGGTGGCAAGGTCGTCACCGACTGGGTCGGCATCGTCCCCAGTTTCGGCCTCAAACTCCGGTGGAGACAGGAGGACGTGTGGAGCGAGGACGGCACGCACTGCGCGTTTCGACAGGTCGAAGGCGACTATGACAAATTGGAGGGGACTTGGACGTTCAAAGAGGAGAAAGGCGGAACACGGTTCGACAGCGAGCTCGAATACGAGTACGTCGTGCCTGGGCTTGGGCCGCTCGTGAAGAAGGTCGTTCACGGGATCGTGATCAAGAACATGGACGGCGTTTTGAATGCGATCAAGCAGCGCGCAGAATCGACGAAGGCTTAAAGAAGTGCAGGCTCCCATCGCTGGAAGCCTGCGGTCGTTGATCGAATCGTTTACGAACTAGCCACCGGTCGTGGTCGCGCCGGCATCGCCAGCGGTCGCAGCGCCCGCGTCGCCAGCCGTCGCGGCACCCGCGTCGCCAGCAGTGGCAGCGCCGGCATCGCCAGCAGTGGCAGCGCCCGCGTCGCCCGTCGTCGCACCGGCATCGCCGGTCGTCGCACCAGCGTCGCCCGTGGTCGCGCCAGCATCTCCAGTCGTCGTGCCAGCGTCGCCGCTGGTCGTCGTCGCGTCACCAGTCGTACCGGCTTCTTCTTTCGGCGCGCAACCAATCATGAGCGCACCCACGAGGGTCGTGAGCGCGAGGATTGTCATCAGCTTCTTCATCTCGATAATCACCATTCGGAACTCGGCGGGATGACCCGCCGCTCCCAGCATTATAACGCCGATTTTGGGGGGTCGGCCCGACGGCCCACTACATCCCGCCTGGAATGTTGGCCAGGGCAGGAGCCGACACGTCGGTGATCCTCCACTTGGCGGAGGGCACGAAGATCCACCTGTAGGCCGTCTCCTTGGCGAGTTTGACCTCGACTCCAGGAATGGTCTCGTCTAGGTTCAAACCTTGGAAGTCCATCTTCACCGCGACGTCTGCCGTGACGGTCGCCTCGTCGCCTGAGATCGTTGGGGAAAACTCACCGAAGGTCACCTCTGGCCTGCTCAGCCTGATGTACCGCGAAATCTCGCTCCTATCGGCGACTGGCATGCCATTGAAAGAGATCGACTTGCTCAAATACTCGAGGACTCCGCCGGAGCGTCCCTCGCGGCTGGCCTCGGTGGACTCGTCGATGGCTTGGCGGATGAGTTCTTCGTCGGAGGGCAGGGTCACGACGTACACGACGGCTAGCCCGACGACGGCTAACAGGGCCGAGAGGATCACGGCTTTCTTCATGGTTTCAGTTCCAACCTCGTTCTTCTACGCCAGGGTTTCTGCGCTGAGCCTTCTGGCGGCCTCTTCGACGTCCAAGGCGATCTGGTCCTTTAGGGCGTCGAGGTCCGGGAAGTCGCGTTCCTCCCTCAGTCTCGCGTGCAACTCAAGTTCGACGGAGCAGCCGTAAAGCGGATCGCCAGGGTAATCGATCAAGTACGCCTCGAGCGTCCTCGACTGGCCTTGGACCGCAGGGCGCACGCCGCGACTGACGGCGGCCTTGTATCGGCCAAACGGCGTCCGGCACACGCCCGCGTAGATGCCGTCTGCCGGGTCGACGAGCCCGCTCGACCGCGCGATGTTGACCGTCGGGTATCCGATGGTCCTTCCGAGCCTTTGCCCCGCGACGACGACGCCCTCGATGGAGAAGGGCCTGCCGAGCAAGTGTCTCGCCGTCTCAACGTCTCCATCCATCACGCTCTTGCGGACTTCGGTGCTGCTCACGCGCTTTCCGTCGAGTTCGAAAGGCGGCACGACGGTCGTCGCAATCCGCTCTGCCAGCCACTTCGTGTCGCCTTCACGCCCCTTGCCCATCGCAAAGTCGTGCCCGACGACGACCTCGTTCGCGCGGAGTTTGCCGATGAGGATGTCGCTCAAAAACTGGCTTGCAGTGACGCTCGCGAGTTGCTCGTCGAAGTGAAGCACGATGCTCACCGGCACCCCGAGCGATGCGAACATCGCCAAGTTCTGGTCGAGCGTCGCCACGGCCGGAGGCTTCTTGTGCGGGGCGAGCACCGCCGCCGGATGTCGGTCAAAGGTGACGAGCGCGCAGACTTTCTCGGCGGCCCTTGCCTTGTCCACCGCGGTACGGATGACCTGTTGGTGTCCGAGGTGCACGCCGTCGAACGTGCCGATACACACGTCGGCAGAGCCCCATTCCGGCTCGAGCAGGTCGGTTCCAAAGTGGACGAGCATCCGCGACTATTCTACGTCGGGCTCCGCCTTGGCCCTTGTCCCAAAGAGGAAGAACACGGCCACAAGCGCGAGCCAGAGTCCCAAGAGCGTTCCCGGCCGCAGCCAAATCAGGTCTAGGCGCCCTGCCCCCTCTAGACGTTGAATGCTGAACCCGCCGTCCATGCTCAGCGTCTTGATCGCGAACACGATTGCGACGTACACGGTCGGAATCGAGACGGCATGCGGCAGGCGGAAGCGCGCGCCGGAGAAAACGCTCGGCTGCACCGCGCAAACAAAGAGGAGGCAAATCGCTGCGATCGCGGGATCGAACACGGCGAGCACAAAACTCAGGGCCTCTTGCGCTCCGAGGCGCCAGGCCGTCACCGAACCGAACACGGCTGTCGTGAAGAAGAGCACGGCCGTCGACGTCGTCGCGTAGGGCCAAACAGAGAGGAACCGCGACTTCCAGGCCACGGCTACATCCCGTCCGGGACGTCCTTGGGGTCGATCGTGGACGCCGCCTGGTTCTCCTCTTGGATCTGTTCGTAGATCTCTTTGCGGTGGACGACGACGTTGCGCGGCGCCTTGATCCCGAGTCGGATCTGCTCGCCGCGAACTTCAAGGACGACGACCTCGATGTCGTCTCCGATCACTATGCTCTGGTTGACTTTTCTCGTCAGGACCAGCATGCTGGTTCGCCCTCCGTGGCACCCGACCTGGCTGACTTAAGCCGCGGCGTCAGACTCCTTTTTCTTCGCGAAGACGCGGTGACGAATGGGATAGCACTCGTCCTCAAGGACAATCTGTCGCGCTCGGCCGTTCTCGAGGTTCACGACGATCGGACCTGCGAGGTTGACCGTCATCTCCTCCGGCTTGCCGGGCGGGATCGACACGATAGTATAGACGAGCCGAGGCGTCTCCTCCTGGATTCCCAAGCCTTCGACGGCGGATTCGGGGATCTCAGGGGCGTAGTCCGTCAGGTAGTGCCCAGGATCGACGACTAGAAAGGCGAGTTCGCCGTGCTCGACGCTCTGCATCCAGCGGAAGGGGCTGTCCTCGCCGTGGCGGATCAGCACAAAATCGCTGAGGTCGGGGAAACCGACGAGTCCGTGGTCGAAGGACACGACGTCCTCGTTGGTGTAGGTCACTTCGCCGAATCGGGCGGTCTGGGTAGTCAAGGGTGTCATGGTGGTCATCTCAGGAAGTCCATCAGGCTGAGCCGGAAGCCTTGGCTGGCGACTTGGAGCGCCGCGGTGTAGGCCGTTTCCGCCATTTGCATCTGGGTGATCGCGTCGGCTATGTCGACGTCCTCGTTGTCAGAGACCGTCCTGGTCAGATCTTCGATCCTTCTTGCGTTCTCGTCCTTCAGTCGGTCGATCTCGTTGAGTTTCGTGCCGTTCGTCCCGCGCGCGACACCCACCTGGTCGATCGCGGACTTCATGGCGCCGACGTCCTGGTCGGATAGGACTTGCACGTCCCCTCCCAACAAGTTGTTGCGCAGGTTCTCGAGCGACGTATAGAGGCCGGTGAAGAACGTGTCCGCGTTCTCCAAGTTGGCCCGCATCACTTCGGCCGGTCGGACCTCGACGTTGACCGGCAGAGTGTCCGCGTTGAAGTTCATCGCTCCAGCGGCGGCGTCGAACGGCTTTGTGTCCCACGACTGTCCTGCGAAGAGGTACTTGCCGTTTGTGCCCTGCGTGTTCGCCAAGTCGACGAGTCGTTGCTGCAGCGAGGTGATCTCGTTGGCCATCGCGTCGCGCGACTCCTGGGTCGTAGCGTCGCTTGCACCTTGGATCGCGAGCGTGTACGCCCGCTTGATGAGCGTCGTGACCTCGTCGAGCACCGTCTCCGTCGTCCCGGTGTACTCCTTGGCGACGAGTAGGTTCTTGTCGAGTTGCTCGAGCCTGGACCTCAGGCTCTTGGCGCCAAGCGCGTTGAGCGCGGCGACGGGGTCCTCGCTCACACGAGAGTATCGCTTGCCCGTCATCACTTGTTCTTGCGCGCGGAAGTACGCCGACTGCGCGTCCCGGATGTTCCGCGTGTAGACGTCGTACTGATAGCCTGTGGTCACTCTCATCGCTTACTCCCTTAGCGCCTCAGCATCGCTATTAAGTCTTCGGTCACCTGGTCGAACACCGTGAGGGCTCGGGCTGCGGCCTGATAACTGCGCTGATAGCGCATCATCTCGGTCATTTCGTCGTCGAGCGACACTCCGCTGACCGACTGGACCTGGTTCTCGATCTGCTGGCCGACGGCCTCCTCGGTCTTCGCCGCGGCGTCGTAGTACGCGGCTTGCGTCCCGATCGACCCGAGGTTCGAAGAGTAGAAGTCCTGGAAACTGCGGTTGCCTAGAGCGGCGAACGCCGTGTCCCGCATTTGCGAGAACGAGAGCGCGAGACCACCGTCGCCTGGTTCGCCTGTCAAGCCCGCGGCGATGGACCGCGGCGATCCCTTGACGGTCCCACTCAGATCGAAGTCGATCGCGCCCGTCCGGGGAACGGCGTCGTTGAAGAACGCAATGCCCGTGTTGCCGTCCTGGTCGATGCCCGTCATATGCAAAGCGTTGAACTGCTCGCGCATCTCGTTCGCCAGAGCGTCGAGTTGGGTCTTCTGCGTGCTGACCTCGCTCAGGGCCTGAAAGATGCCAGAAAGTTCGCCGTTGCGCACCGTGTAGGTGATGCCGCCTGCGTCGAACGTCCCTGCGACCGGGTCGAAGGTGGTCGGCATCGGCCGCGCACCGACGCTGTCGACGATCGGATAGTTTGCGACGTAGACGGCGTAGGATCCGTCCTCGAACGTCTCGACCTTGGTGTCGATCAGTCCGCTCATTTCGCGCACAGCCATGTCGCGCTGGTCCATCAGGTCGTTGGCGTGCCCGCCTGTCGCGGCGTACTGTCGGATCTCCGTGTTCAGCCCGGCGATCTGCTCCGCCAATTGGTTGATCCGATTGACGGTGCTCTCGGCGGTCTTGGTCAACTGCGCCTCGTAGGAGAGGAGGTTGTTGTAAGTGCCCCTCACGCGCGAGGTCATCAGCGTTCCAGCGCTCTGGACCTGGAGCCGTGCGCCTGCGTCGTTCGGGTTGCTGCCGAGCGCGGACCACGCATCGAAGAACTTGTCCATCGATGCGGCGATGCCGCCGTCTCCGGGCTCGTTGAAGGCGGCCTCGACCTGCTTAAGGGTCGCGGCCAAAGTCTGGAACTTGCCGGAGTTGCCAAGGTTGTTGCGCGCGCTCGCCTCGAGATATCCGTCGCGGATGCGAGCGATCGCGCTTAGGCCGACGCCCTGACCGAGGGCCTTCCAGCCCTCGCTGTAATACGTCAGCGCGTTCAAAGCCTTGTACTCGACCGTTTGGCGCGAGTAGCCCCGCGTGTTGACGTTGGCGATGTTGTGCCCCGTCGTGTCGAGCCCGCGCTGGAACAGTCGCAGAGCGTTCGACGCCATGTTGATCGAAGAGAACGTGCCGGGCATGTGCCTTCTCCTGTCGCTAGGCGACGTTGTCGAGGACGAGGTTTCCGGCCTTGCCCTTCGTTGCGTACGGCCCCTGTTGCTCGTGCGCCACGCGGTCAACGATCGCGAGCGTTCCGTTGACGTACTCAAGCTCGTTCTCGATCAGCGCGCGATTGCGGTCGATGACCTCTTGCACGTTGCGACCGACGACGATCACGCGGTTGGCGATCGACTGGACCTCCTGTGCTTCTGGCTTCTCGAGCACACCGACGAGGCTTCGAAGGTCGGGTTCGCACCCGAACTCTTCGGCCAGCCCTCGCGCCGATGCCACAGCCTGGTTGTCGATGTCCGTCATGCGGGTGAGGAGGCCGTCGATTTCGGGCTGGATCACTTCCAGCCGTTCGACCTTGCGCAGTGTGAGCGCGGCCGTCTGCTCGTGCAGTGAGAGCAGGAGCCTCTCTGCGGTCGAGAGCCAGTCCCACCACAGTGTTTGGAGTTGCTTAGTCTTCTTTGCCATTGTCTTTCAGTCCTTTGCCTGCGCGAGGTCGGTCGTGTTGACCACGCGTTGGGCCATGTCTACAAAAACGGTCTTTGCGATGCCGATCGAGGTCTTCGATTTGGCGACGCTGGTCGCGACTTCCTGGTCCAGGAAGTCTTTGGCGAGGTTGCCCATTTGTCCCGAGTCCTCTGCGAAGCTAGAGCGCCGCATCTGCGAGAGCATCCCCTTCACGAACACGGCCTCGAAGTCCTCGCTCGCCTTCTCGAGCCGCTTGAGTTCGTACAACTTCTGATCGTCGAGCCTGCTCAGATCGATGTGCCTCGTGCCCTTGTCGTCGGGCTCGCCGAGGACGTTCTCGACCAGGCTCTCGACCTTGGCGCGCTCAGGCGTGCCAGGTATCCCGAGCCAGCCCTCCAACTTCCGCTCGAGTTCCACTTGGAAGTCCTTGCGGAGTTCGGGGCGCGGCATCGTCGTCGGCTTGGTCCCGGCGATCGAAGCGGCCTCGGAAGAAATGCGAGTCGTCATTGGATCTTGATCTTCGCCTTCAGCGCACCCTGCGCGGCGAGCGCCTGCAGGATCGCGATGATGTCGCGCGCCGAGACCTGCAGCGTCTGCAAGATCTTGGCGAGGTCTCCGATCGTCGTGTTCGCGGGGATGGTGCCGATCTGCGTCGGCGTCTCCTCGGCATTGACGATGTTCTCTTGTCCGGTGACAGTGCGTCCTGGCGAGAACGGTGGCGGCTGGCTGACGAATGGGATCGCATCAATGCGCACTTGCAGCGAGCCGTGTGCGATCACCGCGGGGCCAAGCCGCACGTTGCCGCCGATCACGACGGTGCCGGTGCGCTCGTTGACGACGACGACCGCAGGCACGTCCGCCCTCACGATCGTTTGCTCGATCTGGCTCATGGCGCCCATGGCGTTGAGCGGATCGGGAATCTTGATCTCGATCGTTCCGCCGTCGATCGGTGTGACCGAGTAGCCCTGGATCTCCTTGCGCAGCGCGTCGGCGACTCGCTGCGAGGTCGTGAGGTCCGGGACGTACAGTTCGAAGAAAAGCTTGTTGCCCTCGAAAAGCACTTGCGTGTCGACGCCCTTCTCGACGATCGCACCACCGGGAATAATTCCGACGTTCGTGTGGTTCTTGCGAACGCCAGACCCGCCGGCTGAGGCGTTGAAACCGCCGATGCTCACAGCGCCTTGCGCCATGGCGATCACCGACTCAAAGTCTGAAGGTCCGAAAAGTGGGGCCAAGAGGAGCGTGCCGCCCTCGAGGCTTTTCGCGTCTCCGAACGAACTGACGGTCACGTCGATCGTGTTGCCGGGCGCGGCGAACGGAGGAAGCTCCGCAGTCACCGTGACGACGGCGACGTTCTTCGGTCGGAACTTGGTCGCGTCGATGCTCGTGCCCCATCGTCGCAGGGCGTTCTCGATGAGGGTCGCCGTGAACGGCGTCTGTTGGCTGTCGCCCGTGCCGGCGAGGCCGACGACGACGCCAAACCCCTGGAGTTGGTTTGTGCGGACCCCACGGAAGCGGCCGATGTCCTTCATGCGGACGGCGATGCCGTTCTTCTCAGCCTCGGCGAGCGCCTTCTGGGCCTCGAGCCAAGCCTCTTGCAGTTTCTTCTCGTCCTCGGCCTGCTTGGCGAGTTGCTCCTTCGTCGGTGGCGGGGTCTGCTCAGGCGGGTTTTGGCCGCCCTGGGCGGACGCGCTGAGCGCGAGCCCAACCAGAAGGATGAATGCGATGCTCTTGTTCATGTCGCTCCTTTAGAAAAGCCAGTCGATGATCTGCGTCAAGATGCCCTTGCGCTGTCGCTGGGAGATCAGGCCGGTTCCATCCATCTTCACTTCCGCCTCCGCGACGTCTGTGCTGAGGACCGTGTTGTTCGGCTTGATGTCCGTCGGTCGGACGATGCCGCTGAACACGATTGTCTGCGTCTGCTTGTTCGTGATCAGGCTGCGCCGTCCCTCGACGACGAGGTTGCCGTTAGGCATGACCTGCTTGACTACGACGCTCATGGTCGCGGACATCTTGCTGGTCTGACCGGTCGAGCCGCTACCGCTGACAGAACTGTTCGACCCGGTCGTGACCGGCTTGAAGAGGCTGTCGAGCAGCGACACGAAGAACTGTGCGCTCACGGCGTTGCTGTCGTTCTTGGTCGCCTGTGTCTGGGCCGTGAAGTTCGCGAGCGTGTTCTCGTTCACGATAACGGTCAGGATGTCGCCGACTGTGCGCGCGACGTTGTCCGTGAACGGGTTGCGCGAAGAGGAGTTGAACAGCGATCCTGGGTTGCCCTTGCTCTGGGCAAACGACATGGTCGCAATCACAACGAAGACGAAGATGGATACGAGAGTTTTCAAAGTTTCACCTCGATGGTGCCGGGCGCGATGGCCGTGCCCGAGAGTTCGGCGCCGGTCGCCGTAACGACCACCACCGTTTCCGAAGTCCGATCGACGGAGCGCACGCGGCCCGTCGTTTCTACAAGCGCGCCGCTCGAGCGCACGAGGACCTTGACCGTCATGCCGACGGTGATCTTGGAGAGCGCGTCGTTCTTGTCGACCGTGAGCGTCCGACTATTGATTCGTTCGCCGTCCACGAGGATCGCGATTCGCACGACGTACTTGCTGCCGTTCTCTTGCACGCTCTCGGCCGCGAGTTCGAGTTTGCCCAAGGCGACGGTGATCGTCTGGCCGGGCGACTCGCACACAACGTTGACGTCGCCTCCGATGCGCTCACGAACAGCGCTGGTCGCCGCCGCGGCGAACATCTCGCCAGTGACCTGCTGGCCCTTTCGGCTGACTGCGACCTGGTTTGCGCCGGAGAACTTGTACGTTTCTGCCTCCTTGCCAAAGCGCAGGAGGCGGAGTCGCACCATTTCGGCCGACATCTTGAGAACGCCGCCGAACGCCGGAGTCATGGTGATTTCGAGACTGTTGAGTCGCACAGTCGCGTCCTTGTCGGCGACGACCGTCGCAATCTCGCCGAGCGTGAACGACTTGCCGGTGACCTCGACCGATTCCAGGAGTTGGATCTCGACCGATCCCGCTATCACGGCGGGAGCGGTTACGTTTGTTGAAGTCGTCCCACCTGGCTTGCCCATGCGCAACACGCCCGCAAGGCCGTCGCCTGCATCGACGACCTGCGGACGGTACGACGAAACTAGGAACCCGTTCTCGACGACCAGGCGCACATCGTCCGGGAACATTGCGATTACGAGACGGCCAAGTTCTTTCTCGGATCCTGCATACGCGCCGAACACCTTGCCCTCGAGGTCGATGCGCAGGTCCGTCGGCGTCCCCGCGACCTGGATGCGCGGATTGACGTCCGGGCCCTCCATGCTTGCGAGCCTTCCGTTCGTCACGGTGAGCGTCGCTTGCTTCGCGTAGACGACGCGGCCGTCTCGCACGAACCGCAAGTACCCTTCGCCGTCGACGTGCACGGGCACGCTGAGCGGCGCGAAGGTGACGAGCGCGATGAGGGATGTGATCAAAGTGGACTACCTCTTAAGGTTGTTGAGAATGCCGAGCATGTCGTCGGCGGTCTGGATCGCCTTCGAGTTGATCTCGTACGCGCGCTGGGCGGTGATCATGTTGACCATCTCCTCGACGACCTGCACGTTGCTGCCTTCCAAGAAGTACTGATTGAGCATTCCTGCACCTTCAGTTCCAGGATTAGTCTGCGCGGGAGCTCCGCTACCGGCGCTTGCGAGATAGAGGTTCTGACCCATGCGCGTAAGACCGGCGGGGTTGGTGAACACCACCAATTGGATCTGACCGACCTCAGTGACTTCGTCTTGGCCGGGGAGTTTCGCCGAAACGATGCCCGTCTGCGAGATGCTGATCTGTGACGATCCTGTCGGGATCGTCAGACCTGGCTCCAGAAGATAGCCGTCGGCGGACACCACTTGGTTGGCCGAGTCGATCGCGAACGAGCCGTCGCGGGTGTATGCGGCGGTCCCATCGGGAAGCGTGACCTGGAAGAAGCCCTCGCCGTTGATCGCCATATGCATCGGGTCGCCGCTGGGCTGGAAAGTGCCGAGCGAGAAACTGGTCGTGCTGCTGGCGAACCTGCTGCCGAGGCCGATCTGCGACGCTTGAGGCGTGGAGGCTGCTCCGCCTGCTGTCGCTCCAGCGGCCCGGAAGGTCTGATAGACCAGGTCCTGGAACTGGGCGCGCTGCTGCTTGAAAGCAGTCGTGTTCACGTTCGCGAGGTTGTTCGCAATCGTGTCCAAATTGTATTGCTGGGAGACCATTCCGGTCCCAGCCGTGTTCAGTGCTCGCATCATTTTCTGGCGGTTACCTCACGTCAGCAGGGTCGCTCGCCATCCATGACCTGTGCTCCGCGATCAGCGGTGCACCGCGCTTCCGGCCCTGTCCTTGGGCCAGTCCAGCGATTAGCGGTTCTGGATGCTCTGCAGCAACTTCTGCGTCATTTCGTCTTGACTCAGCGCTCCGCGCTGCGCCATCTCATAGATCCGGTTCAGAGCGATCATCGCGATCATTTCTTCAATCGCGTTCACGTTCGAACCCTCAAGGGCGCCGGTCGCTAGCATCGGCTCGTCGATGGTCGTCATCGCCGATCCCATGAAGAGACCCTCTCCCTGCTTTTCCGCGCGGCCCGTGTACACACCGAGCGTCGACACTTGCGTGCCGTCGATGCTCACGCCGCCTTGCTGGTCGATCGAGACCGAACCGGCAGGGAGCGTGATCTCGCGACCAGCCGTGTCGAGCACGGGCAAGCCGGCCTGCGTGACGAGTTGGCGCTCCGCATTCAGCGTGAACGCGCCGTCTCGCGTGTACCGGACGCCGTTCGGCGTCTGGACGGCAAAGAACCCTTCAGGGGTCGTGATCGCGACGTCGAGCGGGTTGCCCGTCGACGTGACCTTTCCCGGCTCCATGACGGTGTACTTCTCCTTCATCCACGCGCCTGCGCCCAGGTCGCCGATGTACTGGCCCTGTGCGTTGTAGAGCGCGCGCTTGAGGGTGTCGTTGAACACCGCAGACTCGCGCTTGTAGCCCGTGGTCGAGACGTTGGCGAGGTTGTGGCTCACCAGGTCCAGCCAGTTCTGCGCTGCCTGCATTCCCGTCGCGGAGGCGTAAAGACCTCTTTGCATCCGACTTTGACTATCGGTAGGAATGCCTGGGCCGATAGGCAGGGAAGTTGGCAATCTACTTTAGGTTTGGGGGATTTGAGCCCAATTCGTGGAACAATGCGCCTCCCTGCGTGCCCCCTTGCCGTAGGTATTCCTGGGCATGGAACTGAAGCGGCACCAGAAGGTCTTGGTGTGGGCGTGCGTGGCCGCGCTCGCCGTGTGGCTCGTCGCGCCGTTGCGCGCCGCCCTCCTGCCGCTCATCTACTACAACACGTACGTCCATGAGCTCTGCCATGCGCTCGCGGGGCTGCTTACGGGCGGAGTCGTCGAGTTCGTGCGCATCCACGCCGACGGAAGCGGCGTGACCCAGACCGTCGGCGGCAATCCTGTGATGCTCTCTTCGTCGGGCTACGTGGGCAGCGCGGTCGTCGGTGGAATGCTGGTCTACCTTTCACGCACCGAGAAGGGCGCGCGCCGCATGTTGTGGGTTGCAGCCGGCTTCATTGGTGGTGGACTGCTGCTCTTCGTCAGGGGAGACACAGTTGGCGTGCTTGCGGGAGTCGCGTGGTTGCTGGCGCTCGGCGCGAGCGCGCTCTTGATGCCTGGGAACGCGGCGGTCTTCACGGCCCAGTTCCTCGGAGTCCAGCAGTGCCTGACCTCGCTCTACGCGTTTCTTGCGCTTGTCAAGATCTCTGCCGGCGACCTCGGCCACAGTGACGCCGCAAACATGGAGGCTGTGACAGGCATCCCAGCGGTGCTCTGGAGCCTGGCTTGGATGCTGCTCGGGATCGTGGCAGTGGGCATTGGACTGAGGGCCTCTTGGCAAAACCCGCCCAAGTGACCGTCCGTACCTATTGAGGAGTCTCAAATGGCCAAGTCCGATCTGCCAGAAGTGTTTGCGTCGCGCCCAATCGTCTACCGCCCGCCCCAGGTGGTGCGGCTTAGCAACCCCATCCCGTTCATCACTTTCCTTCTCTTTGGCGGCGCGGGCTTTGGACTCTTCTCGACCCTTGGTGGAGGTGCCATCGGCGGAGTCGCGCTCGGTGCGTCGCTCGTGCTCGGCCTGGTGGTCTCAAGCGCCATCAAGATCGCAGCGGAGTGGGAAAAAGGGATCGTGTTCCGCCTCGGCAAGTACCACGCGCAGCGCGGTCCAGGACTGTTCGGAGTCATGCCGTTCTTCGACACGGTGAAGAAGGTCGACACGCGCATCCGCACGCTCGAAATCCCGCACAGGCAGGCGATCACGAAAGACAACGTGCCGGTCCGCATCGACGGCGTCATATTCATGCGGGTCATCGACCCTGCGGCGGCCGTGATCCGCGTGCAGAACTTCGAAGAGGCGGTGCAAGAGTACGCGCAGACCGCACTTCGCGATATTGTCGGTTCGACGTCGCTCGACGACATCCTCGCCGACCGCGAGGCGCTCGGACGAAAAGTCGAGGAGATGGTCGAGACGGAGATCGACGGTTGGGGGATCGAGGTCGCCGGCATTCGCATCCAGGACATTGAACTTCCCGAGGACCTGAAGCGCGTGATGGCGAGACAGGCGAGCGCAGAGCGCGAAAAGCGCGCGACGATCACCAAGGCCGAGGGCGACAAAGAGGCAGCCGAAAACCTCGCGGCGGCCGCCAAGACGATGGCGACCGCGAACGGCGCGCTCCAGTTGCGCACGCTCCAGACCCTCGACGGCCTGGGCACCTCGCCGTCGAACACGGTCGTGCTCGCGGTGCCGATCGAGGTCTTCGAGGCCCTGCGGTCGGTCCCTGGTCTTGCCAAGGCGATCGAGCGAAAAGACCTGCCGTGATGGATTGAACACAGGCTGGCTTCCAACACGCTAAGGCCCTCGAGTTTCGGGGCAGTTACGGGGGGTGCTTTGCACACATGCGCGCAACGTCGGATTCAGCGCACAAGGTGCCCGCACCCCGTTTCCCTGCGCCGGTAAACTCGCTCCCTCCATGCTCGAAAAACTCGACGAGATCGAGCGGAAATTCACGATCACAGAAGAGGCGCTTCAAGACCCCGCCATCGTCGTGAACCCCGCAAAACTCAAGCAACTCGGCAAACAGCGCGCCGAACTTGAGCCGCTCGTCGCTGTCATCCGGGACTACAAAAAGGCGCGGCAACAACTCGCTGACGCCGAAGAGATGCTGCGCGACCCGGCGTACGCCGAAGTCGCCGAAGATGCAAAGAAGGACCTCGAGCAGGCGAAACTGCTCATCCCGCAATACGAAGAGCAACTGAAGGTCATGCTCTTGCCCAAGGATCCGAACGACAACAAGTCGGTCATTATCGAGATCCGCGCCGCAGCGGGCGGCGACGAAGCGGCGCTGTTCGCCGCCGAACTCTTCCGCACGTATGTGCGATACGCCGAGCGACGTAAATGGTCGTACGACGTGATCAATAACGAGGAGTCGGGCATTGGCGGCTCTTCGTCGGTCGTGTTCTCGATAGATGCCGACGGCGCGTACAGCCAGTTGAAGCACGAGAGCGGCGTGCACCGCGTGCAGCGCGTGCCCAAGACGGAATCGAGTGGACGCATCCACACTTCGACCGTCACCGTAGCCGTGATGCCGGAAGCAGAAGAGGTGGATGTACAGATTAACGACAACGACCTCGAGATCTCGTCGTTCCGTTCGTCGTCCGCCGGCGGTCAGCACATGCAGAAGAACGACACGGCGGTCCGCATCGTGCACAAGCCCTCGGGGCTCGTGGTCGTATGCCAAGACGAGAGGTCACAAGCCCAGAACAAACTGAAGGCGATGACAGTGCTGCGCTCGCGACTCTATGAGCAGGAGCAGGAGCGGCTCGCGAAGGAGCGCGGCGAACTGCGCCGTACACAGATCGGCACGGGAGACAGGAGCGAGAAGATCCGGACCTACAACTTCCCGCAAGACCGCATCACCGACCACCGCATTGGCCTCACCATCCACGGCATTGCTCCGTACCTGGACGGCGATATCCAGAGGATGATCGATGCCCTGAACCAAGAAGAGCAGGCGCGCAAGATCAGCCAGGCCCAGACAGACGCAGCAAGTTAGGGTTGGTTCGGCGGTCAAGTTGTCGATCTCAAGCCAGTAGAATTGTGGCGATGCAAGCGGCATTGTTCGCCTTGGTCGTATCGCTGGCTTCCCGACAGTCCACCGATGCCCGACAGGTCATCTTTGTTGCTCCATCGAGCCTGAGCGTCGAACGCGCTAAAGAAGTGATGGGCTCGGTCGCTCGGATGGATCCTGGGGAGTCGACTGAGTTCGCACGAAGGAGCGGTCTTGAGATTGCCATCGAAGGGGATACGACCTATCTGTTTGATCCAGAAGCGATCTCAATCTCTGCCCAGCGACGTCTCGACGACGTCCTTCGCGGCATTGAACAATCGCTAGATGCGAGTGAGTTCCTTCGAAGCACGGCACTCCTCTCGCTTCCACCCGCACTTCGTGACGCGATTCGGATGCGAATTGTGTACCACGTTGGTCGGCTTTATTCTGACTTGCAGGAAGTCAATTTAAGGGTTCGAGTGTCGCCAGGCTTGTACGTTGTGTTGCAGTCTTCAGGAAAGAGGATTGAGGTGCCACTATACTTTGAGAGCGGAGACGTCGAACCAACTGTAGTCAAAAAAAGCAAGGGTAGTGAGGAAGGTGAGCTACCACCACTCGGACCTCTTACCCGTGTCGTTGTTCCGACTGACATAAGTGTCCACTACTGGTTCCCCTCGATTAGCCCAGCCACGCTTGATCGGATGGCTCGTGCATTCGAGATAGCCGCGGCTCTCTGCAGAAAGGAGCGTGTCAAGAGTTTCGAACTGGTCGATCGTGTTTGGTCAAGGTTCGTTCAGGCGAATTCGGGATCAACCGCTAATCTGCGAGAAGCGAAGACATGGAGAGACGTGCCTGTGCCTTTCCAACATCAAATTGAGTCCTCGGTGTCGGCTTCTAGTGCGAGGTTTGGATTTGATTCAGTTTCAGAAGTTCGTCCCTTCCTAGAAGGGGCGACCATTGTGCGGCAAGATCGCATTCTCGGTGTCACCGTCCGGTTCAAAGATGCCGACACGGGACAGATCCAGGGAATGACGCTTCAAGTATGGCTTGACGGGAACTAGGGGCTAACTGGCGCGCCTTCTCGCTCCGCCGATTCATAGCAGGCGCGAGTCAGGCGGACGACGTCCATCCCGCACTCGAACGGTGCGAGCACTTCGCCGCGACCAAGCACCGCGTCGATGAAATCCTGATCCGGCGTCACCGTTTTGGCCTCAGGCGTTACGAAGGACTTCGCCCCACCGCGCTCTGTCAGTTCGAGCACGCCGTCTGTCCATGACACGATCGCGCCCTCCAGCGTGACCACATGTCGTTCGTGCCAGGTCGGCGAGTGGCCCATGACACAGATCGAGGCGAGCGCACCGTTAGAGAACTGCACAGAGGTGACGGAGTCGATCTCGACAGGAGTGCCCCTGTTGTCAGTCACACATGAGACGGACGCAGGAGCCAAGCCAGTGGACCACAGCAAGATGTCGAAGATGTGGCTGCCGCTGTCGTTGAGCATCCCGCCTTGCGAGAGGTCCGGGTCTTGCCGCCAAGTGCCCTGCGTGAAGTTCAGCCAGTCCTGCGCGAGCACCGAATTGATCATCAGGATTTGACCGTACTTTCCTGACTGCAAGATAGAGCGCAGCCACTGGAACTCGGCGAGCCCGTGGCGTTGGTAACTCACCGCTCCGACGCGGCCCGACCGGTCGCGTGCATCAACGCACGCCCTCGCGTCCTCTACCGAGCATGCCAAGGGCTTCTCGACCAGGACGTGCAGCCCTGCCTCGAACGACGAAACGACTTGGTGGCGGTGGAACTTGTGAGGGGTGACGAGCAACACGGCGTCGATCCCGCCTGCACCGAGCATTGCATCGAACTCGGCGTACTCCAGCACGTCCACGAGTTGCGGGAACTTAGCCTTGGTTTCGCCGGTCTGCTTGGGGTCTGGGTCGCACATCGCCGCGACCTCGACTTCGGGGATGTCCAGCATTTGCTGCAACCGGTGGCGCATGAACCCGCCACACCCCACCAGACCGACACGGACCTTTTCCATAAACCCACACCCAGCCCCGTAAAGTTGCGGGCCGGTTCCACCGAAACATTACCTGTGGAAGCCCGGCGAGCAAGTGGAAAAACCAGACAGGTGGAGCGCGAACTGTCGCGCGCTGGCTGGTTGGTTTCTATGGCCCGTCACAACGTTTTTCGTCTTGCTGTCAAAGCCGTCGCGCTCAGCGCAGGCGTCTTCGTGCTCTCTGGGTTCTCGTCGTCGAGCATCGGGCGCGACACGCGCGTCCAGGACAGGCTTTACGACCATCTCGACTACGCCGAGAAGGCGCTGCTCTACGGGCAGACGAGCGAGGCCGTCGCCTATGCCGAGATGGTCTTGCTGCGGCGAGAGATCACGGTCTACGTCGACGAGACCAATGTCCCGTGGCAGATCAAGGACGATGCGAAGCGCGCCCTGCGCGATGCCGCGACCAACTGGGAAGACGCCCTCAACCGCGAAGTCCGTTTCCGCTTTGTGCCTTATCCCGACGCCGATGTGATTGTCCGCTACGCGGACACGATGAAGTACGACGGCAAGAGCGCGGCAGGCACCGTGCGGTGGACGCGCCAGGTCATCAGCCTTGGCAGTGACCAGTTCGTGTATGAAGTCCGCGCCAACGTGACGCTCCGCACCGAGCGGCCAAGCGGCGGAACGATGAACTACGGTCAGATGTTGCACACAGCGGGCCACGAACTCGGACACATCCTTGGGCTAGAAGACTCGGCGCGCACGGGCGACCTGATGGGCCCGCTGCGACTCGACCGACCGGTCGAGCGCGCGACACGGAACGAGAAGGACAGCCTCCTCACGTTCCGCAAGCAAGCGGACCTCTTGCTGCAACGCTGCTCGGGCAGCGAGTACGATCCCACCGTCCGTGCGGAGATCACTGGCGAAGTGACCGCGCAAAAGGAAAGCGTTGACTACCAAGAAGCTGGTGCTCGGGTCGCTCGCAATGGGCGCAGGACTCCTTCTGTACGGAGCGATCGTCGAAGCAAGGCGGTTGAGCCGCGAAAGACAGGTTTTGAGATTGGCGGGATGGCCCGCTAGCCACGACGGCTACCGCATTGGCCTTATTGCCGACAGCCACATCCGCGATCCCCTGACGATCGACCTCACGCAGCGCGCCCTGCGCTACCTCGTTTCCGAGCGCCCCGACATGATCGCCTTTGCGGGCGACATGGTCGAGAAGTGGGGAGGTGGAGTCCGCAAAATGGTTCGCGAGGCGCTGTCCCCCCTCCGGGACTACGACGGGCCGTGCGTGGCGATTCCTGGCAACCACGACTACTACAAAGGTGAGCCGGAAAGCCTACGCCCGATCTTCGAGGACTACGGTATCCGACTCTTGCGCAACGAGTGTTGGCGCCACGACGGCATCAACTGGGTCGGCGTCGACTCGGCCTGCGAGGAGATGGCCGATCCGTTCACAGCGATCCGTCAGTGCGACCCGCGCGACCCTACCGTCGTGCTTTGGCACGAGCCGGACGCGGTCGAGTGGCTGCCCCTTGGGCCAGAACTCATGCTCAGCGGCCATAGCCATGGCGGCCAGTTCACGACGCCCTGGGGATGGGCCCCGATGACCAGCAGGCTTGGAAAGAAGTACCTACGAGGCTTTTATCCGGACGCTCCCGTGCCGATCTATGTATCGAGAGGACTGGGCACGACTGGCCCGCCTTCGAGGCTCTTTTGTCCGGCAGAAGCCACTGTGCTGACCCTTCGACCCAAGCCTTGACAGGCCTGTCGACCGTCCCTAAACCTGGTAAAGTCGTGCGGACACCCCATGCCGACCGGCCACCGCAGCGCGTGAGCATATGAGCATCTCGAAGGCTAAGTTTGCAGCCGGAATCCAGACAGAAAACGTTGCGCGTGTTTGGCTTGACCCCTCGCTCTTTCTGTGGAGCATTGTTATGGTGGTCTGGGCGCCGTTCAGCCTCTTCCATCGTCTGCGGCGCGCCACGTTCCGGTCAAAGGTCGAAGAGTTCGTGCCCGAGCGGTGGGGCCGCCACATCCAGACGCCCGAACTCACGAACGCGCTCCTGAACAAGGCAGGGTCGCATGTCGTTCTGGTCGGGGCCAGTTTCGGCGAGGTGCTTATCGTCGACAAGATCACCAAGGCATTGCGCGGCACCCGCCCCGAGATAAAGGTCACGTGGGCGATCCGGGACAGGCAGACCGTCGAGCACGTTAAGAAGATGCACCCTGGCCAGTCGGTCGTGTACTGGCCGTTCGACTGGATCGTTCCGGTCGTCAAGTGGCTGAAGGCGGTCAAGCCGGACGTCATTGTGATGCTGGAGCGCTACCGTTTTCCGACGTTCGTGCGAGCGAGCAAGTGCTTTGGCGCAGACGTGGTGCTCGTGAACGGCAGGTGCCGGCACCGAAAGTTCTTCTTCTGGTTCGGCCGCGCCTATTACAGGTGGCTATTCAGCGGTTTCCGCGCCGTGTTCTTCCAGAACGACAACTACCTGAACAACGCGCGTCCGCTCTTGTCCATGCGCACAAAGGCGCAGGCGACGGGCGACATCAAGTTCGATCTGAGCCACATTCCCATCGATGCAGAGAAGGCCGTCGCCGTAGACCGTTGGATCGCTTCCGTCGGTGAGACTCCGCTCTTGGCGGTCGGCAGCACGGACAGCGCAGACGAAGAGAAGTTCGTGCTTGACGCGTTTACAGCCGTGCGCAAGACCGTCAATGCTCGCCTCATGATCGCGCCGCGGCGACCAGGCCGCGCCGATGAACTCGCCGAGATCGTCCGATCGTTCGGCCTCACCGTCAGCAGGCGCTCAAAGATGGAGGGTGCCGCGGACGTCTACATCCTCGACACGTTTGGCGAACTCTCTTATGCGTACAAGTTCGCATCCGCCGCATATGTCGGCGGTGCGCTCTTCGGCATGGGCCACAACGTCATTGAGCCCCTCGAGTGGGGCATCCCCGTCTCGTATGGCCCGAACCGCGGGCATTTCGGAACGATTCAAGAGTCTTGCGAGCGCGCAGGCGTGGGCACACGCATCGCCAAGTCCTCGCAATTGGCCGTCCACTGGCTTGGCGTGCTGAACTCCAAGGATTGCAGAGCGGAGATCGCGGAGCAGTGCCGCACGATGTTGGAACGGCACCGCGGCGCGCTCGGCGTGACGTTGGACGAGGTCCACGAACTGATCGAAGAGCGAGAGTCCAGAACCTCCTGAGGGCTTCGGTACACTTAACGCACCGCCCTCGTAGCTCAGTGGACAGAGCAGCAGCCTTCTAAGCTGTTGGTCGCCCGTTCGAATCGGGCCGAGGGCGCCAAGACTTCTAAGCACGCGGGCCGGGGACGTTCAGCCCCCGGCCCGCAGCACGTCCGCCTACTGGATCCTGCGGACACGGAACGCGTCGATCGCCGCTTCCGTGATCGAGTTGTTCGGATTGTCCGAGGTCTGGACGCGGATCCGCATGTTGTTGGTCGGTGCGATGACGTTGCCGACGAGGATCTTGGACAATGTCCAAGAGTTCTCGCTTCCAGAAAACATCGTCGTGCTCACGGTCGTCCAGGTCGTCCCACCGTTGTTCGAGATCTGGATGATCATCGAATCGTCACCGTCGTCGTTGTAGAACCACCGCTGGAAATCGATGATTCCGTTCCCTCCGCTGAGGTCGAACACGGGCGAAGTCAGCGTCGTGGGTCCGCCGTCGACGTCCTGGGCGCCGACCGCTCCTCCGGCGGTGCCTTGTCCCGTGAAGGCGCAGAACGTGCCTGCGTCGCTCGAGTCGTTCTCAGGGTTGCACTGCTGGCCGTTTTGCGACGTTCCGTTGGGGTTGGCCCTCGTCCAGGCGCCCGCTGTGACGCTCGTGTTCGTCACGGTCCAGCCTAGGTCGGTTTCAAACGTGTCGTTAAACGTCGTCGTGATCGAGTTTCCAAACGCGACATAGTTCGGTTCTCCGGTCGGCCAGAACACTTCGTGTCCGGCTGTGTCCTTCGCCTTGACGTACCACTCGACGAACGTTCCTGGCGATTGCTGAGAGATGTAGGAGAAGAACGGCGACACAGGGGTCAATCGGCTCAGGACGCGCTCTTGCCATGCGCCGTTGTTGATCCGGAAAACGAGCCGTGGCGAAGTCGGGTCGAGCACGCCGACGTTGTCGCTGATGTTCACAGAGAGCGAGATGACTCGGTCCGCTTGCGGGATCACTTGGATGAAGTCGCCAGGCACGCTGTTCGGCGTGATCGTCAGCCAGATGAGTTCCGGTGCATCGAGGTTCTTCGCGCCGAAGCCGGTTGCGATCTCGTTGTAGTGCGGCGTACCGTTGTTGATGTTGCCGTCGTTGTCGTCCAGGGTGAGCACGTCGATCGTCACGCCTGGGTTGATGTCGCTCGGCTCGAGAAGGATGCTGTTCAAGTACAGCATGCGCGAGTGCGTCAGCGCGGGGCCTGCACCCATCGTCACGTCGAGTTGGTCCTTGGTCAGCCAGAACGCGCCGCTGATGACTTGGCCACAGAGGTGCGATCCGCCGCCGCAAGGATGCACGACGCTGTTGTAGGCGCTGCGCAGGCACCCGGTGCCTTGCCCTTGGAAGTCGTTTCCGAGACACGGCGTGTTGCCCATGAGCGAAGCGGTGACGTCGGCGATTCCCTCGTGGTAGTCGCCCGTCGGCGCGTCGTGGCCCATGTCGATGATGAAGTGGCCGTACTCGTGGAAGACGACCGTCGAGTAAGCGGTGTTCGGACAGCCGCCCCCCGCGCGATAGAAGTTGATCGTGCTCGCGGAATAGAACGCGTTACAGGTGTTGTTGAGATTGACGTTGACTGGGATCTGGATGTCGATCCCCGGATAGGCGGGGTTGATCGCCTTTGCAAAGTTGTGGATGGCCTGCGTATGGATGAACCCGTCCACCTGGGCCTGCACGAACTCAGTAGGTGTCGAGTTGAATGTGAAGTTGGCCGGGCCCGGAGGGGTCACGTTTTGCGTCAACACTGCGTTCGCCCCCGCCGAGTTGACCACGCGCGCCCAAGAGCCGATCAGTTCCGAGATCACGTCCACTGCGGTCGTGCCGGGGTGAGGGATCGTGAAGTTGCCCCCGGCGTTCGTGCGAGTCGAATTGCCGCCGCTGACGCGCGCGGTCACGTCGACCAAGTTCTGCAGCGTCGGCGGGTTGTTCGCCTGGTTGGGGTTCAGGCCTGGCGTCGCCATCGCGTCGACATGGCCGTTGATGTCCGTGAAATAGACCTCGTTCCGTTGTTCGAGGAGTTCGCCAGACGACGAGTCGACGAAGAACGTGTACCGGCTAGGGTTGGCCAGGTCGGCGTTGCCCATCATGAACTTCCACGCGAGGTGGGTGCGGACTTCGCCTTGCCAACCGACGATGACCGGGTTCGACTCCAGGCCGAGCCCTTTCGCGACTCCGCGCACCGAGGCGACGGCCTCTTCGCCGGAGATCTGGCCCGTCGTCCTCTGGAGGGAGACCGGCTGAACGTTGGAGTTGACGTACACGATCGGTGAACCGACGTCGTTGAGCACGAGGATGACGAGCGATGTGCCTTCAACTCGTTTGCCGAGGACGAACTGTCGGTAGTACACCGCCGTGAACTTGCCGCCCATCAACTGTTGGGTCGTGTCGAACTCCAACTTGCCCGAGCCTGGCTCGAAGATCGCCGCGTAGTCCGCGACGAACTGTGCCGCCGCTTGTTCTGGGGTGAACCCGTGTCCAAACGGCACGCCATAAAGTCGGCTGACCCTGGATCCGTTGCGGAACACTCGTAGATCGGGGTTCTCCGCCTTCAGCCGGCTGAGGGCCGAGGCCGACGATTCGACCTGAACTGGGCGCTGGGCTAGGGAAACTGCCGACAAGGCAACAAGCAATAGCAAAGGCAAATGACGCATCTCCGTCCTCTCGAGGAGGAGTATCCGGCATTCGACAGCAATTTGTCGAGGGTCGACGTTCGCCACAGCAATTATGC
>CAZGXW010000026.1:0-32715 GCA_964529975.1 uncultured Fimbriimonadaceae bacterium
AAGAGCAACTGGGGCGTTGGCAACTACAACGACCCGTACACGGCCCTCGTGGACGCACCGAAGTTGATCAACGCCGATCCGAACGGGCAAGACGGCCTTTCGCCGAACCCGATGACGATCCGTGCGTACATCGACAACCAGTACGCGAAGTTGGATCAGACGATCAACATGTCGTTTGCGCGGTTCATCATCACTCTCCCCGACGGGCTTTCGCTCGTCGGTGGTGAGACTGCTGAGAAGACCGTTCCGGGCGTGCCCGCGAACCAACTGCGGTTCGTCGAATGGCAGGTCGAGTCGGACGGTACGACGTTCGGCGATCTACCGATCACGATCACGTTCATCCCGACGCCTGGCCCGCAGAAGACGATCACGACGAACATTCGCGTGGCGGCTCATCCGCGCATGCGGATCGCGAGCGGACCGCAGATGGTCACGTTCCCGTACTCGTTCACTGACTCTGCGCTCAGCGAGATCCTCGGTCTGACCCCGGACGTTGATTACACGGCGTACAAGTGGGATCCGGGCCAGGGCGCGTACCTGCCGGCCTCCGTCGCCATCCGCGGTGAGTCGGTTTGGATCGTCCCAGTCAATGACCAGGGCTTCATCGACCTGGCGAACGCGTCGAACCCGCCGGACATGACGACGGGCGGCATGCTCACGACCTTGCGCAAGGGTTGGAACATGATCGGCAACCCCTACAACTACGCCATTCCTTTGGCTGACCTTGTTGCTGTTGTCGACGACTCTCCGGCGGATTCCTACACTTGGGCAGAACTGATCCAGAACGGCTACGTGAATTCGGCAGTCGTCACTTGGGACCGCGGTCCGGCGGGCGACAATCCGCAGGGCGTGTACACCTTCACGACCAGCCAGTCCTCGAAACTGGAGCCTCACAAGGGCTACTGGATCTACGTGAACACGTTCAATCCGGTCCGCATCTCTTGGCCGCAGGTCTACATTCCTGGATTGTCCAACTCGGGCAGGGCGGAAGAGAACCCGTGGAACAAGTCTGAGCGACAGTGGCGCGTGCAACTCGCGGCCCGTATGAGCGGCGGTTCCGACCTGCAGAACTATGTGGGTTACGTGGCCGACCCGAGCAAGGTCGCGTTCTACACGGTGCCGAAGCCGCCACAGGCTCCGGGCTCGTCTGTCGAGATGGTGATCGAAGGCACGGTCGCGGGCCAAGCCGCCCGCGTCGCCCAGGCGATCACCGACCGCAAGACCAAGACGGAGTTCCGCGTCCATGTCAACAACTCGGAAGCGGGCGACGTCACGGTGACGTGGCCGAACCTCTCCTCGGTGCCGCGAAACGTTCGCGCGAAACTGACCGACACGGCTACCGGCGAAACCCGCGACCTGCGGGCGACGTCGGGCTACACGTATCACATGAACCAACCGGGCAGCCGAGAGTTCGTGGTGACGCTGGAGCAGTCGGGCTCTTCGAGGCCGACGATCGGCAACGTGATGGTTAGCCAAGGCGACCGCGGCAACGGCGCGATGACGATCAGTTACGCGCTTTCGGCAGACGCCCTGGTCTCGGTCCGAGTCCTCTCGGCCACCGGCAAGGAAGTCTATACGGTCACTCGAGGCCGAGCAGACTCCTCCGGCGAGAACCAGGTGCTGTGGAGCCTCCGCGACAACGCGAACCGCGCGGTCGCCCCGGGCACCTACCGCGTCGAGATCCTTGCTGAGACCCCAGACGGCGAACGCGTCCGGAAGATCGTTCCGGTCAACGTGATCCGCTAGTCTGACGACACCAAGCGGCCGGGCCAGTGAAACGCTGGCCCGGCCGAACTTGGACTTAGACTGATTGACTTTGAAGAGCGGCAAGAGGGCTATATCAACGGGGAGCCTCGCGCGAATCCTCACACTGATCGCGCTCTGTCTCGGTTTCGCCCTAGCCTCCGCCCAGACGGGCAGCATCCAGATGACGGCCTTCCCAGGCGTCAGCTTGGCCGACGGCCGTAGCACGATCACCATCACCGCCGAAGTCCGCGACAATGGCGGAAGCCTGGTGCCGGACGGAACGCAGGTCGTTTTTGAGACGACCCTAGGCACGTTCCGCGAGACTGTGGTGACGACGCAGAACGGGTTCGCAAGGGCCGTGCTCGTCGCGAGCAGCATCCCCGGCGAGGCGAAGGTGCGGGCCGGCTCGCTAAAGTTCGGCGCGCTGGCCTCGATGGAGGTCGTCTTTGTCGCCGACCGCTCGCTCCTCTCCAGCGCTAACGACTATGTCGAGATCGTGGCTCCTCGGGCGATGGCCTACAGCCTCGAAGAGAAGGTGCTGCAGGCCAACGGTGAGAACCGCGGCGTCCACTTGCGCTACAAGGACATCGTGATCGACGCGGACGACATCGAACTGATCGTCCCCAACCACGAGGTCCGTGCGCGCAACGCCAAAGTGACGATGGGCGACAAGTCGTGGGAAGTCGACCGGCTGTACATGCGGCTCAACCAGCGCAAGGGAATGGCCCTTGCCACCGTCAAGGAGCCCTTCTATCGGTTCTCGCGTTCATGGATCATCGCCGTGCCCGTCGAGGGCGAGCGCGAGCGCCAAGTGCCGATGGAAGTCACATCGAGCGGGCTGAACGTCGTCCAGACCTTTGTACCGACGGCCCAGTTCGACTTCAAGGACATCTCGTACTCGCTGACGATCATTGAGGCGAAGAAGGCGATCGCGTATCCAGCGAGACAGGTGGACTTCTATCGCGCCAACGTCATCGTGGGCGAGCAGTCGATCATGAAGGTGCCGTTGTTCCGGGCGAGCACGCAACCGCAGTCCCCGATCATCACCGAGCAGTTCTTGAACGTCTCGAACAACGACCTGGCGATCGACTATCCGTACTACCTCGACCTCCGTCCGGGCCAAATGAGCCTGTTGCGCCTCAGGTATGGCTCGAGCCTCGGTTCAGGCGTCGGGCGCACGGGTGGGACGTACCTCGACTACGAGTTCAACTGGAACCAAGGCGCTGACATGGACGGCGGGTTGAGGATCAGCGGGCTGGCACGAAAGGACTGGGGCGTCGGCCTTCGTCAGATGTGGCGTCCGAGCCCTCGCACGACGTTCTCGGCGCAACTCGATTTTCCGGCGCACAAAAGCATGTTCGCGAACGTGAACCTCTCGAACGACTTCGACGGGTTCAACGCGAACTTGAACGCCTCGCACGGTCAGAGCATCCAGGGCCTCCGGTTCCAGAACAACCAGTACTCGATGATCCTCGAGAAAGACCCGATCTACATCGGCGACTCGGCCCGCTTGTTCCTCGGCCTCAATGCCGTCCAGACGAACTTCGTCTCACCGACTTCTGACAACACACAGCAAAGGTACGGCCTACGGGCTCGGCTTATCGGGAACACGATGCGCCTCGGACCGGGACAGTCGCTCAACCTGAGTTATGTCGCTGGGCACTATTCCGGGACGAACCTCTCATCCCCGTTCACACACCAAGCGACCCTCGCGTTGACCACTGCGTTTCCCAACGGCATCTATCTGCAGACCAACTACGACTTTGTGATGGACGGCATCACGGACACGGCGCTTGGGCGACATCGGCTTTCAAGCGAGGCCTACTACAACAGGGGCTCTTACTCGATCCACGGCTTCGTGGCGAAGAGCCTTGACGTCCAGCGATTGAACGCAAGCGTCCAGTTCAACTACCGCGCCTCTTCGCTGTGGCGCCTCAATTACGGCTACTACCTGGACCAGTACCTCGGGGCGACTTACCTCGACCAGACGGTGATCCTTGCTTACCGGATCGGGTTCCGAGAGATCGGGTTAAGCTATTCTGCTCGCAGAAACCGCCTTGGGATCGAGATACTTGGTACGACTTTCAACTAGCCTCCTGGCGCTCCTTGTTGCCGGGCTTGCGTCCGCCCAGTCTTTTGGGAGGTTCGGCTATTCGTCTCTGCCGTCGATCCCTGGGTTCCAATTCTCGGCCGCCGGGTTTCGATCCAGTGCGCCAGGCTCTGACACATTCCGGTTCACCTCTGAACTTAAGGGGTTCCGAGCGACGGAGGTCAACGACCGTGCTGCGCTCTATGCGGGCCCGGACGCCGCAGGGCTCCCGAACAAAGTCCGCGTCAACCTGCGTTCGCCCGGTTTCGAGATGTACTTTCCGCAGGGCCTTAGGCTCGAACTCTCACCGTTGCTCAACCCCTACTTGAGTTGGTCTGAAGGCAGCGTCGGGCCGGAAATCCCGGTGCCGCCCTCCAAGTGGGTGCTCGTCTCGTTCCAGGACGCCCAGGCGCCGGTGCTGCTGTGCTTTGAGGGCGCTCCCCCCGAATTGACGCTCATTGGCAAGGCGGGGCAGTGGGCGATCGTGTCGAAGGAACCGTTCGCGGGCTGGGTGCGCTTTTGTCTGCCCTTGGGCCATTACAAGCGGGCTGGGACGGACGCCGCCTCGCTCGGGCAGAGTGTGCAGGCGGTCAAGAAGTACGAGGACGTGTGGACGGCTCCGAGGGCGGGGCTCGTTGACTTTGAGATCCGTTCAGACGCGACTTCGGTGACCGTCGTATGGACGTTCGACAAGCCTGGTGCTGTCGTGCCGCCAGCGGCGATGCTGGCGCGCGCCGGCGGCTATCCGATCCAAATCCTGAGCGGAACGAAGACCACGGAGGCCGACCTGTGGGAGGGCCCCGTCGCGGTGACCACCGAGGCCAAACTCGCGATCAAGTTCCCGCTCGTCCGTGTCCCCCTGGGGCGGTCTCTGACTCTCGGAAAGGCTCCGGCCGACCTCATCGCCTCTGCGTCGCCCTTCGACGTGGCAAGCCTGACGGAACTCGCCTTGACCGGCCTGCTCGCTGGCAGGGACAGGATCGTGCTCGACGCGCTGGAGAACGCGACGGCGGAGTACCTCTCGCACGCACAAATGGTGGTCGAGAACCACACGCAGCAGAAACTGCCTTTCCCGGCGGACGGGACGGGGATCGACCTTGCGGCGGCGCACGCACTCGTCGCCCAGTGCCGGACCGTGGCGAGCGGGCAACTCAGCCGAACGAACACGCTGTTTGCAAACGTTGATTGGAAGCGCGATTGGTACTCGTGGATGGTTTGGGCGGACGACCAGGCGACGGCCCGCCGGGCGACCGCGCTCCTCTCGGTCGCCGGCGCGCTGAGCAGCGAGCCAGACCGGCGGCTAGAGGCGGCGATGCTGCACAGCGGCATGTGCGCCGAGCGCGCCCTCAGGCTGTTCCGCCAGCGTCGCGGGTTCTCTGACTCCCGGCCGATCTTGAACGAGCCGATGTTCAATCTCCGATCCGGGCTCTTCATGACGGGATCCGACCGGTTCGTCGACTCGCTGTTGAGCGAAGTCCGGATCGTGTCCTGGGAGCCCGTGCAAGCGGAGACGACGCCAGAAGGCGTCACGATCCGGTTCAAGGTCGACGAACTCAAGCCTGGACAGATGGTGTTTGAGATCGGACGCCCCGTCGAAGCGATCGCGGTATCAAACTTGAAGTCGCTGGTCGCCAAGCAGGCGCTCGGAAGGCTTACGGTCGACTATGAGCCGAACGAAGTCGGTGAGTGCGTGGTCACTCTGCGCTCGCCGGGCTGGTCGAACCCATTGCCCGCCTTGGCACCGCCTCCCCGTTGGACGGAGGGGTAGGCGCCTCATAGTCGGCGTTGTAGTGGAGCCCGACGTTCTGTTTACGTGCTAGTGCACCGGCGACCGTCTCAATCGCAGCGACCAGAATGTTGTGCGTCTCCAGCGAATAAGCGGAGAACGGGGCCGATGAGAGAGAGTCGTACTCCTTCGCCAGGCGGTCCAGGACGTCCTTTGCTTCGTTCAGCCCCGCCGTGTCGCGAAACACACCGACGTGCTGAGACATGCAACGCTGGACCTCGTGTCTGATGCGAACGGCCTCGTTCTCTGCAATGCACTTAGGCTGAGCAGGCTCGGTCGCAGGGTCATGAGGCTCGGGCTCGTTCCTCGCGCTCTCGGCGGACGAGATGCTGAACACCATTGCTTCGAGCAGACTGTTGCTGGCGAGCCTATTTGCGCCGTGGACACCGGTGCAAGAGACCTCTCCGGCGGCATAGAGGCCAGGAACGTTTGTTCGGCCGTCGAGGTCGGTGACGACGCCTCCGCACGAATAGTGCTGTGCTGGAACGACGGGGATCCAGTCCTTCTCAATCTCGATCGAGACTTCGCGGAGCCGCTCCCATATGGTGGGGAACTCGTGTTTGAGGGCCTCTGGCTTCAGGTGGGTGACGTCGAGGTAGACGCACCACGTGTCGAGTTTGGCCATCTCTTTCTCGATCGCCCTCGCCACGACGTCGCGCGGTGCGAGTTCCAGACGGTCGTCGTAATCGTACATAAAGCGCCTGCCGAGGTGGTTGCGAAGGATGCCGCCCGCTCCTCGCACAGCCTCAGTGATAAGGAAGCCCCGAAGTTGCGGATGGTAGAGAGTCGTCGGATGGAACTGCATGAACTCCATGTTGCGAATCTCCGCGCCTGCTTCCTTTGCCAGCCCGATTCCGTCCGCGGTGGCGACTCGCGGGTTCGTCGTGTGGGTGTAGAGTTTGCCGCAGCCCCCTGTGGCGAGCATTGTGGCTCGGCCGAGGATGGTCTTCAACCCGAGTTCTTCGATCTGGGCTGTGACCCCGATGCAGCGTCCGCCGTCTACGAGCAAGCGCGTGACGAAAGCGCCCTCGTAGACCAGGACGTTCTCGTTCTTGCGGACCGCCTCAGTGACCGCGCGCTCGACTTCCCACCCTGTCCTGTCGGCGAAGTGGACGATGCGGTTGCGGCTGTGCCCGCCTTCTCGACCCAAGTTGAGGTCCGAAGACTCGTCAATGTCGAACCGGGCACCGAGTTGGCTGAGCCATTGGATGGCACTGGGCGCCATCTGCACGAGGTGCCGCACGGCGACGGGGTCGCACAGGCCCGCACCGGCGATCAGCGTGTCTTGCTCGTGAAGCTCCCAAGAGTCGGACTCGCCGACCGCTGCGGCGATGCCTCCTTGGGCGTAGTTCGTGTTGCTTTCGTAGAGTTCGGCCTTCGTGAGCACGCACACGCGCCCGTGCTCGGCGGCCCTGAGCGCAAAGGTGAGGCCCGCCAGCCCGCTGCCCACGACGACGTAGTCGAACCTCTCGGCCATCCAGGTTTCTAGGATACGCCGCCCGTCGGGATAGAATCGAAGGGATGGGCATCTCGCGGCGCGAGTTCTTGAAGCGGTCCGCCGCGGCGGCGGGCTCGGTCAGCCTGCCCAGCCTGATCTCGGAGTGGCTGGAGCAGGGCAAGATGGCCATGCGTCCCTTGGGCCAGACCGGTTGGAACGCGTCGATCTACACAGTCGGGACGGCCGAGATTCCGTCGTCCCAGGCTGCGATCGACGCCTTGCGCGCCTTGTTCGATGGCGGTGTGAACGTGGTCGACACGGCGCCAAGTTACATGGGGACGCAGAGTGAATCGACCGTGGGCCGGGCGATCGAGGGTAGGCGAGACAAGTTGTTCCTCTGCACCAAGACGCTGGAGCGCACGGCGGACGGGGCGTATCGCGAGGTCAAGGAAAGCCTGGGACGGCTGAAGAGCGGCCACGTGGACTTGTTGCAGGTCCACGCCGTGAACGACTCCGGCACGTTGGAGGCCGTGCTTCGAAAGGGCGGGGCCGTCGAGGGGCTCGAACGCTGCAAGAAGGAGGGCCTGATCAGACACATAGGCATCACGGGCCACACGCGTCCCGAAGTGATACTCGACGCCATCAAGAGATATCCGTTCGAGTCGATCCTCGTTCCAGTCAGCGCGATGGACAAGCACATCAACGACTTCTGCGACGCGTGCGTGCCGTATGCGAACGAGAAGGGGATCGCCGTCGTGGCCATGAAGTCGGTGAAGGGGATCGAGCGGGCCAAGCCTGGCCAGTTCGAGGCAGCCGAGTTCATTCGATATTCGCTGTCGAAGCCGGTCTCGACGTTGAACCTCGGGCTTCGTCGTCCTGAAGAGGCGCTGCAGAACCTCAAGACGGTGCTTGGGTTCAAGCCTATGCCGACCGAGGAAATGCAGTCATTGGAGGCGCGCGTGAAGGGCGACGCCAACACGCGGACGCTCTGGTGGAAGGCGCAGTAGGCTACGCGGCCTTGCGAGGATAGACCGGGATCGCGAACTCCCTGGCGACTGCCTCGAAGTCGGTGGCGGCGCGGCAACTCGGATAGCACTCCATCATTGCCTTTCGCTTCTTCATCGATTCTACGAACGCGGCGTCCTGGCGGACGTAGCCTCCGAAGAGCACGTCGAAGTCGAGGTAGTTCTGTGCCGTAGTCTTGACGACTTCGAAGACGGAGCGAGCTTCGTGCTCGTTTGCGACGCGATTGATGAGGACGCGAACGACGGCCTCGGGCTGTCGCTTCACGAGCACCTTGATGAGCGCGTAGGCGTCGGTGATCGCGGTGGCCTCTGGCGTCGTGACGACGAGGACCTCGTCAGACCGCGTGAGGAACGCAAAGACCCTGTTGTCCAGGCCGGCGGCGGTGTCGTAGAGCAGGATGTCGAAGTCTTCTGCCAGGCCGTCGATCTGCGAGAAGAACGCGGCCATGCGCTTGGGGCCGGCGTGCATGAGTTGGGCGACGCCGCTGCCGCCGGTCACGATCTGGACTCCGCTCGGGCCGCTGACCATGACCTCGCGCAGGCCCATCTCACCGCTGATGACGTGCTGTAGGTTGAACTCAGACTTGACGCCGACCATGATGTCGACGTTG
Source organism: uncultured Fimbriimonadaceae bacterium (assembly GCA_964529975.1). Taxonomy (GTDB): domain Bacteria; phylum Armatimonadota; class Fimbriimonadia; order Fimbriimonadales; family Fimbriimonadaceae; genus JADFMN01. The sequence goes on from CAZGXW010000026.1 coordinate 8,696, forward strand.
GCGAGTTGCAGGTCGGCGTCGAAGACACAGACGCGCTTTCCTTGTTTGGCGAGGGCGATGGCTAGGTTGATGGAGACGCTGGTCTTACCGACGCCACCCTTTCCGCTGGAGACTGAAACTGTCCTCATGGCGTTCCTCAGGCGGCCCCTCGCATCATGCGGTCGAGGGCATTGAGCAGGGCATCTTTGTCGACTTGGTGATCGACTTTGACTCTCTTGTTGATCGTCCGCTTTGGCTTGCTCTCGAGCTCGAGTGTGTAGGACCGGATGATCGCGTTTCGCAGGGTGCTGGCCTTTGCGACGTTGATCAGCAAAGGCATGCCTGTCCGGATGCGAAGTTCGTCCGTGGACTCGACGTCGATCGGGTCGGCGATCACGACTTCGAGGGTGCCTTCAAGCAGTTTGATCGGCAAGATGAGTTTGGCGAGCGACCATCGGCCGGAGACGAGCCGGAGGGCTTCGGCGTCTGCCTCGAGGTCTTCGACCTCCATGTAGCCATAGTCGAACTGCTGCGCCAGAGCCTTGGCGAGGTTCTCCTCGCTGAGCCAGCCCATCGCGCTGAGGACCTCTCCGAGCCTGGAGCCCGACGTCCTTTGAGACGCGAGCGCTTGGCTGAGCCTGTCCTCGTTGAGCAGCCCTTTGCTGACGAGTATCTCTCCTAACCTCTGATAATCCCGAAACATTCGTGCCCTGCTATGGAGATTGTCGGTTCCCGGACCAGTACCGCTTTAGGGGGACTTACGGTTCGTTTGCCCTGCTTTTTCCAGCAACCGCTGGATGGCGGCCCGCAGCCCGGAGGGGCGGGCGAGCACGATCTCGACCTGGACGCCCTTCGAGTCTTCGAGGGCTTGGAACAAGGAGTTGTCGAGGGGGTCTGCCACGGCGCACACCAGCCTAGAGTTCCGCTTGTAGATGGGGAGGACAAGTCGGGCGAAGCAGTATCCCAGTCCAAGGATCTCGACGGCATCCGGGTCGGGATACGTGAGTTCCAAGTCGACTACGGGCAGGTTCGTCTGCTCGGCGAGGCAGTCGACGACGTCATCTTCGGTGACCCAGCCCTTGGCCACGAGCACTTCGCCAAGACGGAAGTACGACTCGCCACGCTCCTCGAGCGCCTGAGCGAGTTGTTTCTCGTCGATCAGGCGCTTCGCGAGTAGGATTTCCCCGATGCGGTGGTGGCTGGACATTCCCCTGGCCTCATTCCATGTTATTGGTCGGCAAACTGGGGACGATGAGGGAGGGAGTGGTGGGCGGTATAGGACTTGAACCTACGACCCCTTCGGTGTGAACGAAGTGCTCTACCACTGAGCTAACCGCCCTAGGGAAGGGGAAGGATACCTCGGCCCATTTTCTTGGCCCAAGGCTGAAAAAGTGCCCAATTATAGCCAAGGCTATATAAACCTTGGCTAAAGAGTGTATCCTTGGGTCTGTGGCAGCGAATCCGTTTGTTCGGGCGCGAGAGGACCACCGGACCGAGGTGGCGGAGGACTACGTCGAACTGATCCATAGGCTGGGCCGCGATGGGGAAGTCCGGACCGTGGACCTCGTCGGCGCGCTTGGTGTTTCCCAGCCGACGGTCACGAAGACCCTCGACCGCTTGGAACGCGAGGGCCTCGTCCAAGTTAACCCGCGGAGGTCGATCGAACTGACTGAAGCGGGCAAGGACATGGCCCAAGAGGCGGCAGCGCGCCACGCGTTGATCGTCCAGTTCTTGGAGACGATCGGTGTGCCGCGGGAAATCGCCGAACTCGACGCCGAAGGGATCGAGCACCACGTCAGCGCCACGACACAGAAAGCGATAGCGAGGTTCTTGAAGCGATGACCGCGACGCAGGTCTCCCGAGGCGACAAGGCTTGCATTGAGCGCCTGAACTTGGAGGGTGCTGAACGCATGCGCCTCATGGACCTGGGATTCTGCCCTGGGGTCCAGATCGAGCGTGTCCTCGATGCGCCGTTCGGCGGCACTCCGGCTTTTCTCATTAGGGGGACCGTGATCGCTCTTCGTACAGAGCAGTCGGACTTGATCGAGGTGGCACCGTGCAAGAGTTGAAACAGGCTGCTACGAAGGCTTGCGACGCGTGTGGGGCGTGCAATGCAGACGACCGCATCCAGGCCGTCCGCAGGCCGACAGGGATCGATTTCACGGTCGCCTTGGCCGGAAACCCGAACACGGGCAAGAGCACGGTGTTCAACGCCTTCACGGGCATGCGCCAGCACGTAGGGAACTGGCCTGGCAAGACGGTCGCTCGAGAGGAGGGCGCCTACAAGTTCCGCGAGAAGGTGTATCAGATCGTCGACCTGCCTGGGACGTACTCCTTGCTCTCGAACTCTCTGGACGAGGAGATTGCCAGAGACTTCGTTTTGTTCGGCCGTCCCGACTGCACGGTCGTCGTGGTCGATGCAACAGCCCTGGAACGAAACCTTGCGCTCGTGCTCCAAGTGTTGGAGATCACGGACCGGGCTGTCGTCGCGCTGAACCTAATGGACGAGGCAGAGCGGCGTGGCTTGAGGATCGACCACCGCGCGCTTGCGCGGGATCTGGGTGTCCCTGTGGTGCCCATGGCGGCGAAGAACAGGAAGGGGCTCGTGGAACTGGCTGCGACCGTCGCGGACGTCGTTCACGGCGAGGTTGCATTGAGGCCGAACCGCGTGCAATCGCTCGATCCCGAGGTGGATCAGGCGGTCGCGTCGTTGACGAAGGAACTTGAGAAGCGGTATCCAGGCATCGACAATGCGCGATGGGTGGCGCTGCGGCTCCTTGAGGGAGATCCAGGCGTGGAAGACGAAGTCCGCAGAGAGACCCTGGGAAGCGCGGCCCATCCCGGACCGAGGCTCGTGGGAGGGAGCGCGTGAGCGGCCCCGACATTCTTGCGCTAGCCGCCGAGCATCGCTCGCGCGTCGGGTCGCGGGTGCACGAAGCGATCATCCAGCGGATCTATCAAGAAGCCGAGCGGATCGCGGAGCGGGCCGTCGAAGGGGAAGGGCGATCGCGCAAGTTCGCGCTCGACCTTGCTTTGGACCGCGTCCTGACAAGCAAGGTGTGGGGTCTTCCTGTCATGGGCTTGATGCTTGCGGCAGTCCTCTGGATCACGGTCGAAGGGGCGAACGTGCCGAGCGGAATGCTCAACGACCTGCTGATCGGGCAGGGTCACCCTTGGTTGCTGTCGTTGCTCGCGTCGATCGGAACCCCGGCGTGGCTGAGCGGGTTCCTTGTCGACGGCGTGTACCTGGCGACGGCGTGGGTCATCAGCGTGATGTTGCCGCCTATGGCGATCTTCTTTCCGCTGTTCACCTTGCTCGAGGACTATGGCTACCTGCCCCGAGTGGCGTTCAATTTGGACCGGGCCTTCAAGTGGGCGGGGGCGCAGGGCAAACAAAGCCTGACGATGATGATGGGCTATGGGTGCAACGCGGCCGGGATCGTTTCGACGCGCATCATCCAGAGCCCGCGCGAGCGGTTGATCGCGATCTTGACCAACAACTTCGCGATCTGCAACGGCCGATGGCCGACGCTCATCCTCATGGGCACGATCTTCGTGGCCGCCTCAGCTTCCCCAGCCTACAAGGGACTGGTCGCGGCTGGGAGCGTACTTGCGATCGCCTTGCTCGGTGTCTTGTTCACGCTGGTCGTGTCGCGTATCTTGAGCAAGACGATCCTCAAGGGCGAGGCTTCCTTCTTCAGCCTCGAACTTCCGCCGTACCGCCCGCCGCAGATCGGACGCGTACTCGTGCGATCGATCTTCGACCGCACGCTCTTGGTCCTGTGGCGCGCTGTCGTGATGGCTGCTCCTGCAGGCGCGCTCATCTGGATCACGAGCAACATCTATGTCGGTGACAACTCGCTCGCGGGGCACTTCGTCGGGTTCCTCGACCCGTTTGGTGTGGCAATCGGCCTGAACGGGGTGATCCTCGCGGCCTATGTGTTCGCCATCCCGGCAAACGAGATCATCGTTCCCACGATCTTGATGCTGACGCTGAACGTGGCCCGATCGACAATGGCACAGCAGGGCGTGATGCTGGAGCTGGACGAGACCGCGACCCGAGACGTGCTCGTCGGGCACGGCGGGTGGACCCTGCTCACAGGTGTGAACCTGATGCTTTTCAGCCTCTTGCACAACCCGTGCAGCACGACGCTGATGACGATCTACAAGGAGACCAAGTCGTGGAAGTGGACGCTCTGGTCGGCGTTGATGCCGATCGGGCTCGGGTTCCTGGTCTGTGGGCTCGTGGCGGTCGTCTGGCGGCTGGTCGGCTGAGCCCAGGGATTCGGCGAATGGCTCCAGTAGAATAGGGTTCGTGGGCCATCGCGACGAAGACGAGTGGCAAGACCAGATCTTCAAGGAGATGCAGCGCCTGGCCGGAGAAATGGCCGGCGCGGGGCTGAAGCCTGCCCGCAGCAAGGGCTGGACCCCGCGCATCGACCTGATTGAGACCGAGACCCACGTCGTGCTGAAGGTCGAACTCGCTGGGGTGGCCGCAGAGAAAGTGGCGATCCACTACAGCGCGACAAAGCACTCGCTAACGTTGAAGGGATGGCGGCAGGATGAGAACGCGTTCCCTCAAGAGCGCCAGACCGCCCACCAGTTAGAGATCGAGTACGGCGAGTTCTGGCGTGAGGTCTCATTGCCCGACGTTCCGTTGAACGTAGAAGACGTCAAGGCGAGTTTCCGCGCGGGGCTGTTGCTCCTCGCTGTACCCAAGTCCGAGAAGCCGCCCACTGGCTTGACCGTCCGCAAGGTCATCGCCATCCAGAAGTTGTAATGTCGAACCTCAAACTCCCAGTCGAAGACGAGCCGCAGATAGAAGAGCCGATGGGGCCGACGCTCCAGGTCGGCCCGGACGAGGACGTTCGGATCGACATTCCGGGCGAACTCAATATCCTGCCGCTTCGCGACTCCGTGATCTATCCGATGCTGATCGCGCCGCTCAACGTTGGCCGGGCCAGCGGGGTGCAACTCATCGACGAGAGCGCGGCGGGCCAGGACAGGATCATCGGTGTGGTCGTCCAGCGCGACCCGATGGTCGACGAGCCGGGGTTCGACGACGTCTACGACGTCGGCTGCGCCGTGGTGATCCGGACTTTGATGAAGACTCCAGACCAAGTCCGGATGATCGTGCAGGGTATCGCCAGGTTTAAGATTGTGGAGCGCCTTCAGGAGCGGCCCTATATGCGCGCCAAGGTCGACCAGTTGGAGGAGGAGCCGGTCACGGGCGACGCGGGCGAGGAGATGGAGGCACTGAAGCGTTCGATCGCCGCTCTTTTCGACCAGGCCGTGCGCCTTTCGCCAATGTTGCCGGAAGAGCTGCGCTCGCTGACGACGGCCGTGCAGGAGCCTTCTGTGATGGCGGACCTCGTCGCGGCCCACACGCCTATGGCCGTGCCAGAGAAGCAAGTTCTGTTGGAGACGGTCGAACTCAAGTCTCGCATGAAGAAACTGCTCGAGATTCTGGGCAAGGAGGTCCGTGTGCTCGAACTCACGAGCAAGGTCCAGAGCGAGGTGAGCGCGGAACTGAGCAAGACGCAGCGCGACTACTACCTGCGCGAGCAACTCAAGGCGATCCAGCGCGAACTTGGCGAGGACGACGGAGGAACCGACGAACTGGAAGACCTGCGCGCCAAGATCGATGCGAGCGGGATGACGCAAGAGGCGCTGAAGGAGGTCAACCGCGAGTACGAGCGCCTGAAGCGCATCAACCCCGGCTCGCCGGAGTACTCCGTCGCCCGCACGTACGTCGAAACGATCACGTCGCTGCCGTGGTCGAAGTCGACCGAAGACACGATCGACCTGAAGCGTGTCCGCAAAGTCCTGGACGAAGACCACTACGGCCTGGAAAAGATCAAGCAACGGATCATCGAGTTCTTGGCTGTGCGCAAGGTCAAACAAGGGCCGATCCGCCAACCCATCCTGTGCTTTTATGGCCCGCCCGGCGTGGGCAAGACCTCGCTCGGCCGCTCGATCGCACGGGCGATGGGTCGCAAGTTCATCCGGCTATCGCTGGGAGGCATGCGCGACGAGGCAGAGATCCGGGGCCACCGGCGCACTTACATCGGGGCGCTGCCGGGCCAGATCTTGCAGAACCTGCGCAGGGCAGAGTCGAACAACCCGGTTTTCATGCTCGACGAGATCGACAAACTGGGCACGGACTTTCGCGGCGACCCGGCCTCTGCGATGCTAGAGGTCCTCGACCCTGAGCAGAACTACTCGTTCCGCGACCACTACGTCGACGCCCCGTTCGACCTTTCTAACGTGTTCTTCATCACGACGGCGAACAGGATGGACACGATCCCGCCACCGTTGCGCGACCGGATGGAGGTCATCGAACTTGGTGGGTACACCGAGCACGAGAAGTTGGAGATCGCCAAGCGGCACCTGGTGCCGAAGCAACTGGAGGACCACGGCCTGACGGACGAGAAGATCGCCTTCAAGAACGAGGCGATCACCCACGTGATCCAACACTACACCCGCGAGGCGGGCGTGCGGAACTTGAACCGGGAGATCGGTTCGGTCGTCCGCAGGGCGACCTTGCAGTTTGCCGAGGGCCGCACGCGAAAACTGACCGTGACAAAGGCGTTCGTGGAAGAGGTGCTGGGTGCGCCAAGGTTCTTGCACGACGCCGTAGACGAACGAGAGATGCGGCCTGGGGTGGCGGTCGGGCTTGCCTGGACGCCAGTCGGTGGCGACGTGCTCTTCGTCGAGTCCACGTTGATGCCCGGCAAAAGGGGGCTGACCCTCACGGGCCAACTCGGCGATGTGATGAAGGAGTCTGTGACGGCCGCGCTCAGTTACATCCGTGCGAACGCGAAGCGGCTCAAGGTCGATCCCGAGTTCTTCGACAAGCACGACATCCACATCCACTTGCCGGCTGGTGCTGTGCCAAAGGACGGGCCGAGCGCGGGCATCACCATGATGACGGCGCTCGTGTCGCTGATCAGCGACCGCCGCGTCAAGCCTCGACTCGCGATGACAGGGGAGATCACCCTGACTGGGGAAGTCCTGCCTGTCGGAGGCATCAAGGAAAAGGTGCTCGCCGCGCACAGGGCAGGGGTCAAGACGCTAATCCTGCCTGCTGAGAACAAAAAGGACTACGTCGAGGACGTGCCGGACGAGATCAAGCGGAGACTCAAGGTGAGTTACGTCAAGAACGCCGGGCAAGTCTTACGGTTGGCGCTGGAGGAGTAGGGACTCAACTGCGCGGTGCTAACGGAGCAGTACCCGCCCCTGTTTACTCTGGTATAGTCTTCCGCGGAGGCCCTATGAACCAGAAATCAGTCGATGTCACGAACGCTCTGAGCCTCTCGCTTCAAGCCTAAGGGCTTCGCGGGAGTCGGAGCGCTCCCATTTTTTCCCATTTTTCTGCGCGCACCGTCGCGCCCCGACCTCGCGCCCGCATGGGTGCCTGAGGACACTTGAAGAAAGAGAAACATCGACTGAAGCCGGGATTCCGGGCCGAGCAGCGCGGCACGTTTCGCTGCGCGAACTGTCTTGAGACGGTCGCCCTGGGCGGCGGCGGGACTGAGAACCGCAACCACTGCCCCTGGTGCTTGTGCAGCCTACATCTGGATGTCGAGCCGGGTGACCGGTCGGCGGACTGTGGCGGCGTGATGGAGCCCGTCGCCGTTTGGGTTAGGCGTGGCGGCGAATGGGCGCTGATCCATCGTTGCCGCACGTGCGGGGTGCTGTCGTCCAACCGGATCGCGGCGGACGACAACGCGGCGCTGTTGGTCTCGTTGGCAGTCAAGCCATTGGCCAGCCCGCCGTTCCCGCTGGACCGATTGGCGCGATGACCTTGAGGGCCCTCTCCCGGAAAGAATGGGAGGGGGCTACTCGTCGAGCGAGACTTCGACCTGGATGCCGATCGTGGCGATGACGTCGGCGGCCTTCTTGCACTCGGTCTCGCAGGCCTTGTGGACGACGCACTTTCCGTAGTGGTCGATCTCCCAGGCCTCGATGTACGCCTCTTCGCTGTTACACCCGGTGGCGACCATGAGCACGCGCATGACCTCGTCGTAGGTGTTGTGGTCGTTGTTGAAGACGGTGACGATCCAGCCTTCGCCCTTCGTCGGCAGTTGCTCGGTCGTGCGCTCCGGCAGAACGATCCCTGTGCCGCCCATTGTCGGGCCGATGTTGAGGACGTCTGTCATAGGTCGTCCTCCCTGTGGACCTCGGCGCGGACTCCGATCGAAGCGATGATGCGCGCCGCGTGCTTGCACTCGAGTTGAGGGGCAAAATGGACCTTTGCAGAACCGAACGTGTGCGCCTCCCAGGCTTCGAGCGAGGCTTCGTGCAAATCGCACTCGGTCGCGTGCATAAGGGCCGCAATGACTTCGTCAAAGGAATTGTGGTCGTTGTTGTAGATGACAACGACGTACTCTCCTGCCTCCTCAATGTCGCTGATGATCCCAGGCGACACTAGGGGCTCGAACAACGAGCGACCCGACACGAAATGCAAACCTCAGCCCTTATTCTACAGGATTCGTGCCAGTCCTGTGCCCCGATTGTTGCTGTGACTTTTCCGCCCGTTTCAGGTTCAAAACGAGGGTGATCGCGGCAGCTATATAACACAGCCAAAGGCCCGTCGAGAGACCGACGGGTGTGAATGTAAACACGACGGTGTTTTCGGGCTCGGTGAGATTGACCGTGCGGAAACGGCCGGGCTCGATGGTTGCGGGTTTTCCGTTGACCGTCGCCGACCAGCCCGGCATATTGCGGTCGCGCAGTGTGAGCTTGCCGGGGCCGTAACCTAGAACAGTTATTGTGGAAAGAGTTTCGCTCAATACCCGGCCATCGATCGGCTTGGTCTGGGCGAGCGGCCCGTCATCTACAACACGCCATGCCATACCGATGAAACTCCGTTGAATCGCCCCGTCCTCTCCTCGTGAGTTGAACGCACTGACTCCCGCCTTCTTCAAGAGGCCTTTATCGAACCCAGGCTTGATCAGCGCCATATTTCCGTTGGCTTCAGGCGCAGAGTCCTTGCCGTTGATCTCGTTGAGGATGGCGAAGGTCTCGCTATCGAGAAGCGAGTCGTACCCGCCGACGTCGTGCTGGCGTTGGATCGTCGCCGTGTTAGGCGGATTGACGACTGGTAGTCCGACGAGCAGCTGCCAGTCGGCGTTTATGTTCGCGACTCTCTCGTTGGGGTTGGGTTTGCCACGTTCGAGTGGCTCACCTGCAGGAACGAGCCTTGGTCCCGCAATCACGAGCGTCGCGAGAGCCAATCCAGCGACGGCGAAAGCAGGCTTTGATTTCTCTAGAAAGTACACGCCACCGATTGCGAGAGCCAAACCCACGAGCGCGATAGGGAGCACAAACGCGATGTTGCCACCGACCGCCGCATCGACGACCGGCTTAAGGTTGGCGTTCCAGGGTTGGAGGCCACTTCCCATCGACGCCACGATGGCGATTGTGAGCAGCGCGAGGCCGACGAGGACATATGTCGGTTTGCGCACAGAGAACGTCTCTCTTTCACGCGGCCATGCCCAGCCCGCGACCGCGCAGGCCGCGAGGACGAACAAGACCGCGGCGCGGCCCGGCGAGCCTGTCGACGACCAACCGGGGAAGTAGAAATAGAGCAGTTTGTTGATCGGCGTCCCGAGCGCGAGGAGCAGTCCGAACACCCCGACAGCAGACACCGCGCCTGCCGAACGCCAACCCTTGCGGAAGAACGCGAGACCGAGCAACAGCACGACCGCGGGCCCGAGATAGAGCGCGGACTCGGCGTAGTTGCCGCCGATCTTAGTGTACGCGGGCCAGTAGGAGCCGAACTTCAATTGGCCTTCGACCGGCGCGGCGCGGTTGGGAGTGCCGAGGAGGTCTGGGAACACTAGACCGGCGGTCTCGACAGGCTTGATCGCTCCGCGTACGTAGAAGGCGTATCCGTCCTCGGTCGGAGTGTTGCGCCTGTGGCTGTGCTTGCTGTACTCGAGCACAGGCAGGAGCTGTGGGGCGGCGAGCATCGCGCCCAGGACACACCCTCCGACGGCCAACGCGATCCCGCCCCAGCGCTTCAGCGACGCGGCTTGCCACACCGCAAGAAGAGCGACGGCCATGAAACCGTAAGCCGAGAACTGCAGGTGCCCGCCGAGGAGCATCATTCCGAGGCAGCAGCCAAGCAATGCCATCGATCGGAGGCGGCGTTTGTCAGGATCAAAGAGGTCGTGTGCGAACGCGAGCGCCCAAGGGATCCAGGCCACAGTCGTCGGAACGCTGGCGAGTCCGACCCAAGAGAGGAGGAACGGACAGACAGCGAACAACGCTCCACCGACTGCCGCTCCGTGCGGAGCGCCGCCCATACGCAGCACAAGCGCGCGGACGCCAAGCCCAGCCCACGCGAGATGAAACCATGCAAGCAGGAGGATCGCCAGCCAAGTTGGCACGTGCAACACACCAAGCAGGATGTGCAACGGGTAGAAGCCGCCGCTCTGCGAGTTTGCGAGCAGCGGAGTCCCCATGAGTTGGTAAGGGTTCCAGAGCGGGGGTTCGAACCGTCCCCACGATTCGAGCACGAGGTCGCGCCAACCATAGAACTGCAGCGCGGCGTCCATCTGCAGGACGTCGAACGGGCCGGGCGTCGGTTTGCCCTCCATCATTGCGCGCAGGTTGTCCCATGGCCCGATCGCGTGCCCTGGTCGCAGGGCAGGGGCGAGGGCAACAAGGGAGACGAGACAGATAAGGAAGATCGGCCAATGCTTGCGCAGGAATGCCATTGGCCTAGCGCGCCTCTATTGGCAGTAGACGATTTGCTGAAGCGCCTTTTCGTGCGTCGGGTTCTGGCGCAGGACTTCGTGGAACTGGGCGCACGCCTCTTCGTCCATGCCGAGCATCATCATCGTCATTGCGAGGTCGTAGCGGGCGTTGAGGTGGTCCGGTTTTTCTTCGACGAGCCTGGTGAGGGTTGCGATCGAGCCGTCGAAGTCTCCCTCAAACCCCTCGATCAATCCGATTTGCCATCGGGCGTCGGCGTGGTTGGGCTCCATGGCCAGAACTTGCTGCAGGATGGTGCGGGCCTCTCCATACGCGCCACTACACCGCAGCTCGAAGCCTTTCTCGTAGAGTTCTTGAGCGTTCATGGAAGCAGGTCAGGCCCAGAGGTAATGATACCGAAACCCTTGGCCCTGTCAAGCCTGTCCCGATGCTGTGCCAGGCTCAAGTTTGCCCTTGCCCAACTTCGGGCCCGCCTCGCCTGCCTTCTTCTCCGGTTCGGACTCCGACGTTGCGGCCGCCTCAGGCTTGGCCTTTCGCGGTGGGAGTTCTCGGCCTTCGAGCACAGCAAGGAACTCCTCTCGATCAAGCGTCTCCCTATCGAGCAGGGCGACCACGAGCGAGTCGAGTTGCTCACGATGGCTGAGGAGAAGGTCCTTGGCCCGCTTGTGCGCGCTCTCGACGATGCGTCGCACCTCTTCATCGATGATCTGCGCGACCTCTTCCGAGTAGTCGCGGTCTTCGCTGTAGTAGTCGCGCCCGAGGAACGGGTTGCGGCTGCGGTTGCCCAACTGGAGTGCACCGAGGCGCTCGCTCATACCGAACTCGCAGACCATCGCGCGCGCGATGCGCGTCACGCGTTGGAGGTCGCTGGAGGAGCCGGTCCAGACCGTGTTGTAAACGACTTCTTCAGCCACGCGACCGCCTAGCGACATGGCAATGTCGTCGAGCAGTTCCTGCTCGTTCTGGATGAAGGTCTCCTTTTCTGGGAGCGCCCAGGTCGAACCGAGCGACATACCGCGCGGGAGGATAGTGACCTTGTGGACGGGGTCGCAGTGCTCGAGGACTTCGCCGACGATCGCATGTCCCGCTTCGTGGTAGGCGATGACCTTTCGCTCGTCCTCGTCCATGATGCGGCTTTTGCGCTCGGGCCCTGCCATGACGCGGTCGAGGGCTTCCTCGACGTCGGCCATGGCGATGTTCGTACGGTTTCGTCTTGCGGCGAGCAATGCGGCTTCGTTGAGCGAGTTCGCCAAGTCCGCGCCTGTGAATCCCGGGGTGCGCTTGGCGATCGTCGCGAGATCGACGTCCTCTGCCAGGGGCTTGCCCTTCGCATGGATTTTCAAGATGGCTTCGCGCCCGTTGACGTCCGGGGAGTCGACGACGACTCGTCGATCGAACCTGCCGGGCCGTAGGAGCGCGGGGTCGAGGACGTCGGGCCGGTTGGTCGCCGCGATCATGATGACGCCGGTGTTGGCGTCGAAACCGTCCATTTCGACCAAGAGTTGGTTAAGGGTCTGCTCGCGCTCGTCGTGTCCGCCTCCGAGTCCGGCGCCGCGCTGTCGGCCTACCGCGTCGATCTCGTCGACGAAGATCAAGCAGGGCCGGTGGGCCTTTGCAGTCTCAAAGAGGTCGCGCACGCGTGCGGCGCCAACGCCGACGAACATCTCGACGAAGTCCGATCCGCTGATGTGGAAGAACGGCACTCCTGCCTCTCCTGCGATCGCCCTTGCTAGGTGCGTCTTGCCGACGCCCGGGGGGCCGGTGAGCAAGATTCCCTTAGGGATCTTCGCACCGAGCGCGACGTACTTCTTGGTGTTCTTGAGGTAGTCGACGATCTCGGCGAGTTCTTCCTTCGCTTCTTCGATCCCAGCGACGTCGTCAAAGGTGATCTTTGGGTTTTGCTCGCCGACGCGCCTGGCCTTACTGCGGCCAAAGTTCATCGCCTGGCTTCCGCCCTGTTGGGCAGGCCGGATGAAGATGTAGTAGAAGATGACGATGAACGCGATCGGGATCAAGACCATGCCGACGATCGGGAGGATCGTCGCGCTGGCCGGCGGTCCGGCGTTCGAGACCTTGACGCCGCCGTCCTCCATAAGTTGGAGGAGTTCGCTACCTGCCTGGGACTCGATCGGAACCGTTCTGGCGATGTAGGGATCGCCGTTCATCAGTTTTCCGGAAATGATCGAAGCCTGCCATTCGGCGGACTGGATGTTCTTGGCTGCTACTTCCTTGCGGAAATCGCTGATCCCGAACTCGCGCGGGCCCTTGCCCAGCATGCCGCCCAGCCCCGACCCATTGCCAAAGGCGTTGAGCAGGACAAAGATCGCTATAAAGGCGACTACAGCCAGGATAAAACCACGTGCGCTCTTGTTCAATTCGACTCCGTTAAACTTTGCTTCCCCTGTGCCTACGCCCGCCCCCCTGGGCCCGTTCCGTATTATGCCCCGTCTAGGCTCTAATAGGCCCGAAGGTGAGCCTGATGCACTTTTCGGTTCCTTTCGTCACCTTGACGCGCTCGGCGATGCAGCAGCCAGGCACCCAAACAGGCCCCAGGAGGTCGCAGACGATCGGGATCCGCCGTCTTGCGGCCTCGGTCAAGCCGTGTTCCTGGAAGAGGTCGCTGACCTTCTTGGTGCCTCCCAGCCCCAGCGGCGCGATCGAGTCGCCTGCCTCATATGATCGGAAGTAGAGGCCGCCTTTGACACCCTCCTCGCCGAGGGTCACATCGAGATTCCTAGGGTCTTTCTCGAGGTCAGGACTGGTCCGTTCCGCCGTAAGGGTCCAGCCGAACTCCTCACTCGTCGTCTCGCCTGGCAAAGTGAGGGTGTGGCGGTAGGGCGAGTCGACAGCGAGATTGCGCACATGTACACGATCCTGGTTCCACTCGACCACGACCGCCCCGCCTTCCGCTGTGACCGATCCTCTCTCGAGCGTCGCCAATCCCTCGATGGCCGAGTGCGTTTGGTGCGAGTCGAAGGCGCCGCCAAGCACTCCTGTGACGAGTCGGAGCGCCCGCGCAAGCAAGACGTGGGGAAGCGAAAGGAGCGCGTCCCGCTCGAACGCAGCCTCGCAATCTTGGCTGACGAACTGCAGCGGGCCGTTAAGTGGAACTTCGGCACGCTCGAGCGCCGCTGCCGCCATTCCATCGAGGAACCGGTCTTCTTCTGCGAGAATCTGCGAGAGACGCGCCGCGTTTGAAAGAAAGGCCGAGTTGATTTCCTGAAGCAGAGGGACAACTCGCTTACGCACTTTGACACGTGCGAGCGACTCGTCGTCGTTGGCAGGATCGTCGTGGAACCAGAGCGCGCGTGCTTCGCAGAACGCTCGCGTTTCTCTACGCGAGAAGGTGAGGAGCGGCCGGACGATGTTGCCTCGCTTCTCGGGGATGCCAGCAAGGCCTGACACTCCTGAGCCGCGCGCCAAGTTGAGGAGGAGAGTCTCGACGCTGTCGTCTTGTGTATGCGCCGTCGCTATGAAATCGGATCCCGTTTGAAAGAAGCATTGGTCGAAGAACTCGTACCTCGCCTTACGCCCTGCCTCTTCGACCCCGATCTTCAAGCGGGCTGCAATCGCAGGCACATCGGCACGGCCAGACATGAATGGAACGCCGATCTTGGTGCAGAACTCCTCGCAGCGGGCGAGTTCTTCGTCTGCTTCGGGCCTCATGCCGTGGTGCAGGTGGGCTGCGATGACGTCCACGCCGACCTCCTTGAGCAAGACCAGCAGGCACGTGGAATCGGCGCCGCCGCTGTAACCGAGCAAAACGGTGCTGCCTTTTGGGATCAGCCCGGTCTTTTGTAGATGGGCATGGAACCGCTCGGTCACAAGGGGATGATACCGGCGCAAATCGTCCCCGAACGGGGCGATCCATGACATCGATGTGTCAAGGTTTCGGGCAGAGAGTTGAGCGCAGACGCTGCCCTGATCGAACGGCTCATCGAGCTGGCCGACTCGGACGGAGCCCTTCCGGCCGAGATGGCTCCCTTGCGCCCAGAGGACGTCAGCGACGCTCTGGAGCGCATGGAGGCCGAGCAGGGGACGCGCCTGCTCTCGAAGCTGCCAGACGAACTCGCTGCCCTCTCCCTGATCGAGGCGTCGACCGAGACCACCAAGGGGCTCGTCGAGGTGATGCCCGACGATCTGCTGGCACGCTATCTCGACATCCTGCCGATGGACGACGCGCTCGACCTGCGCGAGGAGATCGGCGAAGAGCGTTACGAGCGGCTGCTCGCGATGATCCCGAAGGAGGACGCTGGGGAGATCCAGCGTTTGCTCGCGTACCCCGAGGACTCGGTCGCCCGCGTGATGACGGAGCACTTCTTCCGCGTCGCTCCGGACGCGACGATGAAGCAGATCATGGAAGATCTGCGGAAATCGCCGGAAGAGAAGTACGAGACGATCAACGACATCTACGTCCTCGACGAGAAGGGAGTTCTCCTCGGCGTATTCAGCCTTCGCAAGGGACTGAGGGCCGATCCCGATATCCCAGTCTCAGAACTGATGAACAAGGACCTCGTGACGGCCTCGATCATCGAGACGGACGAGGACGCCGCTCGTCGTATGTCGCGCTATGGTCTGTATGCGCTGCCCGTCGTCGACCACCAGGGTCGCATGGTCGGTCTGTTCACCGGCGACGATGCCCAAGACATCCTCGTCGAGGCAGAGACGGAGGACGTGCTCAAACTTGGTGGCGTCAGTGGAACGGTCGACGCCTACATGACGCTGAGTATCTGGCAACTCGTCCGGCGTCGGCTGCCATGGCTCGGTGCTTTATTCGTCGCGGAGACTCTGACAGGCAGCGTCATGCGCCATTACGGCACGCAGGACGCGTCGCTCGGAATCGGATCTCTGATGTTCTTCGTGCCGCTCATCATTGGTGCTGGTGGCAACGCGGGCGCCCAAGTGACCACGACCCTGACGCGGGCCCTTGCCATTGGAGACGTGCACGTTGGGGACTGGTTCAAGATCCTCCGCCGAGAGTTGGCTACGGCCTTGATCATCGGGGCCACGCTCGGTTCGCTTGGCTTTATTCGAGCCTGGTTTGGTTGGCACTCGCCCTTGGAGCTTTGTTTCGTCGTAGCTTTGAGCCTGCCGGTCATCGTTCTCTGGGCGGCGACTGTAGGTTCGCTATTGCCTCTCGGGGCCAAGAAGGTCGGGGTTGACCCGGCCGTGATGTCGGCCCCGTTCATCACCACGATCGTCGACGCGACGGGGCTGATCATCTACTTCGAGATCGCTCTTCGGCTTCTCAAGCCCTGACCGGGCGAACGGCCCAGCGGCAGTGAGCAGTCGGGCGTTCCAGTTCGTCTGTATAATCCAGTGAGGCTAGATCGGGGCACGTAAGGAACCTGGTCTGGCGTACTGACAATACAGTTGGCCTGTTTGTTGGCCTGATCGGAACCTACCGCTATGAACCGACTGCTCCGCACCGGACTCCCTGCTCTGCTCGCCTTTGCTTCCGCCCTTGCCTTTGCCCAAGAGGAGACGAAGCCCTCGATCGACGCCAAGGCCAAAGAGGCTGTGCTGAACGACATGCACAAGGTGCTGACGACCACGGCGTTCGTGCCCGGCGTCGACTTCAACAAGTGGAACGAGGTGATTGCCGAGTTCAAGCCGGACCTGGACAAGGCGGAGAGCCCAGAGCAGTTCGCCGTCGTGGTGAACACGGCCCTGCAGAAGTTCGGCTTCAGCCACATCCTCCTGTTCTCCCCGGTCGCCGCCGAGCGGCGCGTGACGAACCGCATGGTCGGAATCGGCGTCCGCATCGAGATCGAGGAGAAGGGCATTCGGGTGATCCGGGTCTATGAGGACGGAGCGGCGCACGGCGCTGGCGTCAAGCCCGGCGACCTGATCATCGAGGCGGATGGAAAGCCCGTGAAGTCCCCGAGCGACCTTGCTGGGGAAGAGGGCCAGCCCGTCAAAGTCAAGATCGACCGCAATGGGGTGATCATCGAAAGGGAGATGGTCCGCAAGACGTTCAGCATGATCGTTCCTGAAGAACTGGCGTTCCCGGAGAAGGAAGTCGCGATGTTCACGTTGCCTTCGTTCGACGCGACGTACAACACAGAGCGCGTCCAGGAACTGATGGCCAAGGCGGACGCGTCGAAAAACCTGATCCTCGACCTGCGCGGAAACGGCGGCGGTCGAGTCATCAATCTCTTGCACTTCGCAAGCTTCTTCCTTGATCGTGAACAGGCCCTCGGAACGTTCGTCGACCGCGCTGCGATGGAGAACTACACCGAGGAGACCGGCGACAAGGCGCCGAGCGTGTTCAAGATCGCCGAGTGGAACACGAGCAAGGTCCGTCCGCTCCGCCGCAACAAGGAGCCGTACAAAGGCGAGATCGTCGTCTTGATCGACGGCGGTAGCGGCAGTGCGTCGGAAATGATGGCGGCTGCGCTCAAAGAGCACCGAGGTGCGAAGATCGTCGGTTCCCAGTCGGCCGGCGCGGTCCTCGCGTCCACGATGCGAGTGCTGAGCAACGGATTCCTCCTGCAATACCCCTTGATGGACTACGTCACGATCAAAGGCATGCGGCTTGAAGGCAATGGACTCGTTCCCGACGTGGTCACGCCGACGCCGCGCTTCGGACAAGACGACGCAGGGGTCAAAGAGGCGCTGAGGCTGCTCAAGAAGACGGCCTAGTTGATCTTCTTTGGCGTCAGTTTGATCGGCGTCGTTCCACGCGGGGCGACAAGTCGCCCCGACGTCGCCAGGTCGCGCGGCACCTCGAAGTACTCGTAGCGCAGGTCGACCGTCTGGTCGTCAATCGACGCCGTCTCCTTTGCCCGCGTGCTCGAATTGACGACTTTGCCGTCCGAGTCTCTGACGAAGAGCGTAATGATCGCGTTCTCGTTCTCGGACTCCAGGATCGTGACAGGGACGCCGCGGATCTCCATCGAACCCACTGCCTTGACCATCGCCCCGTCGCCCAACCGCCTGCGGTAAGGGTTGAATCCTGTCATCAAGAGTCGCAGGGTCGGATCGACTCGCGTGCCCAGTCCGCCGACAGCGTCGACAACGTCGGGGAACCCCATGTCTCCGCGATACCACTTGTTGGTCTGCTTGACGTGGACGATCAATGTCTTGCCGTCGTAGGTCCACGAGGCGACAGGGTCGTCCTGTCGTGCGAACCTGCCCCTGAGTTGCACGACAGTCTTCTCTTCTCCACGGAGGACGTTATATCCAAGAGAACTAAGGTCAGCATAAGCGGCGAACAACTTGTTCGCGACGCGCCTTGCAGTGGCGTCCTTGAACTGCGGCGGCTTGCTCTCTCGGTCGAAGATCGGGACCTCGACCGCGCCAGGGGGCGGGGCGAACGCCAGTCCCGCCACTCGGTCAGCATAGCGGAGGTTCCACACGAGGCGTTGCGGGCCCGTCGTGATGTCGACCTTGGTCAAACGCCCCGTTGATGAGTCCGCCAGCAAGGATATCCTCCGTTTGTCCTTGGCAAAGGAAAGCGAAGCGTTGGATCCACTTTTGGAGACGGTCCAAGGCTGGTTCTGGACCAAGGGCCCGATCCAGACTCCGAACCCCTTCTCAGTCGAGAACGCAAGGATTAGATCGTCGAGCCCTTCGTCGAGTTGAGCGAGGATCGCGCCCGTGGTCTGGCCGGACTGCCGCGCCTTCGACGTGTATTGCATGAGCGCGGGGTCGTACTCAATGACGCGAGTCGGCTCGATCACGCGGTCAAGAAGGACGACGTTGGTCTTCGGATTGATGTGGCGAATGCGAAACTCGTTCGGCCAGCGGTACTTGACCTCTAGTTTCGTCGAAGTCGGGGCGCCGACGCCCGACAGATTCGACGTCGCAGTGAACGACGCGGTGCTCATGCTCGTGTGTGCGCGCTCGATCCTGTCAAAGACGAACGCGGACGCAGGAGTCAGCGCCAAGTGAAGGCTCAAAGGGACCATTCGGCACTTCTATTATGGCTTGCCAAGTCCCGCCGGAGCCTTGGATCGACCGAGAAAGCCCGCCAGCGCGACGACCGTCACGACGTAGGGCAGCGCGACCCATACGTCCGAGGGCACTTCGGCTCCGAGGACCCTGCTGCCCTGCAGTTGGAGTTGCAGAGCGGAAAACGCTCCGAAGAGCACACAGGCCAAGAGTGTCGGCCAAGGCCGCCACCCGCCCAAGATGAGGGCGGCAAGCGCGATGAATCCGCGTCCTGCCGACATACCGTCGCTGAAACTCTGCGCGTTGCTCAGCACCAGGGCGCCTGCAAGACCGACTAGCAGTCCTGTCCCTGTCAATGCAAGGTATCGGACCCTCGTGGGGCTTAGTCCCATTTGTCGCGACTTCTCGGGGTCGTTTCCGACGGCAAGGAGATGGAGTCCGCCGCGTGTTCGCGCGAGATAGAACGCGACCCACACAACGGCAGCGAGCGCGACGAGCCAATAGAACTGAACAGCGAACACTGGCGTCTTCTCTTGGCTGTACTGCGGGAGCGCTCGCGCGAGAAAGTTCGTCCCACCCAATGCGAGCGCGTTGACGGCCATGCCGCTCACGATGTGGTCGATGCTGAACGATTGGGTGAGCAAGGAGTGGAGCAGGCTCATTAGGATGGCCGCGAGGATCCCTGCGGCCAAGCCGAGGAACGCCGAGCCAGTCGCTACTCCGACGACAGCGACGACACACGCCGACGTGAGCATCGTGCCTTCGAGCGCGATGTTGATCACCCCAGACCGCTCGCTGAACAGGCCTCCAAGCGCGGCGAGAACAAGCGGCGAACTAAGCGTCACCGTGTTGACGAGCAATACTCCGATCCAGCCGTCAGTCATGCGACCTCACCTTGCGATAACGATAAGCGGCGAACACGATAATGAGTGCGGCGAGTAGGATCCCGCTCAAACCCTTTGGAACTCCCAAGACTTGGAGGCTCGAAGTCCCCTTCGCCAGCACGCCGAAGAGGAGACTCCCAGGGAGGACGCCCCAAGGGCTGTTGCCTGCCAGCAACGCGACTCCGAGCGCATCGAATCCGTAGCCGCTGGAGAAGCCGACGAAGAAGTTGTGCTCATGGGCGAGAACTTGGAAGGCTCCTGCCAGTCCGGAGAGCGCACCGCTGAACGTCATCGCCCGCATGGTGACCCTCTTCGTCTCGACACCTGCGACGGCTGCCGCCTTTGGGTTAGCGCCCGTCGCGCACAGTTCGAAACCTGCGACCGTGCGTTTGATCCAAATCGCTGTGAGGGCCACAAGCAGGACGCCGAGCGGAAGCACGATGCTCAATCGGAAGGGCGGGTCAGCGTAAAGGTGGGGAATCCAGGTCGATTCGTCGACGACCGCAGTCGAAGTGCCGATTCCACTGGGGTCTTTTAGCGGGCCAGTCACCATCGCCACAGCAAGCGCGGCAGCAACGTTGTTGAGCATGATCGTCGTGATGACCTCGTGGCCGTTCCGGTGCGACTTTATCCAACCGGCGGGTAGCGCCCAGAGCGCGCCAGCCGCGATTCCTGCAACGATGGCCAGCGCCATACCCAAGAAGCCTTGGACGTTCAGCGCGACGGCAGTGGCCGCTAGCGCGCCGACGAGCAACTGCCCCTCCGCACCAATGTTGAAAAGCCCAGCCCTCAATGCGACGAACACGGCGAGGCCCGCGATCAGCAGAGGCGTCGTCTGTTTGAGCGTCTCGTTCCAGGCGTTCTTGGTGCCCATGCTTCCGCGGACGAGTTCGCGGAGGGCGTCGAGAGGCATGACTCCAATCGCGACGAGCGCGGCCGCCACGAGGGAGAACGCGGCGAGAGTGAGCGCGATCTGTTTCCAGCCGAGCCCTGTCATCGCGCTCCCACCATCAGTCTGCCGATCTCGGACTTCTCTCGCGTCTCTGGCTCGAGAATTGTTCCGCCAAACATCACGAGCACACGATCGCAGTGCTCGAGCAGTTCGTCCAAGTCGAAACTCACCACGAGCGCGGCAGCACCCTTTCGCGCTTGCCCGCGGACGGCATGGAACACCTGCGCCGTGCCGTCGATGTCTAACCCCCGCGTGGGCTGGAACGCAAGAAGCAGCCTAGGGTCAAGGCAAAGCGCGCGCGCGGCTACAAACCGCTGCTGGTTGCCTCCACTGAGGCTGCGCATGGGTCTGTGCAACCCTGTGTGCTTCGTCTTGAACATATCGGCGATCTGGTGGGCGAGAGAAAGCCGAGCGGCGATGTCGTTCCTTCCCCCCTTGCTCAGCGGGGCGATCCTTTGGAGACCCAGTGCGGCGTTGTCGGTGAGAGACCAATCGTCGATTACGCCTTCGTCGTGCCGGTCTTCTGGGATTAGGCGAACGCCAAGCCTGATCCTGTCTCGCGTTAGCGAACCTGTGACGTCATGGTCTTCCAGCATGATCGACCCGCTGGCGACTGGCAGGAGCCCCATCAAGGCTTGGAACAGTTCACGTTGCCCGTTGCCATCGACTCCGGCGATCCCGACGATCTCGCCGGAGCGCAGCACGAACGTGGCAGCCTTTACAGCGTCGTCCTTGCGATGACCTCTCACCGTCAGCCCGCGCACGTCGAGCACGCTGACACCGAGGCCGCTACGACCGGAGCTTTCGACTTCGATCGGTCTTCCGACGATAAGTTCTGCGATCTCGCCCGCTGTCGTGTTGGCGACTTCGCGGTCCGCGACTTTCTTTCCTCCTCGCAGGACGGTCAAGCGGTCGCAGTGCTGCAAGACCTCCGAGATCCTGTGCGTGACTACGATGACGGTCGCGCCTGCAATCGCGAGTTGCCGCAGGCTCGCGTAAAGCGCTTCGGCATCGGCTGGCGAGAGCATCGCCGTCGGCTCGTCGAGGATCATCACCTTCGAGTTGCGCCAGAGCAACTTTGTGATCTCGAGTTTCTGGGCTCCCGCAGGGCTGAGTGAATCGGCAAGCGCGTTCCAATCGAAGTCGAAGCCGAGCTTCTTGGCGAGCGCAGTCGCACGCTCCGTCATCGCTTCGATGGGAAGCACGAAGGACTCTTCTGCCCCGAGGACCAGGTTTTGCAAACAAGTCAGTTCTGGGATGACGCTATAGTGCTGGCTGACCATCCCTACGCCGTGGGCAATGGCGTCCGCGCTGTTGCGCCATGCGCGCTCCGTGCCGCCAACTTCGATCGTTCCCGCAATCGGCCGGATCGATCCATACAACGCGCGCATCAGCGTGGTCTTGCCGGCCCCGTTCTCTCCCACGATCGCGTGGAGCGACCCAGGAAGGACTTCGAGATCGACGTTGTCCAGGGCTGTGAATGCCCCAAACTTATGGGTGATTCCGGTCAGACGGACGCTCGGGGTCATTCTTCGAAGTCCATGTCGAGCATCGCCTCATAGAGAGCGGCTGTGGCCCACTCGCCGTGCCCCTCGTCCTCAAGAAGGCTCAAGAGGCGGTCGGCCAGGAGCGTGGTCGGGATCGCTGCGTCGCTAGCCTCGGCGGCCTCGCGGCAGTAGCGGAAGTCCTTGCGCTGGTTCTTGACCGAGAACCCCGGCGACCAGTCGCCCGCGATGATTTTGGGGCCGTAGTTCTCCATCGCCCACGAGCCCGCCGCGCCTTTGCTGATCAGGTCGCGGGTCGCTGCGACGTCGAGCCCTGCCTTCTTGGCGAACGCGAGCGACTCGCAAAGGGCGAGAAGTGAACCTCCGACGGCGATCTGGTTTGCGACCTTGGTGAGTTGTCCTGCGCCCGGACCGCCGACGTGAGCCACCGTCTTAGCAAATGCGCCGAGTGCTTGCCGCGCTTCTTCCACATCGGCCTCGGCCCCGCCACAAAAGACGGTGAGCGTGCCGTTGATAGCGCCCATGGATCCGCCGGTCACTGGGGCATCGACAAACCGCATGCCTTGCTCAGCAAGTTCCTCGTGGATCGAGCGTGCGCCGACGGGCGAGATCGTGCTGTGGTCGACGAAGAGCGTCCCTTTCTTCGCTCTCGTGGTAAGCGCGCGCAGACACTCTTGGACGTCCTCCGTGGTTCCAACGCACAGGCACACGATTTCGCAGGACTCGCCAAGTTCCTGGAGAGACGCAGCCCTCGTGGCACCCTTAGCGACCAGCGCGTCGGCTTTGGACGCAGTTCGGTTCCAAACGACAGTCTCGAACCCTTTGCCGACCAGGTGGCCGGCCATCGGCCCTCCCATCGTTCCGAGACCGACGAATCCCACGCGAGGCATGGCCTGGATTGTAGCCAAAGGGCCCCGGAGGGCGTGTTATGATTGCCCCCATGGCGGCGAACGTTTGGGAAGACCCGAGCGTGCTGTCGCGCAACAAGCGGCCACCCTCTGCGAGTTTGCAGGGCGTTTCGCGAGAACCGCTGATTGGCGAATGGCGGTTCCACTTTTCACCGACGGTCGCGGGACGTGCACAAGAGTTTGCGTCGCCAGAGTTCGATGACACGGGCTGGGGCAAGATTCAAGTGCCTGGACACTGGGAACTTCAAGGGCACGGAACGCCCGTGTACTCGAACATCACATATCCTCATCCCAAGGATCCGCCCCGTATCGGGAACGACAATCCCGTCGGCACGTACCGTCGTTCTTTCGAGTGCCACAAGAGGAAGGGCCGTCGCTACTTCCTGCGGTTTGACGGAGTAGAGAGTTTCTACACGGTTTGGTTGAACGGAGCGGAAGTCGGTTTTGCGAAGGACAGTAAGACGCCCTCCGAGTTCGAGGTCACGGACTTTGTTTGCGATGGGGCCAACACGCTTGCCGTGCAAGTGTTCAAGTGGTGCGACGGGACGTATCTGGAAGACCAAGATTTCTGGCGGCTCGCGGGGATCTTCCGCGATGTGTGGCTCGTTGAGCGACCTGCGTCGTTCATTCGGGACGTGTTCGTGAAGACCGACCACCTGGGGCACATCAGCGTCGCAGTCGATGTCGGCGGCGAGACGACCGAGCGCGTTGTCGGGTCGTTGTCTGATGCGTCCGGACGAGAGGTCTGGGCTTTTGTCGGTGACGCCGTGGGGACGATTCAAGGCGTCCTACCTTGGACTTCGGAGACTCCGAACCTGTACGATCTCAGGCTCAAATTGGGCTCAGAAGAGGCCTCAGTCAAGGTCGGGTTCCGCACGGTCGACTGGGACGGCGGGGTGTTCCGGATAAACGGTGTGCCGATCAAACTTCGCGGCGTGAACCGGCACGAGTTCGACGACCAGCGAGGGCGCGCTGTGACCAAAGAAGGGATGCTGCAAGACGTCCTTCTCTTCAAGCGCAACAACATCAACTGCGTCCGCACGTCCCACTATCCCAACTGCGAGCGCTGGTACGAACTCTGCGACGAGTACGGCATCTACGTCGTCGACGAAGCGAACATCGAGTCGCACGGCATGGGCTACGGCGACGAGTCGCTCGGCCACCATCCCGA
>CAZGXW010000027.1:0-32572 GCA_964529975.1 uncultured Fimbriimonadaceae bacterium
GACAGGGAGGGATTCGAACCCCCGGAGACTCGCGCCTCAACGGTTTTCAAGACCGCCGCATTAAACCGCTCTGCCACCTGTCCGCTGGGAGCCGATTCTACCGGGAGGGCGCGTCCGCGACCAGGATGTGCATCCGGTTCACCTCTTCGTTGATCGCAGGGCCGCTGTTGACGTCGCGGGGCCGCTTGCCCTCGTTGATGAGCGTGTGGAGTTCGTTCTCGTAGATGAACACGCTTTGGAGCGTCGCCTTCGCTTCGATCCTCACAGGCGACTCAAACACGAACGAACCTGTCCAATACGGGTTCCACTTTCCGGTCTTGAAGAGCGTCTTCGACTGGTCGCCGTCGATGCGCAGCGCGACTGAGTATGCGAAGAAGCGCGCTTCGGGGATAACGGCGAACGCGTCGAGCGCTCGGTCCATGACGCGGCTGGTCGAGATGGTCAGTTCTTCGAACGCTGCGATCTTGAACTCTTTCGTCTCGAGCGTTTCCCACCTAGCCTCGCGTCCTGGCGACTTTGCAAAGTAGAGGCCGATGTCGATCTGCGGGCTCATCGGGCGCCCACCGGGCTGGACGAGCACTTGGGCAACGAGCTTCTCTCCCGGTCGGAGCGTGATGTGCGCCCCATCTGGAACCACAAACGCGCGATAACCGGGCGCCCACGCGCCGATCAATCGCGATGCCTTAGCGTCGAGCGTGCCGTTAGTCCGCCAGTGAGTCTCGCCGACGTTGGGAGCCAACACGGCCAAGAGCACGTGTCTGATCGCTTGCGGCTCTGTCGGGACGACGTCGAACCCGCGCAACCGAGTGACGGTGGTGAACTTGGGATCGATCACGACCGCGCACCAGACCGGATTGCCTTCGTGCGGGGTGTCGGGCAGATCGATCGGCCTCACCACGAGATCGGGTTTGCCGGGGCGAAACCCGGCCGCGGGCTTTGGTGGTTCCGGCTCGGCGTCGCCTTGCGGCATTCCTGCACGGAACCACTCTTGGAACATCACGAGTTGCTCGTCGCTAAAGGGGCTGTCGCAGAACTCTCCAAAACTTGTGGTCGCGAGACACGGCGGCATCGTTCGCTTGAGGAGTTCTTGGCGGACGAGTTCCCCACGCCGGGCAACGTCGCGGTACGTCTCGAGAGCGAAGGGCCCGTGTCCGCCGGCCGTGTGGCAACTGGTGCACTTAGCATGGATGAGGGGAGCGACATCCTTGGACCAGGTAGGCGGATCTTGACGTGGGGCAGACCGTGCGCCCAGGGAGGCGAGCAACAAGGCTGCGCCTGTACAGACAAGTGTGGATTGGACGGCCGGGCGCCGCATCTGGAACAAGGTTACCAGTCCTCCCGTAGGAACGTCTTGTAAACTAGCCTCATGACTCTTGCGTTCTCACTCGCTCTGGTTCTTCAGACGAACCAAGAGCCCATCCAGTCGATCAAGCCGGTCCAAGCGACCACGATCGACGGGAAGCGAGTGGTGATCCCGGATCCCAAGGCAACGGCGACCGTGCTGGTGTTTTTGCTTAACGACTGTCCTATCGCGAACCGCTATGCGCCTGAACTGAAGCGGATCGAGGCGGACTATGCCAAGAAGAGCGTCGCCTTTTACCGTGTGTACGTGTACAAGGACTCGACTAGGGAAGCGATCGAAGAGCACACCAAGCAGTTCGACTACAAGTGGCCCGCGATCCACGACAAGGAGCACGCCCTCGTGAACGCGGTCCGCGCGAAGGTGACGCCGGAGGCGGCGGTCTTGACGAAGGACGGCACGCTCCAATACATGGGTCGGATCGACGATTGGTACATCGAGCACGGCCGGTTGCGCGAGCAGGAGTACCGGCGGGACCTGCGGCTCGCGCTCGACGAGGTCTTAAGCGGAAAGCCGGTGTCCGTACCTCGGACACCGGCTCTCGGCTGTTTTATCGAGACCTTCTAGGGGTTGATCTTCCAACCAGCCTGGTCGATCGCGTAAGCATAGGGGAACACCAGCACAGGGCCGGTTTGATTGATCTTGATGCGCGCCTTGACGGTCCGCAGTCCCGGCTGGATGAACCTGTTGGGGTTCGTCAGCATGATCTCTGCCGGGTCCGGCGTACCGTTGACTCCCGACGCTCCTACAGACACCCAGTCACCGATCGTCCAGTCCCACATTTCGATGGTCTTGGCGAGGTTGGGGGTGTTGGAATTGGAGTTGAGGACCAATCGCAGTTTCGTGCAGTCCTGCCAGAGGGCGGTGCCTTCGAGGATGATTTCGATGGGCGCCTCGTTCGGGAGCGAAGTCGGCCCCGCGTGGACGTACATCTTGTCGTTATCGACAGTGGTCAGCGATGCGACGGTGCCCGACTTGGGGAGGCCCTTGACGACCGTCACTGTCGTGACGTCGACGGGCATGACGGTCGCCTCTGTCGGGTCGAGGACGAAGAGCCCTCGGTTGATATCGCACACGAGCAAAGTTCCGCTGGGAAGGAAGGGGTAGTTGCTCCAGGTCCCATTGAACGTTCGCCCGTTGTTCTCAGGGTAGGTGTCGAACCACCCTGACTCAGGGGGACTGACCTTGTTGATGTTCGTATTGAAGATGCGTACACCGCTCGTGTAGTTCGACTCGAAGAGGAAGCCCTTCTTCAGGTAGAGGTTGTGGTCGATTGCCTGTAGCCCGGTCGAGAAAGTTCCGAGGAGGATCGGGTTGGTGATGTCCTCGACGTCGAAGACGAGCGTCCTCGTGTTGATCCCGAAGTTGGTCTCGTCGAGTTCGTCGTTGACGTACATGTACTTATAGTCGGGGCTAAGCCAACTCTGGTGGCAATAGCGGACTTGGGGGTAACTGCGCCGCACGACGAGGAACGGTGCGTTCTTGTTGGTGACGTCCCAGATCTCGAGGCCTCGGCCTTCGCCGCTGCCGAACAAGATCTGCCTACCCGCGTAAGGGCCGCTGGTGAACGTGACGGGACGCGTGTCGTGCTGATAGGCCGTAGTCATCGACGAGGCGCCAACACGCGACGGGTTGGACGGGTCTGTCAGAGAGAAGCACATGGACGTGCCTGTTCCGTCGCGCGAGCCGTTCGTGTAGAGGAAGCCGCTAGTCTGGTCGATGGAGAGTGTGTGCGTGCGTCCCGGCGAAGAGACTGTTCGCACAAGCGTGACCTGGTGGTTGTCGATGTTCGCCAGGTTGATGACTTGAATACCGGTGCCCGTCGCTTCTGTCACGACGTATAGGTAGTTCTGATAAGTCTCGAGGTCGGCCCACTGGCTCGATGTGTGGGAGATGAACGCGAAGTAGACCGGGTTAGACGGGTCCGTGACTTCGACGAATGCGACCTTGTTGCTCAGTCCGACGAGGGCGTACTCGCGTCCGCTCGGCGAGACGTAGCCCCATATGTCGTTGCCGTTCCCGGCATTGAACGTGGCGAGGTCGATCTGTGACTTGAACTCGACGTTGACGCTGTCCCAACCAGCGCGAGGGGCGCCTTTCGGACCAGCAAAACCGCTAAAGTCTCCACGCGAATCTTGTGGCGCTGGCGAGACCAAAGGCAAGGTTCCCAATACAAGCAAAGTGGCAGCAAGACCGTTCATCAGCAATCCTCCAACGGACAGGCCCCATTGTACGGGGATTCCAGGCTGGCTTGCAATAGAATCTGCGGCATGAATCTGGGCGTTTCCGGAAGGGTTGCCATGGTCGCTGCGGCCAGCAAGGGGATTGGGCTGGCGGTGGCCAAGGAACTGGCGGCGGAAGGGTGCAAGGTTTCGCTTTGCGCCAGGGACAAATCGAACCTGGAAGAGGCCGTTGGGATGGTTCCAGGGTCGTTCGGGCAGGTTTGCGACGTGACCTCTCTGGAGTCTTTGGGCGCCTGGTACAGGGCGACGGTCGACCACTTCGGGGGTGTGGAAATCCTAGTAACCAATACAGGTGGCCCGCCCGCCGGAAAGTGGACCGAGATGACCGACGAGCAATGGCAGGCGGGGTTCGACTCGACACTGATGAACGTGGTTCGGATGGTCAGGCTGGTCTCTCCAGGGATGGTCGAAGGCGGGTGGGGAAGGATCGTCCACATCACGAGCCTTGTCGCGGCGCAGCCGAACCCGTTGTTGCCGATCTCTTCGACATTGCGCTCTGGGCTGTGCGCATTGACCCGGTTGCAGAGCGACGAACTTGCGATGCACGGTGTGACTGTGAACTCCGTCCTTCCTGGACACACGATGACGGACCGGCAGGTGCACTTGGCGCAGGTGCGCGCCGAGATGGAAGGGATCCCCTTCCAGCAGGCTCTTTTGGAGACGGCGAAGTCCGTGCCTGTCGGGAGGCTGGCGGAGCCACACGAGATCGCTGCCGCGGTGGCGTTCCTGTGCTCAGAACGTGCTTCGTACGTGACGGGCGTGAACTTGCTCGTCGACGGCGGGCTGGTGCGCGCTCCGGGCTAGCCGCCAAGTTGTTCAAGCGCGCGGTCGATGTCCTGCATCAATTGCGCGTCCACTCCGGCAAAGCCCTTTGCCCGGCGGAGCGCTTCTCTTGCTCGCTCGTTGTCGCCGCGCTCGATGAGCACGTTTGCGACGGAGACGTACTTGTTCGAGGCGCGGATGCTGTATTGGCGGCTCTCGCTTTCGCTGGCCGCGTTGGCGATCACTTGGGCGAACAGGGAGTCGGCTTCGGCCCAGTGCTCTTGTCTCAGTCCTGACGAGTCTGTCGCCACTGCGCGGTCGACGGCCCTATCGGCGGCGGCGAGCATTCCCGGAACGTCCGTCGCGACGGCAAACTCCTCGCCGCTGGGGCCTGAAGGTGACGCGGGCCGGTTTTCGCCTGCGGTCGACCCTGGTGCGGGCGCGGGAGCGGAGTTAATCGGACCTGTGGGGCGGCTATCGAAGGTGCGCTCTGGAATCGAAGGTGGCGTGAGCGGCAACGCGGTCTCTTCACCGACCGTTTCCGAGGCGACGTTCGGTTCGATCTTGGCGAGGGCGTTGATGACGAGGATGACGAAGCCAATGGCTGCTCCGATGAGGAGGACGGCGAGGAAGAAGTTGCCGATGGCCTGTTTCGTCTCCGATTTGATCCACGGGCTTTTGGCCGGAGGCGGATAGTAGACCGGGACGTGCCCTGGTGGCGGCGTGTAGGGCTGTTGTGTCTGGCCGGGTTGATAGGGTTGGTACGGCTGGTACTGGGGTTGTAATGTGGGAGCGACATATCCGCCGGGCATTCCGGGAGCGGGGGTGCCGTACGGGGTGATGCCCGTGGCGGCCGAGGTCTGGTAAGGGCTGTAGATCTGCGGCGGTGGAGCGTTGACGATATTGGCTTGCTGCGCGTACGGGCTGGTGTTCACCGGGTCGAGCACGACGCTACCGCTCGCCATCTGTTTGTGGACCTGCTTGAGCGATTCGAGCATCTCGCCCGCGCTCTTGTAGCGGAGTTCTGGCGTTTTCTCCAGCGAGCGCTC
The DNA here is from genome assembly GCA_964529975.1 of uncultured Fimbriimonadaceae bacterium. Classification (GTDB taxonomy): domain Bacteria; phylum Armatimonadota; class Fimbriimonadia; order Fimbriimonadales; family Fimbriimonadaceae; genus JADFMN01. The sequence goes on from CAZGXW010000027.1 coordinate 5,415, forward strand.
GATCACTTGCCAGAGGCTGTAGTTGGCCTGCTGAGGCTGGTCGGGCTTCTTGTTCATGATCGCGTAGGTGATGCTCACTACGCTGTCGCCTTGGAACGGCTTCTGTCCGCTGACCATCTCGTAGAGGAGGACGCCGACGCCAAAGAGGTCCGAGCGCGCGTCGATCTCTTGGCCGTTGATCTGCTCGGGAGACATGTAGGACGGCGTGCCGAAGACCTGTCCGTCCATCGTGATGTTCGGCTCGAAGGTGAGGCGCGCGATGCCGAAGTCGGTGAGTTTGATCTGGCCGTCCTCGAGCAATTGGACGTTGTCCGGCTTGATGTCGCGGTGGATGACGCCGTGCTCGTGGGCGAAGGAAAGGCCTTCGAGGACCTCCATCGCGATCTCGACGGAGCGTTGGGGTTCTATGAAGCCGGTCTTGTCGATCTCCTTTCGGAGGTTCCGACCGGTCAAGTACTCCATCGCGATGTAGTTCTTGTCCGCGTCGGTGCCGACCTCGTAGATCGTGACGATGTTGGGGTGGACGAGCGAGCCTGCGGCGCGGGCTTCTCTTTCGAAGCGCTTGAGTCGGTCTTGGCGCTGCTGGTCGGTCGCGCCTCGGGGCATGGCGAGCTCTTTGACCGCGACGCGGCGGGTCATCTTGGGATCGTAGGCCTCGTAGACGATGTCGTTGGACCGGGCGATCTCGCGGATGATCTGGTACTTGCCTATGGCTGTCGGGACGCTTTCGCTCACCAGTACTCTATTGTAGGACGATTGAGGGCTGGAGGTTCGATGGATCGATAGGTTTATGGGCCGAGTTCAGTCTGGGAGTCGCCTAGTCAAAGTGGCGGAAGAACATGAGGTCCATGCCGAGCAGGCAGGATGTGATGAGGGCTCGTTCGGAGAGCCCGAGGCTGCTCGGGACGAGGGCAAAGGACGCGAGGCCGCAGAGCGCGGCGGTGTGGAGGAGGCGGTCGTCGAGATCGATCGCAAGCACGACGAGCCAAGCGGCTGACGACAGTGCGACCGCCGCAAAGACGAGCAGGTGGTCGATGGAGTTTGGGTCTGTGACGGCGAGGAGCCCGAGGGCGACGACCTCGGCGGACATCAATCCGGCGCTGGGTTTGCGGTCTGCGCGCCAGAGGCGTTGGGCCATGAGCGCGAGGACTAGCGCCATGAACGCGAAGAGAGCGATGGCGGCGGGGTCGCCATTGGCTAGTTGGACAGAGATCGCGGTGCGGAGGTCTTCATGTCCGCGCCACGGTGTCCAGACAAGCACGAGCCCAGCGATCGAGGCGAGGGCCATTGCTGCGTCGGCTGCGCGCTTCCTTTTGGTCCGCTTCCTCCAGACCGGGATGTAGCCTTTGCTGACGACTCGGAAGTCTTCGAGCATCAGACCAGAGTATTCCGTCAGAACCCAGCACCGGGGGCGCCGGTGAAGAAGGGGAAGGGGGGCTCTTTCCAGCCGTTTGATTCCCAGGTCAATCGCTGTCGGCGCACGGCCTCGATGAGTCCGATGCGCTGGTGGGGGGCTTTGCGCGGGTCGTTCGCGAACGCCTTCTCGAACACGGGCCAGTATTGGTCGATGTCGTGCGAGAGGTCGAAGACCATGACGCCCTGGGTGGTCGCGGCGGCGGCCTGGAGCGCGCGCGCCATGAGGTCGGTGTCTCCTCGAAAGTCGCTCAGCATGATGCCCGCGTATGTCCAGCACTGGTCGCGCGCGACGCGGTTGCTGATCACGCCAGCGGCCTCGACCGTGCGGCCGATCGGGCCAGAGACCTTCATCGCGTCGACGATGGTGGGGACGGCATAGTAGCAGCCGGTGACGAGCAGGTCGAGGTGCTTGGCCATTCCGGTCTCGCGATAGTGGCGCGTGAGGAACGGGAACCCCGCTTGCAGTTGGTCACTGCCATAGTTGTTGCCGTACTCTGCGTAACTGCCGTACCACGAACCCGCGTAGATGCCGAACGCTTTGCCTTTGGGGACTCTCTTGCGGACTTCTTTGACCCAGTCGGTGAGGGTTTTGGCGCGGAAGGTGAGCCACGCGTCGAAGAAGGGTCCCGGGTCGATTCCCGTGCGGAGCCTTGCGTCGAAGGTCGGTTGATAGACGTCCTGCGGCCAGTTGATCTTGCGGCCGATCGTTTTCTCGAACTGTGCGGTGGCCTCGTTGGAGAAGTCGGCGTCGAGACCGGCGAAACGCAGGCGGTCGTCGAAGAGCAGTCCGTCGATGTCGTAGTTGGCGAAGACTTCCTCGACGAACGCGAACGTGCGTTGTTGTACCTCGGGGTGGTGCGGGTTCATCATCAGCGGGATTTGGTCTTGCGCACTGCCCGAGGGCAGGAAGGTGTTGGCCGTCTCGATGGGAAGGACGGTACCGACGGTGGCGCCGTCGCGGAGCGCTTCGGCCATCGTTCCTTTCGCTGCGATGAACGCATAGCCGGTCGTCGGCTTCTGTGCGCTGGACGCCGTGACTCCCCACTTTTCGTCGATTGTGAGATACCAGTCGGCCTGTGGGAGTTGTTGGACTGTGGTGAATAGTCCGACGTCCCGGTTCCAGGTGTTAGGTGCGCTCGGCAGGTTGATGAAGTACTGCTGCGGGCCGACTTCTAAGAGGAAAAAGGGGTTGGCGCGCAGAACGTAGGACTGCAGATGCGGGTTCTCGTATCCCCAGCCGGGCTTGCCGAACTGCGTGTTCGGGAGGCTTTCGTCACGTTTGGCGTAGGAGTGTCCTTCGGCGAACGCATTCATGCTGACAAGGATCGAAAGGCCGTTCTTCTTGGCCTCGCGGACCATTGCCTTTAGCGGATCGTAGTCGGCTGGCATGGTTTGGCCGCGCCACTCTGTGAGTTTGTCGGCGAGTTTGCTCGGGTAGAGGGTGCGGCCGACGATCGGCTTAACGTCGTAGACGACCGTGTTGAAGCCGGTCTTGGCGACCTTTTCCATGAGTGCGACGATCTTTTCGTCGCTGCTGCAGCGTTCGAGGTTGGCAGTGCCGTCGATCCAGAGGACTCGCCCTTGGAGTTTGTCGCGGTAGGCGGTCTCCTGGGCGACGCCTATCTTGGCTTGCCACTCATCGATCTTGATCGTGGGGAGGGCGGGGAAGGGCCAAACGGGGACGAACCGTGGCGGCGCGATCTGCTGGGTGAGGAGGAGGGCCGCCGCGAGGAGCATCGATGAGATTATGGAGGGTTCAGGGTTTGGGGTTCAGGGTTTAGGGCTGTGCAAACAATTCTGTGCCTCGAGGCGTCCAAAGTTCATGACGTTGAGACATACGCTGCTGTTTTCGGGTTTGGCCCTGTTTGGTGGACTGGTCGGCGGGCAAATCGGACGGCCCACGGTGGCCCAAGCCCAGATTCCTCCTCCGCGAAGCGAGAACCAAGTCTTGGTGCCTGTCGACGGGCTGCGGTTTGTGACGGAAAACCAGCAGACGATCGCTGTGCTTGCACACCAGGGCGGTAACGGGGTCTTTGCGCTTCTCGACGCGAACGGACGTCCTTCGGTAACGTTCTCGGCCGGACCGGGCGGGACCGTTTCGATCAGGACCCAGTCGGACGGAGGCTTGTTCGAAATCGCGACGCCAGACGGACGGAGCCGAACGCGATTGACGACCTCGGCGTCCGGGACGATGTTCGAAGCGTCGAGCGGTGCAGCGACGCTGCTCTTTGCGAACCGCGCCGGGACTTCGCAGATCTCGATTCCGATGCCGAACGGCCGACCTGCCTTCGAGTTCTTGACGACGGCGAACGGTGGCCAGTTCGACGTGAAGGGATCGAGTGGAAACTCCGCGTTTACCGCTGCTGCTGGTCCCGGAGGCGGGCTTGTGACATTGCGCGACGGCAACGGCACAGGGACCGCAACGATCTCAGGGACTGGCCAGTTCTCGTCGGTGAAGGGCGGGCGTACGGTCTGGACCGCGCCACCCGCCGCGCCCGGAGGCTAGCGCGCGGCCCCAGCCATCGCGCTGTCGAGTTGCACGTTTGCGGACCTTAGGCGCTGACAGAGGACCCTGCTGAGGTTTTCGAGCATCGTGCACCGCATGGCGAGGTCGTGCCTCATCATGTTTCGGAGGGCCTCGGCCGGGATGATGGCGGCCTGAGTGGCGCCTTTAGCGGTGACGGTCGCGCTTCGCGGCTCGTCGTCGATGAGGCTGATCTCTCCCAGGACGCTGCCCGGGCCGACTTCTGCGATCGTGTCACCGCTGAAGGTCTTGATGAGGGCCGACCCGGCAAGGATGACGAGGAGATCGCTGTCCCGTCCGAACTGGCGGACCAGGGTGTCGCCGCCTTCAAAGGTCTTGACTTGGGTCAGGGCGACGATGGCGTCATAGTGCAGGTCGGAAAGTCCTCGGAAAAGGTAGTTGTCTCGTAGCGCCTGGGGCAGTTGCATGCGATCCTCCGGATCTCGCCCATTTTAGTCCAAGCGCGCACTGCGTTCAAGTTCTGGCCGCCAAAGTTGAACATAATTGGTCCGTGGGCCGCGGGTTCGTGAGTTTTTTCAGCGGGGCGATGGGGCTGGACCTTGGGCTCGAACGCGCCGGACTGGAGTGCCTTGCGGCCAATGAGATTGACAAGTGGGCTCTGGCGACGATCCGGGCGAACAGGCCCGGGCTTTGTGTGTTCGACCGCGACGTGCGGTCGATACGGCCATCGGACTTCGCCGGGCTGGAGCCTTTCGCCGTGGTCGGAGGGCCTCCCTGCCAGTCGTTCTCCACAGCGGGCAAGCGACAGGGGTTGAACGACCCGCGGGGAAACGCCTTCTTGTCTTTCCTCGACTTGGCCGTCGCGATGCAACCGCAGTATGTGGTGATCGAGAACGTCCGCGGACTCTTGTCCGCTCCCCTCTTGCACCGCCCACACGCCCTGCGCGATTCGCCCTTGACTGCCGACGAGTCCCCCGGCGGCGCCCTGCGGCTCATTGTCTCGATGCTCGAGGATGCTGGATACGGCGTGAGTTTCCAGTTGTACAACGTTGCGAACTTCGGTGTTCCGCAAGTGCGCGAACGCCTTGTGTTGATAGCGTGCAGTGGCGGCGTCGTTGCGCCCCACTTGGCGCCTACACACGCACCTGGCGAATGGGTGAGTTTTCGTTCGGCGGTCGAGGGGTTGAGACACGGTGACGAGTGCGCCGCGTTTCGCAATGGTCGCGCAGCGTTCTTCGAGAGAGTTGGCGAAGGTGAGAACTGGCGCGCGCTGCCCGTCGAGTTGCAGCGCCAGGCGTTAGGCAAGGCTTACGAATCCAGCGGTGGGCGCGTCGGTTTTTGTCGCCGCATTTCTTGGGACAAGCCGTCCCCTACGCTCGTGACATGTCCGACGATGCCGGCGACGGAACTAGGACATCCTGTCGAGATGCGTCCGCTCTCGGTAGCGGAGTACCGCCGCTTGCAGACGTTTCCGGACGATTGGACAGTGTGCGGTCCGCTATCGGCAAAGTACCGGCAGTTGGGCAATGCCGTCCCAGTGCTGTTCGGAGAAGCGATCGGGCGCCACTTGTTGGCCTTGGCGAGCGGCTCACGGATCGAGTCGGTCGCTGTCCCGGCGAGCCGGTACCGGGGGACCGACGAGTCTTCCTGGCGACGCCGAACGGCATAAGAAACGGGCGCGCCCTGGTTTCCCAGGGCGCGCCCGCTGAACTCTCCCGTGTTGTCACATAGCCGCTTTCTTAGCGGCCGCCTTCTTGGTTGTCTTGCGTCGAGGCTTGCGAGCGGCGGCCTTCTTCTTGGCTGCCGGCTTTCGCGTGGTCTTCTTCGCAGTGGTCTTTCGACGCGTAGTCGTTCGCTTCTTGGCCGCCGGCTTTCGGGCCGTGGTCTTTCGGCGGACGGTTCGCTTCTTGGCCGCCGGCTTTCGCGCGGTGGTCTTCCTTCGCGTCGTCGCTTTCTTGCGTGTCGTCTTCTTAGCCGCAGTCTTGCGTCGCGCCGGCTTTCTTGCCGTCGCTTTCTTCTTTGCGGCTGTTCGCTTCATTGCCATCTTGTTTCTTACTACCTCCGAGAAGCTGTTCTTGTGCACAAGCTTCCGCAAGAGAAAAGACGTTGTACTGATGCAAAAAGCACTATGTCGCAACTTTTTTCAGTATTCGTCTCGACCTCGTTTGAACCTGTGCTAAGAGGAATTATCGGTGATTTCGCAGAATTGTAGAGAGTTTTCGCGGATGTTTGAGAGATTGCGGATCGAATGCAGACGCGGCGGCGAGATTGCATTGTTGCGTTCGAGACGAACACTTTCGCGCGGATGACTGTCGCGTGTCTTCATCGCTCGCTGCCCGTTGAGGGTTCCTCTCCCGGAGAATTGCGGGCTGGGAAAAGTCGCATATTTTTTTCATGGGACCGGGCAAAAACGTCTTGACAGTGGCCCCGGGATGTCGTATAGTTGAGATGTCCTCATCGCCCCGGGATTTGCTCTCCCCTTGCCCGGTGTCCGGTGGGGACATTTCTTTTTGTCCCGACGCGAATCCGGGCGGCCCTCGCCTCGGTAGTATCTGGCGTGGATGGTGCCCAGCTGTTGAACCAGCGATTTGAGGATGCGGACGAGAGGCTGACCGAGGAAGAGGTCCAGGCGATCGTCAAGCGTTACGGCGAGCGGCAGTCGGGGTCGGACACGCGCGCGACGGTCGCCGACGTGGCAGAGGCCTTGCAGGTGGAGCCGGCCGTCGTATCGCGGATCTTGCGCGATGTACGGACTGCTGAGAACGAGAAGCAGATCCAGGAGCGATTGGCCGCGCTCGAGCGGGAGAACGCAGAACTGCGGCGACGTGCGGAGGAGTCGGAGTACGAGGACTTCTATCCCCATGCGCACTGGGCGCGATCACGACGGTTGCGGGGTGCGCCGCGCTTTGCGCTGGCGGCGATGATGGCTGCGCTCCTCGCCATGGGGATGGTGCTCCAGGCGCGAGGAGGGATGAACACTCCGATACCTCTCGTTGCGATGCTGCTCGTCATGGGCGGCGTGTTCTGGGCAGTCAGGATGATCAGGAGAAGTTGATGGCTAACAAAGAAGTCGAGGCGTATTTGAAGAAGGTCGACAAGGGGCGACAGGAAGATGTCCGCGCAATCTTCGATTTCATCCGGGATTGCGTGCCCAACGAGGAGCCGTTTGTCATCAAAGGCATCATCGGATTTGGGATGTTCCACTACAAAGGCAAGTCGAAGGGCTGCGAAGGCGATTGGATGAAGGTGGGGATGGCGTGCAACAAAGCTTCCTTGTCGGTCTACTCGTGTGCCGTGGGCAAGGACGGGCAGATGCTGCCCGAGAAATACGCGGACCAATTGGGCAAGGTGGATGTGGGACGCTCGTGCATCCGGTTCAAGAAGTGGGAGGACGTCAATAAGCCGGTTCTTCGGCGGTTGCTGAAGGAATCGATGAAGTGTGACTTTGGGTTTGGCTAAGCCCTCGTGAAACGAACACGGCGACCGCGAAGTCCGCGACGACGTTGAGCGCAGTCTTGACGACGTCCGTGATCGGCTCCGTGACTTCGAAGAGGACGATAGCCTCGATCGGCGCCCCTGCGGCCATGTAGGCGCCCCATGTCGCGTTGCTTCCTCCGCCAGGGAGGCCCGGCGTTGCAAAACTCAGGAGCACGACAGTTCCGATGAACACGACCAGCGCCTGGGGAGAGACGACGATTCCGAACGCTGCCGCAATGAAGAGGAGTTTGGCAGTCGACGTGATCGTGCGGTTGACCTTGAACACGCTGACAGAGGTCGGAAGCACGATGTCGGAAGCAGGGTCAGGCAGAGCAAGTTGCTTTGCGCTCTCGACCAGGGTGGGAAGTGAAGCGAGCGACGATCGCGTGCCTACGGCCACCGCGATGAGCGGAGAGATAGCCGCGAGGGTCTCCTTAGCCGACCGTCTTGCAGCTAACACGGTCGCCACGACGAGGACGAACAGGGCGAGGAGAACGAGGACGAGGATGTAGGTCGTGAAGTGGACGAGCGTGCCAGCAGTCTCGAGGCCTGAGTCCACCGCAAAGGCAAACGTGAGGGCAAACGCGCCGACGGGTATCGCGAGGAGCATCCAATGAACAAACGTGAGGACGGCGTCTCGTACGCCGATGAAGACCTGCTCGACTGGCTTCCTGCGTTCTTGTCCGAGCGAGCGGAGGGCTAGACCGAAGAGCACGCTGAGGACGGCAAGAGGGAGGACGTCGCCGCTGGCTGCCGCGGCAAAGGCGTTCGAGGGGATGAGTTGCTCGGTCCAATCGCCCTGGACCGGCGCGACTACGTCGGGTTTTGTCGTCGGCAGGTCGATCCGCTGGGGCTTGTTGATCGAAAAGTAGACCTGGGTGGCGACGACCGAGAAGACCGCTCCAGCGAGAAGGAGTCCGAGGAACCAAGCGAACGTTCGCGCGCCCCACTTGCCTAGTTCGCCACCCTTGGGGACGGCGCACACGCCGGTGACTAGGAGGCAAATCGTGAGGGGAACAACGGCGACGCGCAAGGCGTTCATCCAGAGGTCGCCGATCGGTTTGATGTAAGGAAGGGTGTCTAGTAGCCAGTCAGCTGAACCGTTGTGCGCAAGGGTGCCGAGGAGAAGGCCCAATACAAGCCCGAGCGGGCCACCGATGGTGATCAGTCTCGAAGCCTTCTTGGGCACGGGCGGGTTATACCGGAGAGGAAGAGGGACGCGGAGACGAAATCGACTGCATAATGTCGGAGAAGGTGTGAGATGGGAAAGGTCTCAACGATTTTCGATCGAGCGGCAGCACTCTTGCCGACAATCACTGGCTGGCTGTGGCCCATTGGGCCGCTTGCAGTCATCTACCAGTACCGGGCCGACTTAGGTGGCGGCTCCTTTCTTTTCGAACCGTGGTACTCGTCTCTGGAGCCAGAGATTCCGCGCATCTTTCTAGTTCTGTTTTGCACTTCTCTTGTTGTGCTCAGTTTGCTTTCGAGGCGGGCGGAGGCGCGAGGATGGTACGGTCGGGCGTGGGTGTCTCTCGGCGCATGGCTTTCGTTGCTGGTCGCCGCAAATCTGATTGTGCTCTGGATGGATCTTCCTTGGGCTGGTGTCACTCCTTTGCTTGGTAGCGACATATCTCATGGAACGGTCATAGAGCGTATCGCTTTCGTCGGAACCTCAACGATCGGACTCGTCGCGAACTGGCGAGTATTGCTCCTCGTTCTTGCTTTTGCTGCCGTTCTTGAAGTCCATGCGAGGAAGAATTCGCCTCATTCCTCTCCAGAATCGCACGATGTCGGCCGAAGGGTCGCTTCGTGGAAGGCTGTGCTTCTTGCCACCTTAGTCGGCGTGTTGATAGAGACGTTCCCACCCTTCCTCACAGTCGTGTCCTCTGCGGTAGGTTGGTCGACAACAATCTTTGACGCGATCTACGAGTTTGTGCTCCTCACTCTTGGCAGCTACTTTGACGCGCTCCTCATCCTGTTTACCGCCATGGCGTTCTACGCTTGGAAGACTAGTGCACATGTAGAGGTCGACGACAGAGGTGTGCGCCTCTACGTGGCTCGTGGCGCAGTCTGTGTCTTCAGTGTGAGATGGAGGCACGTATTGAGCGTGCGGATGATCGATGTTGGGGGTTCGCCGTTAGGCATACGCCTAACCATTGGGCGACTTCCTTGGTTCAGGGCGTGGATGACTTTGGGAACTACACGGGACGGTGTCGGGCTTGAGAATCTGATCCGGTCGAATGCGAAAGCGCACGGTGTTCTCATTCAAGCCGTCTCTGTCCGCCCTATTGCGCGACGTGTCGGCATCGTCAGCCTTGGCCTGTGCACTGTGCTGGTTCTCGCGTTCTCGCTTGCGATGTACAGGGAGCTGCAATCATTGACTGAACTCATGCCCGACCGACCGCAGGTTTTTGGTGAGCGAGACCTGCTTTCAAAGTTTGGGATCCTCAGCGGGCTAGGCGCCGCCCTACTCGGAGTCGGGCTTGGAGCTCTGCTCGTCCGGCGAGACGCGTCGATTCGGCTGATCCCCATGGTCGGAGTCGCAATCGCCGCATCGATGCTTCCTGACCCATTCAACTATTGGCTCGTCACCATCGCCATCTATGCGATCCTCATGGCTCGGCTCGGGCCGATCGAACCACAACCCTGGATCGCGTTTCCGGACCTCGAATCCGTCGAACTTGGGATGTGGTTCAGTGCCTATAAGTCGTGTTTTGCAGTGGCCGGCTACATCCTAGCCGTTCTTGCCCTGACACGACCTTGGACAGCGTCGCTTCCCACCTGGCCGTACAGGTTTCACTCGCGATCTATCCATTCCGAGCATGCGGAAGACGAGAACCGGGCCTTGGCTTCGACCTAAACCCATATGCAAGCGCGATTCTCGAATGGGGGCGGCGCACTGGCACGGCAGGGTTGGCTTGGTGCATTGCGTTTCGTTCTCGTGGACTGACCGATAGTGATGCCGCGATGGCAGGCTGGGTGGTTGGCTTCGCGCGCTTGAGCCTGATAGTCAAAGGGTACGACTGGTCACGTACTCCAGTACGCGGTCATAGTAAACTGATGTCCACATGGGGATCGTCAAGTACGACACACCGTTCCAGCTGAACCCCGAGTTCTCTCCCAAGGGCGACCAGGAGAGGGCGATCGCGGAGCTGTGCGAAGGGCTGGAGAGCGGCTACCGGTTCCAGACGCTGCTTGGCGCGACGGGTACGGGCAAGACGTACACGATGGCGAGCGTCATCCAGAAGATGCAGCGGCCTGCGCTGATCTTCGCGCACAACAAGACGCTCGCCGCCCAGTTGTGCCAGGAGTTCCGGGCGTTCTTTCCAGAGAACTCCGTGCAGTACTTCATCTCTTACTACGACTACTACCAGCCGGAGGCATATGTGCCTCAGTCCGACCTCTACATAGAGAAGGACTCGAGCGCGAACGAGGAGATCGAGCGGCTGCGCCACGCCGCGACACAGGCTCTCTTGCAAAGGCGCGACGTAGTCGTCGTAGCCAGCGTTTCGTGCATCTACGGTCTCGGCTCACCGGAAGAATATGCGGAGCAGGCAGTGACCTTCGAGGTCGGACAGGAGTTTGGATTAGATGCCGCGCTAAAGAAGCTCGTGCAAATGCAGTTCGTGCGGAACGACATGGTGCTCTCGCGCGGTGCGTTCCGGGTGAAAGGCGACCTGCTGGAGATCCAGCCGAAAGACGAGGAGATCGTGACGCGCGTTGAGTTCTTCGGTGACACGGTCGAGCGCATCCGACTGGTCGATCCTTTGACGATGGACGTGATCGACGAGCCGACGAAGTGCAGCGTGTTTCCTGCGACGCACTACGTGACGCCGTGGGAGCGGCTTGACAGCGTGCTCAAGCAGATTGAAGAAGAGAGGGACGCCCAGATTGCGTACTTTCAGTCAGAGAACAAACTGCTGGAGGCACAGCGCCTGAAACAGAGGACGGACTTCGACCTCGAAATGATTAGAGAGGTCGGCTACTGCAGCGGCATCGAGAACTACTCTCGGTACTTCGATGGCCGCAAGCCTGGCGAGCCACCGTACACCCTCTTAGACTTCTTGCCGAGGGACGCGATCGTGTTTATCGATGAGTCGCACGCGACTCTGCCCCAGATCAGGGCAATGTACAACGGCGACAGGCAGAGGAAATCGGTGTTGGTCGACTACGGGTTCCGTCTGCCGTCAGCGCTCGACAACCGGCCCCTGAAGTTCGAAGAGTTTTTGGAGCGCGTCCCCCAAGTCGTGTTCGTCTCGGCGACTCCTGGCGAGTTTGAGTCGACGCACGAGCAACAGCGCGTACAACAGATCATTCGTCCGACGTACATCGTGGATCCGGTGGTCGAGGTGCGGCCGACCAAGGGGCAGATCGACGATCTCATCCATGAAATCCAGGAGCGAGCGAGTCGAGGTGAGCGGACGCTGGTCACGACTCTGACGAAGAAGATGGCCGAGGACTTGACCGGGTATTTGGAGGATTTGGCCGTCAAAGTTAACTATATCCACAGTAACGTCCACTCGTTGGAGAGGCCGGAGATCCTTCGTGACCTGCGACTCGGGGTCTACGACGTAGTAGTCGGCGTGAACCTGCTTCGCGAGGGTCTGGACTTGCCAGAGGTCACTCTGGTGGCTATCCTAGATGCGGACAAGGAGGGTTTCCTGAGGTCGGAGACTTCGCTCGTGCAGACGATCGGTCGTGCGGCCCGCAACGTCGGGGGGAAGGTCATCCTCTATGCCGATGGGATCACCGGATCGATGGAGCGAGCGATCGCCGAAACGAACCGCAGGCGCGAGGTGCAGCAAGCGTACAACGAGGCTCACGGCATCACTCCACAGACTGTGCACAAAGCGGTACGGGAGACCGTTCGCTCTCATGACATGGTGGCGGAGACGCAAGCGGCCTATGGCGAAACGATCGACACCAACGCGCCGGTCATGATCGAAGACCTGCCTCTGCTCATCGGGCAACTAGAGTCGCAGATGAAGGAACTTGCGAAGAACATGGAGTTCGAGAGAGCGGCTCAAGTGCGTGACGAGATCGGCGCGCTGAGAAAACTGATGGGCGTCAGCGACGGAAGGATTGGGGTGGAGAAGCGCAAACTGCCGGGACGGGTCCGCCGTTAGTTCCACTCGGTTCTCAATAGCCCGTAAATGTTGTCGTCGACGCGAGTTCCGTTCCACTCGACTTTCTCGCGCAGAGCTCCCTCGTACTTGAATCCAAGTCTCTCGAGCACGCGTTGGGACTCCTTATTGTTGGCGAAGACCCACGCCTGCACTCGGTATAGACCGAGCTCTGCAAATCCGTAGCGCACGACTTCTTTGACTGCCTCGGTCATGTACCCGCTTCCCCAGAACCGAGGCGACAACTCATAGCCGAGCGTGCCGGTCGCAGACTTCTCGAGCGAAAGCCGGATGCGTCCTATTGTCTCATCGCCGAGTTTCAGAGACCAATAGAGACCGCTGCGCGGATAGTTTGAGAGAGCGGCGATTGCGTCGTTGCAGGTCTCCAAGCATAGTTCTTCAGTCATCCGCCCAGGCGGGTAGCGCGACTGAAACCGCGCGTCGCTCCACCACTCGAGGACTTGCGGGATGTCGGACTCGCATTGCTCGGTAAGCGTGAGTCTCTCTGTGGTCAGTACTGGGCGAAGCCGCTTGCTCATTACGACACTAACGTAGTTCGTGCCGTCCCAGTCCACGCTGCCAACGTGGCGGTAGCCCCTCCTGGCGTAGTAGTCGATGAGGTGTTTCGCACCCTCGGCCGTGTCGATCGCTGCCTCTGTGCCGCCTTGGTAAAATGCGTGCGCCTCTGCCTCACAGAGGAGCCTCGAGCCGAGGCCCGATTTCTGAGCAGATGGCTCGACCGCGAACTGGGTGACGATCCAATGTCCAGGGTCCTTGTACCACTCGGGGTCGCCCAAGTCGTCGGACTGCTTGACCGTGACGGTTCCGACGATCTTCCCGCCGTCAATGGCGACAAGGGTATGGCCCTCGCTGCATCGCTGGCGCGTGTCGGACTCGCTTTGCCAAGTCCCCCAGAAACGAAACCCCATGTCGCCCAACCGTTTGTAGGCGGCATGGATGAGGTCGGTTATCTCGCTCATCGAGTCGTTCGGGCCTAGAGGGCGGATGGTCACTTGGCGCGAGCGATGTTATCACGCCCCGCCCGTATACTGGGGACTGTGGTCAAGAAGCCGCGCGCGGTGCTTTGGTACAAGGTGTACTGCTACCTGTTCGCGGCGCTCAACTTCTATTCCGCGTGGCACGGCCTGACGATCGTGCGCGATCCTGATGGAATCCTCCAGAGGTTTCAGATCCTGCGCGACCAAGTCGTGGACGATCAGACACGGGACTTGATGCTCTTCATGATCGGCTCGATGGGTTGGACTCTGCTCCTGATCGGTGCCGTGTTTGGAGTGACTGCTTTCAGCCTACCGAACGCGCCTGACAATCGCAAGACCTGGGTCGCACACCTGGTCCATATCGTCGTCGGAACCACGAGTTGCGTCCTCACGCCGTTTTGCATCGTGCTTCTCGTCGCGTGGCTCAAGCCCGAAGTGAAAGAGCACTTCGGTGTCTTGCCGCGCGAGCGATGACGCTACATCTTGTGGATCGCGTGCCCGTGGGCGTCTTCGTATGCCTCGAGCACGGCTTCGGACATCGTTGGGTGTGCGTGGATCGTGTCCACCATCACGTCGATCGTCGCCTCGAGTTTGATGGCGACGACGGCCTGATGGATCATGTCGGTGACCCCGTGCCCGACCATGTGGACGCCGAGAACCTCTCCGTACTTCTTCTCTGCAACGACCTTGACGAACCCGTCCTGGTGGGTCGAGGCCATCGCCTTGCCCAGAGGTCGGAACATGAACTTCCCGACAGTGACGTCGTAGCCCTGCTCTCGAGCCTGGCCCTCCGTGAGGCCGACAGAAGCGACTTCCGGGACTGTGTAGATACAGTTGGGGATCGCCTTGTGGTCGGCCTTGCGCCCTGATCCCTTGACGATGTTCTCCGCGGCGACCGTCCCCTGGTAGGAAGCGACGTGTGCCAGTTGGATGATGCCGTTAACGTCGCCAATGGCGTAGATGTTGTCCACGCTCGTCTGCATCGTGTCTTTGACTTCGATTCCGGTGCGACTCGTCTTGACGCCGATCTTCTCGAGGTTGAGGTTGTCGGTGAACGCACGTCGACCGACGGCGACCAAGACGACCTCGGCGTCGAGTTCCTTGGCCTCGTTGCCACTCTTGACTCCGACCTTCCATCCGTCTTTCGTCTTTGAAAGTTTTTCGACGGCACTGCCGGTCATGAGTTTGACGCCTTGGCGGGTCATCAGTTTTCCGAGTTCTGTGCTGCAGTCCTCGTCCATCATGGGGATGATCTTGGGCATCATCTCGACCACTGTGACGTCGCAGCCGAGCGCGTTGAAGACGTAGGCAAACTCGACACCGATTACCCCACCGCCGATGACGACCATCTTCTTCGGGACGTGCGTGGCATTCACGGCGTCGTCACTGGTCCAGATGCCCTCCTTGACGCCTCCCTCGAGCCCTGGGATTTTCGGGACGATGATCGCAGACCCTGTTGCGATGATGAAAGACCGTGCCTTGACCTTCTGCTTCTTGCCGTCCCTTTCGACTTCGATCGTGTTCTTGTCCAGAAACGTGGCGAAGCCTTCGACGTGCGTTATGCCGTTCTTCTTGAAGAGCATGCCGATGCCGCCCCGCTGGGTCTGGACGATCTTGTCCTTGCGGGCGGCCATCTTGGAAAAGTCGTAGCCGACCTCTCCCTTGACGGTTACACCATAGGCGTCGGCGTGCTTGACGTGCTGGTATGCCTCGGCGCTCGCGATCCAGACCTTGCTTGGGATGCAGCCCCAGTTGAGGCACGTGCCGCCTAGATACTCCTTCTCGACGACCGTGACCTTTGCTCCAAGTTGCGCTGCCCTGATCGCCGCGACATACCCGCCGGGCCCTCCACCGATCACGACGACATCTGCGTCGAACTTGTCGCTGGTTTGTGGGCTGGTCTTTTCCTTTGTCTGTGGCATGGGCTTTCGCAACCTATAAGGCTTTTCGGGGAGTCCAAGTGCCCGCGGACGGGACTGAGGACGAGGGCAGTGTACCCACGGGTTTTGCGCCGTCCTGGACCGGGCGTCAATCCGCATTCTTGCCAGGGGTCGCGGGTTCAAAGTGCCGGTTTTTGCACTGTCCTGTGCAATGGCTACCATTGCTTCCTGTACAGTGGTCGATAGGTTGTTGTCTGGGGCTGTGAATCGGCGAGAGGAGGAGGTCGGCTCGACCCCAATCGTTTGCGCGATTGGGGTGGGGATTCTCGTCGTCGGCGGATTAGTCCTTGCCCTCATGGTCTGGTTCCCGGCAATCGTGCCGCCTAAGGTCAGCGCAAGTGCGGTCGCGCTTCCGCTTCTCCCTGCTCTTGTGGCCGCGCTCGGCATGGCGGTCCTCTCGATCGGTCTTCGTGGTCGATCTACCGCCTTTCTATGGCTAGGTCGAGCCCTGGCTGTCGGAATCGTCGCGACCTGCATCACGGCCATGGTCGTCGGCGAGGCCGGTCTTGGCGGCGCATTGCTGCTCGCTCGCCCTGTTGGAGATGGGGTTCTTACCAGCCTGGCGCTTCGCGCCGACCTCTGGTTGCTCCTCGGTGCGTTGAGCGTTGGTGTCAGCTCGATCGCGCGAGGGGCCCTCGTTGACGCTTTGAACGCGACCTTGCTGTTCGCAGGTGTCACGCTCGCCTACGTCTTCGTATTGATCTATGGTCTTCTCGGCGACATCGACCTGGTCATGATTGGGCAGTTGGCCATGACGGTCACGAACTATTCCATCGCCACACCGCTGCTTTACTCCCGCGCATTTACGGTTCCGTTGAGTGTCTCGGCGCTGTTGGCTCCTGCGTTGCCCGTGCTCGGGGCATTGGTCTATGTGTTATCGCCTTCCGGCCAAGAGTGGCCGGTGCTCGTTGTTGGATCGATGGGCGTGCTCTTGACTGGAGTTGTCGTTGCCACGTCCGTGCGCGAGGCAGGCAAGAACAGGCTTGAACTACAACGGCTGAAGGCCGACGCGTTGGAAGCATCGCGCATCCACGGAATCTTGGAGCGAGTCGGATCATTCGGTGCTTGGAGGTTTGATCCGGTGTCCGGAAGAATCGAAGGGAGTCTAAGCCTAGGCATCGTCGTGGGCTCGGACCTCAATAAGATCGATGATGTCAAGAGGCTGTTCCGCCAAGGAGACCATGACGAGATCGAGAGGTGGTTCGATGAAGTCTCCCGGACGAACGGTGTCCACTCGCTGACCAAGCGAACCGTAGAGGGAAGCCCAAGGTGGCTCGAATTCACTGCGCAGCGCTCGTTCATCGAAGGAAACGGCGACGAAGTGTGGGGCGTGGTGCGCGACGTCACAGATGGACGGGGGCGCTTGGAGAAGACTGAGCGAGACCTCGCACTCATTCGAGCGGTCGCGTCAAAGGTGCCTGACGTCGACTTCGTCTACGACTTGAAGTCGCGCACTTACACGTACTCGAGCCGTCCAATAGGAAGCCTTCTCGGAAGACCCGACGAGTCCGGTGGAACCACGCTCGAGGACTCAGTTCTTCCTGATGACGCGGATCTCTTGCTTGCCCACATCCAGCGGGTCAATCGGGCGCACGAAGATGCGATTTGTGAGGTCGACTTCCGTGCTGTGCATGCCGATGGGAGAACGGTCTGCCTGAGAAGCAGGGCTTGCGTGTTCGAACGGGACTCAAACTCGAACCCCGTTCAAGTCTTCGGAACGTGCCAAGACGTGACAAAGGAGTGGGAAGCAAGAACCCTTCTCGCCGAGGCGCAAGCCCGGTTCGAACGCGTGTGTGCGAAGTCGCCGGGGGCCATTTATCAGTTCAAGATCGACGCGAGCGGCGAAGTGTCGTTCCCTTACTTCAGTCCGTCGGTCAGCGACCTCCTGGGAATCGATGCAGAGACGATACGAGAGCACCCGGACCGTGCTTTCGCCCTTGTCCACCCTGAAGACCACCCCGGACTGATGCACCGTATTGAGGAGTCCCGAACAACCTTGGCGGATTTCGGGTGGATTGGTCGCCTTGTCAGGCCGGACGGCAGGACAGCGTGGCTCCAAGCTGCTTCTCGCCCAACCAGATTGGAGGACGGGTCAACGCTATGGGACGGAATCGCAGTCGATGTGACGGCGACAAAGGAAGCGCTCCGACAGCTTGAGGAAACTCAGCGACGATTGGACGTGCTCCTTTCCGAGTCGAGGACGGTCATCTATTCATGTCTGCCGAAAAGTCCCTACTCGCTTGAACGTGTGGCGCCGAACGTCCGATTCGTCCTCGGTTACATTCCAGAACAGGTCGCGGGTCGACCACTCTTCGCAGGAACCTTTGTGCACGAGGACGACGAACCCGCACTGCGCGCCCACGAAAAGAGGTTTGTCGACCACGGGCATTCCAGGGCGGAGTACCGGCTGCGCGCTCTTAGCGGCGACTATGTTTGGGTGCGCGATGACGTCAGGATCGTCGACCGGCCCAATGGTGCTGCGGACGTCGTCGGTGCATGGACGGACATCAGCGAACAGAGGGCGCTTAGCGACCGATGGCACGAGCAAGAACTCCGCTACCAGACGCTTGCCGCCCAGTTAGACGGAATGGTCGTGGAACTTGTGCTCCATGAAGACGCCCGCCCCGAGTTCCTCTTTGTGAGCCAAGGATCGTATGCGCTCGTCGGCGTCGCTCCTGAAGAGATTCGAATGCGGCCCGAGGCGTTTCTCCGGCTCATCGACATCGACGATCGGCCCCGCCTCTACCGAGAACTCCTACGCTCTCAATCGGAGCTGACAGACGTCGCCTGGGAGGGAAGATGCAGCACGGCTTCGGGCAACCTAGCGTTAGAGTTCTCAGCGAGACCCTGGCACGACAGGAGCGGCGCGGTCACATGGATCGGGGTCTTCTCAAAGGCCCAGGGACAGAAGGTGCCTGATGTCGTAAAGGACGAGGTGACCTCCGAGCGAACGCACGCACTGATCGAGGACGCATCGCCGTCACGTCCTCACGATCGAATCCGCAAAGAGCCCCAGAGAGTCTTGATCATTGCTTCCGGCCAAGGGGTCGAACGGCTTGGCTTGGACCGGAAAGCCTCGTTCGCGGGTTTTGAGATGACCGTCGCAAACTCCGCGGGTCTCGGCCTTGAGTTGGCCAAGCGCCACAGACCTGGTGCGATTGTGATCGTCGATGACCTGCCGGACGCACAGGCGTCTTGGGTCATTGAGGCCATCAGGTCGGACGACGACCTGGCTAGGGTGCCGACCATCGTCATGGAGTCTCAGGCCCGACAACTGGATCGCGGGCGCCTCATGCGGACCGGAGCCACTGCCGTGCTCGCAATCGATGGGCCTGGAAGCGCCCTCTCGGAGGCAGTTCGGAATGCCCTGGGGACCGGTTAGTGTAGATGTTTTTGTGGACAGATGTGTCCAACTATGAGAAAGTTAGTTATCCTTAGTAAAGGTGACCGGGTGAGGAGGCCCGAACAATAGGCAGTGCGACAGGCTAGCGACCGCAAGAGTGGTTTGAGACGGGGGGCTGGCTTCGCCTTGATCGGCGTCGGCATAGCCTTGGTCGCCTTCTCCGGCGTGGTCCAGGGGTTCTGGCCCGCCTTGGTCGTGGTGGCGGCGGTAGTTGCCGTGGGGGTGGCTGTGCTGCTGCTCTCCGGGAGCGATTCGGACCCTGCTGAACCGGGGCACATCAAGTCTGATCCTCCGTTGCTCGAAGAGTTCGGTCTCGGCCTTGTGAATTGGCACGCCAATGTTGGCAAGGTCGAGGTGAATCCCGTCGCAGCCCGACTCTTGGAATTGAAGGATCTAACTGTTTCAAGCGACAGGCTCCTGTCCCAAGTCGCGCCGACAGACCGCCAATCGCTCATCGAATCAGTGAATGCCTGCGCTTTTGTAGGCACACCGATCGAAGTGTCCTTTGAAACGACAGGTGCGAGGACGCTCCGTGCCATCGGAGTCCGTAAAGACGGGAGAGTCGCCTTGCTGCTCGAAGACACATCTGCAACGGTGATCGTTCAGCGGGCAATCGACGAAGTCAAAACTCAATACCAGCGAATGGTGGACAACATCCCGGGGGCCGTGTACCAAATGATGCGGTTCCCCGATGGCTCTCGCAAAGTCCCATACATCAGCGTAGGTGTCGAGCAGATATTCGGCGTGACTGCGGAGCAAGTGTATGCCGACGCAGATCTGCTCATTGAGGCGATCCATCCCGAGGATCGCGTCGAAAAGGAGTTGCTCGCGCAAAAGTCGATGCAGGAACTTTGCCATTTCGATTGGACCGGCCGAATATCCCGACCCGATGGCGAAGTGCGCTGGATACACGCTCTGTGCATCCCACGTCGGCTTGAGGGAGGAGTGATCCACTGGGACGGAGTCATCCTTGACGTGACTGCCGAAAAGATGGCCGAGATCGAGCATGTCGGCACAAAGGAACGGCTGGCGTGGCTCCTCAAATCGAGTCCTGTCGTTATCTACGCGTGTCGTCCGGAACCACCGTACCAACTCACGTACTTGAGCGACAACGCCGGAGATCTTCTCGGTCTCGATCTCCACGGGTATATGACAGACCCGCACTTCTGGCAGAAACGGATCCATCCCGACGATGACGCTCTCAACCTCGAGATTCTCGACGAGATCGGCGACGGCGGCCATAGAACGATCGAGTACAGGTTCCAGGCTCAAAGCGGCGAGTACATTTGGATTCGAGACGAGATGAGGCTAGTAGTCGAGAACGGCAAGCGAGAAATCGTCGGAACCGTTGTCGATGTCACGGAGAGGCGCCAGGCACAACAGGCTCGGCGGGAGAGCGATGAGCGGTTCCGCGCGATGAGCAACGCTTCGCCGCTCGGCATCTTCGTTATTGGCGAGGAAAGTCAGGTCGTCTATGCCAACGCGACGCTTGCAGAGATTCTAAACGCACCTCAAGACGCGCTGCTCAAATCAGGGCTGTTCGAACTTGTCTATTCTGAAGACCGCTTGCGCGTCGACGAGCGTATCTCTGAGGCGCTCCGAAGGCACGAACCCACGTCCGTGCAGTGCCGGTTCACACTAGAGGGGAGGGAAGCGATCTGGTGCACGATCAAAACCGCCCCACTGTTTGGCGCGGGCCTGGTCGGAACGGTGGAAGACGTCACCGAGCGGCACGAACTTGAACTGCAGTCCGAGCAGGCGAGGATCGAGGCGGAGCGTGCAAACCGCGCCAAGAGCGCCTACCTGTCTAGGATCAGCCATGAGTTGAGGACTCCCCTCCATGCGATCATGGGGTTTGCCCAGTTGCTTGAGATCAGCAGGCTTGACCAAGACCAAAAGGAGAGCGTCGAACAGATCCTCGCAGGCGGGCGCCACCTCGTCTCTTTGATCAACGACGTGCTGGACATTGCTCGCGCGGAGAGCGGGGAACTTCACGTCGGGTGCGTCCCGATCTCACTAAAGCATGTGATCGACGAGGCGGTGAGCTTGTTGTCTCCGCTCGCCCGCGACAAAGGCGTCCTCGTCGACGTCAAAGTTCGAGAGCGCGACGCTGTCACTGTCCTTGCGGATAAGAAGCGTCTGCTCCAGATCGTTCTCAACCTGTTGGCCAACGCGATCAAGTACAACAAGCGAGAGGGGTCCGTGATCGTCACCTGTGAGCAGCGGTCCGACGGCTACATCGATCTCGTTGTGCGTGACACAGGGTCTGGAATCCCCGTGGACAAGTTCGAGAGGCTCTTCACGCCGTTCGACAGACTTGGAGCCGAGGAGTCCAGCGTCGAGGGGAGCGGCCTCGGCCTGATACTGACCAAGAGGCTCACGGAAGCGATGGGAGGCAACTTACGGCTTGACTCAGACGTCCGTACGGGAACAGTGGCCACGGTCTCCCTGCGCTCGTCCGTACCTGCACCTATGGACCATGCAGTGGTGAAACTGCCGACCATCGAGAGGCCAGCGAGAAGAGGCACCAGGAGGCTGCTTGTCGTCGAAGACCATGAGCCCAGCCTCAAACTCATGGAAGGCGCCCTGATAGATTACGACGTCGAATTCGTCCGCAAAGGCCGACATGTGGTCGAACGTGCGCTCGAATCTTCCCCCCAGTTGATCTTGCTCGACGCCAATCTGCCCGACGTCGCCGGGATCGCATTACTTGAGGAGATCAAACGAAACCCGTTCGTCTGCAAGTGCCCGGTTATCATTGTGAGTGCGGACGCCGAGGCAAAGACAAGGGATCGGTTCCTGGGCGCTGGGGCAGCCGCCTATGTCGAGAAACCCATGGACGTGCACGCGCTGTTGCGCACGATCGAAGATGTGTTGGCGGAGGTAAGCGTATGATCAAGATCGACGAAGACCTGCGAGGAATGCACGTCGTCGTCATCGACGACGAGGTCGTGAATCGGCGGCTGATGCAACGGATCCTGGAGGAGTCCGGGTTCCGACAGATAACACTGATCGCTGACTCGATGGAGATTGGCATTCTCGCAGAGATCAATCCTGACGTGATCTGCCTCGACTTGCACATGCCGGCAAAGGACGGCTTCACGGCGCTTCAAGAAATACGCGACACGATGCCGCAACTGAAGCAGGTTCCCGTCCTCGTGTTCACGGCAGACGTTTCGATCCCCTCGCGCCAGCGCGCGCTCGAACTCGGTGCGAACGACTTCTTGAACAAGCCTGGTGAGGCGATTGAGATCGTCCTCAGGGTCCGCAACTTCTTGCGAACGCGCAAGCTGTACAAGGAGCTCGAGAGGTATAGCCTCGACCTCGAGAGCAAGGTCAAGCGCCGCACAATGGAGCTTTATGAGGCGACCGAAGACTGCCTTTGGCGCCTAGCGCGGGCATCGGAGTACCGGGACGACGATACGGGCGAGCACACGATCCGGGTCGGCGTGATCTCATCCCGCATCGCGGACAGACTGGGGCTCGATCCGGAAGAAGTCGACATGATCCGGCGCGCCGCGCCTTTGCACGACATTGGGAAGATCGGCATCCCAGACTCGATCCTCTTGAAACCGGGCAAACTGACGTCCGAAGAGTTCGCGGTTATGCGCTCGCACGTGAAGATCGGTGCTTCGCTCCTTGCAGGCTCCAGTTCCAAGTTGATGCTGATGGCGGAGAAGATCGCGCTGTCGCACCACGAGCGATGGGATGGAACCGGCTATTCGATGGGGCTCAAGGGCGATGAGATCCCGCTTCCCGGGCGCATCGTTGCCGTGGCAGACGTGTACGACGCGTTGACCCACGACAGACCGTACAAGCAGGCGTGGCCAGCGGACAAGGCCGTCGCAGAAATCAAGAGCCAGTCGGGCAAGCACTTCGACCCCCAAGTGGTCGACGCCTTTGTCCAGGTTGTGAACTCTGCCGAAAAAGACGTCGCCGTCTAGGCGACGGTGACTTTCTCACACAGGTACACGTCTTGTATCGCGTTCAAGAGCGCGACGCCGTCTTTCATGGGCTTTTGGAACGCCTTTCGCCCGGAGATCAGACCGGTCCCTCCCGCGCGCTTGTTGATGACCGCCGTCTTGACCGCGTCTTGGAGGTCGTTCGATCCGCTTGCTCCACCAGAATTGATCAATCCTGAGCGCCCCATATAGCAGTTCGCAACTTGGTAGCGACAGAGGTCGATGGGATGGTCAGAGGTCAACTCGCTATAGATGCGCTCGTCGAGCTTCCCGTAGGAGGAGCCGCCGGTGTTTAGGGCCTTGAACCCGCCATTGTTCTCAGGCATCTTCTGCTTGATGATATCGGCCTCGATCGTCACGCCGAGGTGGTTGGCCTGGCCGGTGAGGTCGGCGCTGACGTGGTAGTCCTTGTCCTTCTTGAAGTCCGGGTTTCGCAGGTAGCACCACAGGACGGTGACCAAGCCGAGTTCGTGGGCAAGCGCGAACGCCTCACTGACCTCCACGATCTGTCGTCCTCCCTCGTCGCTTCCAAAGTAGATCGTCGCGCCGACCGCAGCAGCCCCCATGTTCCAGGCCTGTTCGACTTGTCCAAACATGATCTGGTCGAATTTGTTCGGGTACGTGAGCAGTTCGTTGTGGTTCAGCTTGACGATGAACGGGATCTTGTGCGCCCACTTTCTACTGCAGGAACCGAGCACACCGAGCGTCGAGGCCACGGCATTACAGCCCCCTTCGTACGCGAGTTCGACAATGCGCTCCGGGTCGAAGTAGTCTGGGTTCTTGGCGAAACTCGCGCCGCCGCTGTGTTCGATCCCCTGGTCGACCGGCAAGATGCTCAGAAAGCCAGTCCCAGCCAGTCTGCCGTTGGCGAAAAGGGACTGATAGTTGCGTATGGTCGGGGTGTTCCTGTCGGTGATAGCCACGACCCGATCCACGAAGTCCGGGCCTGGAAGGTGGAGCCTTGACTTGTCGATCGTCTTGCACTGGTGATCGAGGAGGCTCCGATTCTCCTCCCCGAGGATCCTCGCGATCTCGTCTATGCCGCTCATTGCGATGCCCGCCATGCCGACCCCATTCTGGCATGGGTCCAGTCCAGGGGTCGTAGGCGTTTGGGGCCGTAGGCTGAAACGGGTTGGGGCGAGGGGGTGTAATACCTGTCCGGTGGCAGTCACTGCCGCCGGTGTGGTCGGGGTCATGCGAGCGTCGGTTTCTTCTCTTGTGTTCTTTGTCGCCGTTGCGTCTGTGTGCGCACAAGACTTGACGATTGAGCGCGCCCTTCAACTGGCGCGCGCCAACAACGGGGACGTTGTGGCCGCGACGCTGCAATACGAGGCCAGCCGCTCGTCCGCGAGGGCAGCATACGCGTCCTATTTCCCAACAGTGACCCCCTCGTTCCAATACGACACCACTCGCACGGATACCTACACGGGCCCGTTTAAAGGACTCTTCAACGACAACTCGAGCACATCGCAGATAACTGCGTCCTGGCTCATCATCGACAGCGGGTTCCGCGAGGCGAACTACCGCCGCAGCGCCCTCTCTCGGGACATCTCGGAACAGACTGCCCTCCAAACTCTCCGAACCGTCCTCTTCAACGTCCACAGTTCGTTTTTCGAGGCGCTCAGGTCGGAGGAGATCCACAAGGTCCGGCTATCTCAGTTGGAGCGGGCCATCGAGATCGAGAAGCAGGCCAAAGAGTTCGCAGAGACTGGGGCTGGCGCGAAGAAAGACGTCTTGCAGGCGACGGCGGATATGTTGAACTCACGAGCGTCGGAGCTCGCGGCACGAAACGGAGCGAACACGTCTTTGGCGTTCTTGAAGGCGGTCCTCGGCGTCCCCGAGCGCGACGAACTCGGCAACCTCGTTCCGCCCCAAGACCGACCGTCGTTCACAGACTATTCGCTCGAGGACGCGCTGAAGGACGGAATGGAGAACCGGCCCGACCTTGTCGCCCAGCGCATTCGCGTGGAAGCGCAGGAGGTCTCGGTCCGGCTGACGAGGCTGGATGGCGGACTGTCTTGGTCCCTCGATGCGGTCCATACGCGCGCATTCTCGCCCGATCCCTTCGACCGGTCTGCGCTGGTCTTCCAGGTCTCAATCCCGTTGTACGACGGCTCGAGGTCAAAGGAGAACGTCCGGGCCTCCAAACTCGGACTAGACGCAGAGCGCGCGGCCCTCTCCCAGTCTGAGCGGAACGCCATTGCGGAGATCGAGTCTGCTTACAAGGAGTACGCGCAGAACATTGAACGCTTAGAAGCCTCGACCATCGCCCTCGAAGCCGCAAAGATAAACTATCAGGCGGCATTTGACTCTCGTCAGGAGGGCGCCGGTGACTTGATCGAAGTCCTCACTGCGCAGGTCAGCCTGACGACTGCCGAGTCGAACTATATCGAGGCGTTCTACGACACCTTGACGAGTCGCGTGCGGCTTCTGCTGGTGACTGGAAAGCCGCTTCCAGGAGAGGGCGAGTGAGCGTCATCCGTTCTGAGGGACTGAGCAAGGACTACGTGATGGGCGACGTCGTCGTCCACGCGCTTCGAAGCGTCGACTCCCAGATCGACGAGGGTGAGTTCGTTGCCATCATGGGGCCGTCGGGATCAGGAAAGTCCACGTTCATGAACATGGTCGGTTGTCTCGACAGACCGAGCGGCGGGGAGATCTGGCTTGCAGGCAAGGCCGTCTCAGGCATGTCCGACGATGATATGGCGGCGTTGAGGAACCAGTACATCGGCTTCGTGTTCCAGTCGTTCAACCTGCTTCCGCGGACGACGGCTCAGCAAAACGTCGAACTGCCCCTCATGTACGCGGGAGTCAAGTCGAGGTCGGAACTTGCCCAAAAAGCGCTCGAGCGTGTTGGCCTGAGCCAACGGATGCACCACAAGCCCAACGAGCTGAGCGGCGGCCAGCAGCAGCGAGTGGCTATCGCAAGGGCCATTGTGAACGACCCGGTACTCATTCTTGCGGACGAACCGACCGGCAACCTCGACACCAGGACGTCGCACGAGATCATGGCGTTGTTCCAGGAACTCAACCGCCAAGGCAAGACCATCGTCATCGTCACGCACGAGCAGGAGATCGCCGAGCACTGCAAGCGGATCATTCGGTTCCGAGACGGCAGGGTCGAGCGTGACGAGAGGGTCGAAAGCCCCGTCGACGCCAGGGAAGAACTGGAAAAGTTGCCCGCTGAGGACACGGTCGCGTAGTCACTTCGGTCAAATCGCAGTTAGAAAGGTCCTGGCCATTGTCCCGAAACGCCAAAGAATAGTCCGGGGATGAAACTCGCCAATGCCGCCTTCACGGGAATCGGCCTGACGCTCGTCGGGGTCGGGATTGTCGGCGTGTTCGTTCCGGGCCTTCCCACGACGGTCTTCTTGGTCATGGCGCTGTTCTGCTTCAAGCAGGGGAGCCCCAGGTTCGAAAGTTGGCTGCTCAACCACAGGCAGTTCGGCCCGACCCTCAGGGACTGGGAGGAGAACCGGGCGATCAAGCCAAGGACCAAGGTGATCGCTATTGCGACCATGTGGGCGTTCATCATCCTCGCTGCCTTCCTGATCGAAAACAAGTGGATCGCAGGTGGAGTGGTCGCGCTTGGCGTCTATGGCACTTGGTTCATCCTCACGCGCAAGTCGGCGGAGCAGCCTCTCAGTTCTGCCAACCAAGGCTAGTGGCGGGACGCCCAGTCCGAAAGCGCGGCATCGACAAACCGCCAAGGCTTGTCGTCTCCCTTGTCCTCTCCCAGTCCAATCCGGGTTGAGACGAGGACTCGCTTCACTGGCTCGTTCTTTATCAGTCGGATCGGCCCTCGCTTGACGAGAAGGTCCATGCCCGAATGATCGCCTCCAAGCCCAAGTGCTGCTGCGATCTTCCCCGGGCCGGAGAGAAGGTCGCGCTCCACCTTGGCGCGAGGACGACGTTCCCGCATCGTTTCAAGCCCAGTCAGCGGCATCGCTGCGCGGATCAGGACGGCACCCGATTCTCCTATTGGGCGACAGGTCACGTTGAGCATCCAGTGGTTGCCGTAGGTGAAGTACACGTAGACGTGTCCAGCCGGGCCGAACATTGGCTTTGTGCGTGGCGTCTCGCCACGGCACCCGTGCGACCCCAGGTCGTCTGCGCCTCCATACGCCTCGGTCTCCACGATGCGAATCCGACACTCCGGGGTTGCGATTTCGCAACCGAGTAGCCGACGTGCAGATCGCACGACGCTTCGCTGAGCGAGCAACACACGAAACTCTTCGATAGGTGCGATTCTGACGACTTGCGCTCTCAAAGCGCCAGAATCGCACCATGGACTCGTCTCACCTCCGTGCCTGGTGGGCGCATAGACAAGGCTTGGACGGCTCGCTGGACGGAG
>CAZGXW010000028.1:0-32155 GCA_964529975.1 uncultured Fimbriimonadaceae bacterium
AGATCAGTCCGCGCACGTGCTTGCGCAGGAGGTCGTGGTCGATGCGGGGCTTGTAATAGAAGCCCTCGAGCGCGGCGACCGTGTGCAACCGGCAAAGGTTTCGATAGCCTTCTTCGTTGCGAGCAAGCAACAACAAGTGGTAACCGGAAGACTCTTCCCTGCCCTGCTTGTTGTGCAGCCCGCCAGGAGCGACGTACGCCTCCATGCCGATGATCGGCTTGATCCCTTGCTTGTCGCACTCGTGGGCGAACTCCATCGCCCCGAACATCACCCCGTGGTCGCTGATGGCGAGCGCGTCCATGCCCAGCTCCTTCGTGCGGGCGACCATCTGCGGGATGCGGTTGGCGCCATCGAGGAGGCTGTACTCCGTGTGGTTGTGGAGGTGGACGAACGGTCTGGGCATGGGGTGTGCCGGGCCAGCGGCCCAGCATCAAGTATGGACGGAGCACGCCGCGGGATGGGCGCGAGGGTCTGGGGCGGTTTCGACAGCCTTGTGTGGGAAAGTCTTGCTGGCTGGTTCAAGCGAAAAAAACGGCCCGGTTGCGCGGGCCGGTTGGAGAAAGACTTGGCTAGAGTCCACCATGCTCGCCCTCTAATCGGGGCGTAAGGTTTGTTGCCAACCGTGTGTACTGGCAATTCTCCGTGCGAGTTCCGCTTCGTAACATGGCAGGTCTTTTTTTGGAGGGTGTTCTATCACCTTTGCGGGTGTGGGCGTGTGCGCTCCTGCCGAAGATCAGGTACGCCCCGTTTACCCGTGGGGCAGCGAGTGCAACAACCATGCTTTCCTCTGAAGCCAAAGCCTTTGTGGGCCAAATCGTCGAGATCGAGTACGTGGACCGCGAGGGCAACACGCTCATCCAAAACGCCGAACTCTACGACATCGGTTTTCTTCCCCTCTATGGCCCTTGCTTGATCCTGGACATCGGCGAAGTCCGGTTGGACCGCGTGAACGCGTGCCGACCGGTCGCAAGAACGCAGAAGACCGCCTAGAACGGTCGGTCGATCGTGCGGGCTTGGTTGCGGCGCTGGAGACGGCCACGGAAGTCGTCGATGCGGAAGCGGACCCCGACGCGATAATCGCTCGGGAACTCGCGGAACACAGCGAACGGCTCGAACGCCTCCATCACGAGCGCGACCTCCCACTCACGGTCGAAGATCTGCGACGTCCGTGGGTCGTACTTGACGAGATATCGGAACGTGTACGGCCCGCGGACGTAGTCCAATCTGGCGTGAACCGCGGTCTCGTAGAGCCGCCGGTCAAATCCGAAATCTGGCGACCCAAAAGTCTTGGAGTCTGAATAGGCGACACCGAGCGTGATGCCTTGGGTCGGGGACCAGAGCAGGCCGAGTTGGCCGCGAGCCCAGGAGAACGAAGTGTTCTCGCTGACCGTGCCGAAGACGTCAGCGCGCGCTTGCAGCCCGATCCTCTGCGAGAGATAGAGCATGGGGCTCTGCACCGTGAGGTGCGAGGCAAAACGCTCGACGAACGGCGTGGTCGAGGACTCTCTGATCGATTGCAGGCGAGACACCATGCGAACGTTGAATCCGTTCAGGTTTCCGCTGGACTCGACGACTCCCTCATAGGCTTTGGACACGTCGTTGAGCAGTTCGGGGCGGGCGACCGTCGATGTGTTCCACTTCGATGCGACCATGTAGAGGAGCCTAGGGCTGCCGATCGCGGCCGTCTCGTTGAGCGGCCCTGCAACGCTGACGTTGTCGAACCAACCGTCTCCGGTCTGTTCCTTGAGGTCGTCCATCGGCTTCAGTTGGCGGAAGGTCTTGTCGGGGTCTGCGTTCATCAAGATGACGCTCACGCCGTAGTTCGGCAATCGCTGCGGAAAACTGCCCCATGTCGCTCCGAGCACCGTGTTGTCATTGAGAAGGAAGCCGCTCGCCCATGAGACACCGAGCCCGACGCCCTTCTTCTCAGCGATCGAAGGCAGGTTGAAGCCGTCGATGCGCGGGTCGAGGTCGAAGCGCATTTCGGGTGCCGTGCCGATGTCGAGGCCGAAGAGGTCGAGAGAGACGCGCTTGGCAATGCCGTACTCGCCAGGATGGATGCGCACGACTTTGGCCCGTATCTCGTACTGCGGGTTCTTCTTTCGCGAGAGCGTGGCCCTTGCCCGGTCGATGCGCCATTCCTGCGGCGTTATCGATAGGGTCTCGCCTCGAATCCGCATGTTCCCTACTTGCACGTAGACGTTCTTTGCGGATCCCGTTTTGTCCTTCCAGTTGAAGACGAGTTCATCGGTGCTCAGGTAGGCCTCGGGATCGGTCAGAACAACCCCGCCGCTCGCGGTCCCGACGTTGTTCTTATAGTCGAGGACAAGGGTCTCGCTCGAGACGACGGTCTGGTCGTACTGGGCCCGAACGGCGCCCTGGAACACGACCGTGCCCGCCTCGGTGTCGATCTCGACCTGCCGTTCGTAGGTCACTTGGAGCCCTCCGTACTGTTGGGACTGGCGGGCCTGCTCTTGCACCATCGCCGGGTTCAGACCTGGAAGCGGTGCGAGGAAGAAGAGCATATCGGGACTCGCGGGATTCTACCGGGGTGAAACTAGGTTCAAAGGACAGAACTTCTTGGTATCCTAAAGCCGTCGTATAATCTGAACAGGAGACCGCACATGCTGAGCAACGAAGTTGCCCTCCAGTCTAGGAACGAACAGGCCCTCGAAGAGTTACAGTGGATCGAGCGCTGCCGCCACGGAGACGAGGCGGCGATGGGCGCGCTGATCGCCAAGCACCGGACCCGTCTGGTCCGCGTGGCGGCCAACGTCCTTCGAGACTCGTTCGAGGCCGAGGACGTCACTCAAGAGGCGTTCCTCAAGGCTTTCCGAGAGATCCACAAACTGCGCGACGACTGCGCCTTCTCGGGCTACATCTATCGGATCTGTGTGCGCCTGTGCATGGATCGGTTACGGTCGCGGAAGGCCGAGTCTCTTGTCATCGACAAGCCGGAGCCGAGCCGCGGCACCCAGATCGAGACAAAGGTCGTCATCGAGAACCTGCTTGCGGAACTGACCCCTGAACTGCGGATGACCTTGGTCCTTCGCGAAATGGAGCAACTGAGTTACGAGGAAGTTGCGGACATGATGAAGGTCCCTGTCGGCACCGTACGATCCAGGCTCCACACCGCACGAGAGAGGTTTAGGAACCTGTGGGTATCGGCCACAGGGGAAGCCTGAGCATGTTGAACCCCTGCGCGCGCTATCGACGGCTGAAGACGCTGTCGGAGGATGGACGGACGTCCCCGAAGCAGTCGGCGTTCGTCGCCCGCCATGAGGCGACGTGCAACCGTTGCGCCGCAGAGCAAGCATTGACCGACGCGGCGATGGACTTTCTCCGAAGCAGCGCCATCGAGCCCGAGCCCGACCCGACGTTCGAATCTCGCTTCATTCGCCGATGGCGCGTCGAGCAACGCGCTCGGACGGTCTCTTACTGGATGCCTGCCGTCGTCGGCGCCGTCGTCGCGAGCGTTGCGCTCCTCGCAGTGATCCAGATCCTGTTCGCCTCACCAGTCAAGCGCGATATCGACCTCAAGGGTCGAGAGGCGCAACTCAACATCCCCAGTTACGGGGAGACGGTGATCGGCGACCCAGGGCGATGAGCCCTGCTCTACGAGCGTTCTATGGCGCGCTGATCGGCGCGCTGACCGTCCTTGCCGCACACCCCTTCTCCAGGCCCTACCTGCTCCAGGGCGTGTGGTTCCTCGGCGAGTCGGACTTTCTCAGGGAGACCCCTGCACTCGTCGACAACATCGAGTCGTTGCCCGAGCCGAAGTCCCTTGAGATTGCTGGACTGTGGGTCGAGAGCGCGTGCGAGCGCGAACTCTCAGGAAGCCGACTCGACAGGCAGCAAGCGCTCCTCATGGTCGAGGTGGTCCAGGCCGCGGCGGAGATCGACCCGGACAACGCGTTCTGGAAGCAGAGCGAAGCCGTGTTCTTGAGAAGGCTCGGCAACGAGTCGGCGGCCGCCGACGCCTGGGTGCGCGCTTCTGTGGCAAGCCGGTGGAACGACTACCAGAACCAGAGGCTCTCCGCAGTGCTTGAGGGACTGGAACAAGAAAGCGGTCGAAACATCGCTTGGCACTATGCGATCGTCGAGGCAAGAAAGTCGGCGGCCGCCCAGCGGTCAGCGTTCCTGTTCGCCAGGCAGATGCTGAGGGGCGAGCGCGTCAATGACTTCGACCTACGCCTGGCGACTCTGCGGAACGGTCGCCTGGTCCGCGACGGTTCGAGGTCTGTCGAAGGCGCGCTCCTCGGGACTGAGATGGTCGAACTCGCGGCGTATTGTTCCCTCACTGACGCCTACGGCCTGCATGGAGTCGGCGGACCGATCACACCGCGAACCTTGATCACCGCCAGAGAGAACTTCCTTGCTCTAGCCCGATATGAAGACGCCCGAGTCGACGAAGAGATCAGGGCTGCGTTCCGCGAGGACGACGCTCGAGACGCGTTCCTCAACGTCGGACTGATCGAGGAGCACAGGCGATCCTTGATGATGACGTCGGTGCTGACCTCGGCCCTTCCTGGCTCCCTCGTCACGATCGGCATCTTCGGAGCGGCGCTCTACTTGATAGGCCTGGGAGTTTCAGCCTCTAAAGGGGCGCAGGGCGCCTTCAACGCACCCTGGGTGTTCGTGGGAGGCCTCCTCTCCGCGGGAATCGTGTACTGGATCACAGCCCTGTTCTTCCCTGCGTTGTGGGCGGCCGTGCTTCTTTGGTCCTTCGCAATCCGGCACGACAATCAACGACAGGCCGTTCCGAGAGGGCTGGGAGTCGGGTTCACGCTTACAATCGCCGCGCTCGCACTCGGGTTCGCGACCATCCTCACCTATTACTTCATAGCCCGCTCGCTTCCCGGCGAGTACGTGCTCGGCGGCTCCGCAGGGCTCAGCCTGACCGACTCGAGCGTGCTTGCATTGGCCCTCGTCGTCGGAAGCCTTGCGCTCGTTACGGCTCCAGTCTGGGGGTTCATCGCTCGAGTCCCTGCCTCAGCCTTGGTTGGAAAGTCGGTGTCCAGTTTTGGGGCGGCCGTGTGCTTGGGCTGCTTCGCCCTCGGCGTCGCGATGGTCCCGGTGTCTATCGCCATCGACCGCTCGACAGGCGACGGGCTTGCCAAAACGTTCCAGAATGAGCCGTCCTATTATCTGACGCAATGAGCACGGCCATCCCCAAGTTTGTCGACCGCCGGACCGCGTTGCTCGACGAACTCCGCAGTTCGCCGAGTGGCCGGGAGTGGTGCGAGCGGCACACCGACTTGGTCGATGACGTTGTCAAGGCGGCGTTCGCAGGTCTCGAGAGCGAAGCGCCCCAGTTCGCGGTGGTTGCAACGGGCGGCTACGGTCGTCGTGAACTCGCGCCTTGGAGCGACGTCGATCTGACCTTTGTTCCCCTAGACGAAGGCGACCCTGGACTTGAGAAAGCAATCAAGTCGCTCTATCGGGCGTTGCACGACTTAGTTGCAGACGGTCTTGGGATGAAACTGGGATACGCGCTTCGGTTCGCTTCCGATTGTCCTGGCTTGGACGCCAAAACTCGCAGCGGCCTTCTCGATGCCAGGCTCGTGGTCGGATCGAAGAAGGCCCACGATGCGCTGACTCGGGCGTTCTGGGATTCATTTCCTGTGGCGCCATTCATCATCGACAAAATCGAAGAACTGCGGGCGAGCGAGTCAAAGACCAACGACACGCCGCTTGCGACCCAACCCGACCTAAAGCGCGGGGCCGGCGGTTTGCGCGCCTTTCAAACAGCAAACTGGATCGGAGCGGCTATTGGCGAGCGCATGACGCCTCCATCGGAGGCCTATCGAGCACTGCTTCTCTACCGGAACATGCTTCACTTGGCCGCTGGCAAGCCGTTCGAGCAACTGACGCACTCCAAGCGCGAAGAGGTCTCCTCCATGCTTGGCATGGAACCCTTGGAGTTTGGATCCAAGTTGGCCGAAGCGCTCTGCTCTGTGGCAGACGACTCAAGCCGTAGCATCGAGCGTATCTACGATGCACGCTTCCAGTTGGCGCCTTTTGTCGAGAGCCACAGGGGAGAAGCCCGAATCGACCCCCGGGCGACAGCCGGTCAGGCCGCGCTTGGAATCGCCAATGCGACCAGGCTCGGTCTGAGAATCTCTGACGTCAAGGCTAGGCCTACAGGTACGGCAAAGGCAAGCGAGGCGCTCTTCGCGATCTCGTGCGGGGAGCGGACGCTCAGGCAACTCGACAGGTCTGGCGTGCTGGAGGCGTTGCTTCCCGAACTGACGGACTGCCGCACGTTGATGCCGCGAGACAGGGCACATGACTTCACTGTGTTCGAGCACTCTTTGCGCGTAGTCCGAAACCTCGATAGCCTGCCTGCGGACTCGTTCCTGTCTTCGGTCGCTGGCGATCTCCGTGATCGTGCGCCGCTCTATCTAGCCGCTCTGTTGCACGACGTTGGACGAATCAAGGACGAGGCGACCCACGCCGAACTCGGGGCCGAAGTGGCAGCGCGTGTATGCGAACGTTGGGACGTGTACGAATCGACGAAGGAGACGGTGTGCTGGTTGGTACAAGAGCACCTCTTGATCGACCGCACTCTAAGGATGCGCGATGTCCAGAACCCAGAAACAGCGCACGAACTCGCCGCTAAAGTCGGATCGACCGAACGACTTGCGCTACTGTCGCTCCTCACGTGGGCCGATGTTAACGCGGTCAACTCTCAGGCTTGGACCTCGGCGCAGGAGACGCTCCTTAGAGAGCTGTACACGCGCACCGTGGTCGCACTCGCAAGCGAAGAGCCGCCGACTACTGACACGACCGTCTACCGGAGGAGGCTTGCCGAGATGCAAAAGGGCCTCGACGTACCGAAGGCCGAGTTTGAGGCGTTCCTGGATGCTATGCCGGCGCATTACCTGCTCAGTACAGAACCGGCTCTCGCTCGATCGCACTTCCATCTCGTCGCATCGGCAAGGAAGGGCGAGGTAAGCATCGTGCTAAACGACGCTCCCGAACTCGGGGCGACCGATGTGACCGTGTGCTGTCCCGACGCCACGGGACTACTGAGCCGAATCCTCGGCGTTACGTACGCGTTCGATCTGGGTATCAGCGGCATTCGAGCGGCGACGACGGACGATGAGACTCCGGTCGCCTTGGACACGATCACGGTCTCGTTTGGCGGACGGCCAATTCCCCACGCGACCGCGTCGCGCCTTTCGAAGACCCTTTCGCAGGTCGTGAAGGGCGAACTGAGCGTCGACGACCTGCTTCGTTCGACCAAGAAGGATCCCGACCGCACGCAAGACGTGCTGACCTATCAGTACCTTCCTGGGGACACGGCAATCATTGAAATCCAGGCCCCCCGAGGACGCGGCATGGCGTACCGCCTATCCCGGCAACTTTCCCGGCACGGCATCAATATTCTGGGAGCCCGCGTCGGTCAGTGGGCCGGGAGCGGCACCGCAGCGTTCTATGTGGAGGGTCGAGACCTCGACCCTAAGGCCGTTGCCCTGGCCCTTCAAACCCGACAGGTATAGTCGGTCTCGCGTCCATGAACGTCGTCATACTCGGATGCGGTAGGACAGGGGCCACCCTCGCACTGGAACTCTCCTCGCGGGGACACAAGGTCACAATCATCGAGCGCAACCCTGAGTCTCTCCGCCGACTAGGCAAGCAGTACCCGTGCCGCATCGTCATTGGTAACGGGCTCGACGTCGATGTGATCGAGAAGGCAGGCACGAAGGACGCCGACGCGTTCTTTGCCGTCACTCGTGGCGACAACACAAACTTGATGGCGGCACACATCGTGCGAAGTTCGTATTCGACGCCGCGCATTTGTGTGAAGGTCGCAGACCCGCAACGCGCCGAGGCGTACAGAAAGATGGGGCTCTTCTGTATCAACGCCAGTGGACTTCTTTCCGGCCTATGCCGCGACTGGCTGACAAACGAGGAGTACAGGCCGATCGACCAGTACAACGTGCTTCCCGCGGAGTTGGAGTTCTAAGATGTATCTCGTCCTGGTTGGCGGTGGAAACGTCGGCATCCAACTAGCAAAACGGCTCATTGCGCTCGGCGAAGAGGTCCTCATCATCGAGAAGGACCCGTCGATGGCCGGCAAACTCGCCAACCTTCTCGGCGACCAGTACGTCATGCACGGGGACGGCTGCGAGGTGTACACCCAGCGCGACGCTGGGTTCAACCGAGCGGACGTCATCGTTGCGGTGACTGGCGAAGACGAAGACAACTTCGTCGTCTGCCAGTTGGCGAAGGAAGTCTGGAAGGTCGATCGCATCATCGCGCGCGTCAACGATCCTTCGCATGAAGAGACGTTTCGGCAGATCGGCATCGAGGAGACCGTAAGCGCCACCGCGATCATCTTCAACTTGATCGTCCAACAGATCTCTAGCGACGATCTCGTTCCCGTCGCCGCGCTCCACAGGGGCAACATCGAGATCGTCGAGAGCGTGATCGGTTCGAGGTCTCCCCTCATTGGCAAGCGCGTTCTCGACCTAAAACTGCCGACGGACAGTTTCATCGCGTATATCGTAAGAGACGGGCACGGTCTGCAGGTCTCGCCTGAGACGGAGCTTCACGACGACGACATGCTCGTCGCCATCGTTCCCGTCACCGCCGCCGAGCAACTTCGTGAAGCCATCTGCGGCAGGTAAACCTGCGAGGGATAGCGTCCCGATCGGCTTGCCAAAAATGCCACAATAGTCCCCGTGGCCGACCTGCAAAAGCGCATTGACGACCTCGCGGACCTGATGGACGAGTTTGGGCTGGAGAAGGCCGAACTCCGAGGCCAGGACTGGTCGGTCGGCTTTGATCGCCATGCTCCTGGTACGCCGTTCGTCGCGGCGACGAACAACCACGTCGAGCCTGCTGCGTCGCCAAAGCCCAAGAAGAAAAAGGCAGAGGCCCCCAAGGGCACACCGGTGAGCAGCCCGATGACCGGAATCTACTATTCCGCTCCTAGTCCAGGCGCGCCGCCGTTCTGCAAAGTCGGTGAGACCGTGAGCGCCGGACAGGTCGTCGGCTTGATCGAAGCGATGAAGGTGTTCAACGAGATCACAGCGCCCCTCGCCGGTACCGTGACGGCCGTAAAGGTCGAGAGCGGCCAACTTGTCCAGCCGGGAGATCCGCTGATCTACATTGGCTAACTGCGAAAAGATTAGGGTCGGCATCCTCGGTTTCGGGACCGTGGGCGAAGGCACCTATCGCATGATCTGCGACAACGAGGAGGAGATCCTCTCCAAGGTTGGGTGCCCGATAGAGGTCTTGCGAATCGGCATCCGTGACGCGACCAAGCCGAGGTCGATTTCGGGCCACTTCTTCACGACGGAACTTGAGGAGATCGTTTGCGACCCTGAGATCGACGTCGTCCTCGAATTGATGGGCGGCGAGGAGCCGGCCCT
Organism: uncultured Fimbriimonadaceae bacterium; assembly: GCA_964529975.1. Taxonomy (GTDB): domain Bacteria; phylum Armatimonadota; class Fimbriimonadia; order Fimbriimonadales; family Fimbriimonadaceae; genus JADFMN01. Next base: position 9,384 of record CAZGXW010000028.1, read on the forward strand.
CACGCTGATCAATAAGGCGCTGGACAACGGAAAACACGTCGTCACCGCGAACAAGGAACTCATCGCCAAGCACGGTTCGCACCTGGTGACTAAAGCAAGGCAACGAGGGCTAGATATGCATTTTGAGGCCGCAGTCGGCGGCGGCATCCCGATCGTGCAGCCTCTCAAGCACCAGTTGGCAGGAAACGACATCGTCAAGATGATGGGAGTGCTCAACGGCACGTCCAACTACATCCTCACGAAGATGTGGGACGAAGAGGCCGCTTTCGAGGACGCACTGGCAGAAGCGCAAAAGGCGGGCTACGCCGAGGCCGACCCGACGAACGACGTCGACGGCGTCGACACGATGTACAAGATCGCTATCTTGGCTGCCATAGCCTTCGGGCGGCAAGTCCCGCTAGAGGGAGTCCACCGCGAGGGGATCCGTCGCGTCACGCAGAAGGACATGCACTACGCCGAGATTCTCGGCTATCGCATCAAGTTGCTTGGCATTGTGGAGGAGACCGGTCCGCAAGAGGTCATGATCCGCGTGCACCCGACGTTGATCCAAGAAGACCATCCTGTCGCCAAGGTCGAAGACGTCTACAACGCGCTCTGGTTGCACGGAGACTTTGTTGGAGACTTGATGTTCAGCGGAAAGGGTGCCGGCTCCTTCCCCACGGCGTCGGCGGTCGTAGGAGACCTCATCGATGTCGGACGGAACATGATGATCGGCGGCTCGGGCTCTGCAATTCCCTACGGCGAAGGAATGAAGTGCCTCCCGATCGGATCGCTGGTGTCTCGGTACTACATGCGACTGATCGTGGCCGACAAGCCGAACACCTTGGGCAGGATCGCGACGACGTTTGGCGAGGCCGGAGTCGGGCTCGCCGCCATGGAAATGCGCACGCTGGAGAACGACCTCGGTGAGATCGTGTTCCTCACCCACAAGTGCCTAGAGTCCTCGTTCTCGTCGGCGCTAGACAATGTCCGGCTGCTCCCAGTCGTCGACTCGGTCGAGTCTTGGTTCCGGGTCGAAGACTAATCGCCTTCGGTCGACTCTTCCACACCCTCATAGCCTGGGCGCGAAGCGATCGGCACTGCATAAAGGGCAGCGAGACCTGCTGAATCCATCGATTCGATCGACTCCAGCGTCTCTATCAAATCTGTCGGATCGCCTCCGTCTGGGAGCGCGATCTCTCCGAGCATTTCCCATTTGTGGCGCAGGATTCCGCGCAAGTCTGCCGTCGTATTGCGGGCGTGACCCGCGGGATACATGACCAGCCCAGAGTCGAGAGAGCCGTTGATCCTGATGCTGGTCGGGATTCCGTCGGGATACTTCGCGTCGTAATCAGGACCGCCGTGGACGAACTCAATCCGTTGCATCAAGTCCCGCGTCAGCGGATGGAAGATCGCACTGCCGCTGACCTGATAGTCGAAGGGGGAGAGCATCAACGACTTCCACACCTCGTCATTGTCGCTCGGTAGCGATCCTCGTTCAATGGCCTTGCGAATCAGCGTGGCTACGATGTACGCCATGGAGTGGTCTGCGCTCTGGCGCGTCTGGGGCTTCTTCTTCATCGGATTGCCGATGATCCCGAAGGCCGGTTCATAAGCCACGATCGTGATCGATTCGATGGCCTTTCCTCCGTCCGCAATCAGACTCGGGTTGGCGATCATCAGGTCGATCGCGCCCTGGAGTGCGCCCGCGCTCTGGTGTTCGTACAGGCCAAGCTTGAAGTGCATGCCCATCACGGCGAAGTCGTCGCCACTGTGCGTCAAGACCAGTTCGAACGGCGAGTCACCCTGCTCCTTCCAGCGCTCCTTGCCTTCCGTGGTCGGCTCAAAGAAACGCCAGATCGCCTCTGGATTCCGGAAAATGTCCTTCGGCCCGATGAACCCCGCCATCGAGCGCTTCATACAAAGTATCGCCGCCTCCGTCGAGATCGCCGCGGAGGCCCCCTTACTGTCGCTGAGTTGCTTCCCAGCGCGAATCGCTCGCCAGGGAATGTAGTGGGCCACGAACATCCCGATCGCAGACTCGATTTGTGCCGGAGTCGCGCCCATTAGGGCACCGTACACGGCCGCCGACCCGATCGCCCCATGCACGACGTGGTCGATCTTGTAGGACTTGAGGCTGAAGACTTCGGCCAGCCTGCCGCGGATCTCGTCCAGGAGGAGCATCGCGCGCAGCGCCGTTGCCCCGTCGAGGCCCTTCTGTTGACAAGCGGCGATCACGACGGGATAGAAGTCGTTGTGGCCGAACTCGCCCGCTTTGTGCCCAAGTTCTGGCCGGTAACCAAAGTTCGTCCCGTTGCTGTCCCACTCGCGCACCGCCGCGCAGTTGGCCACGACCGCCTTCTCCGGAGCAACCCTTGTGTCCGAACCGAACACGGTCGCGCCCGCGCTCGAAGCGTACGTTAGGGCTTCCCGCTTCAGGACTGTCGGGGCGTTCGTTTCGAGGGCAAGCGCAGAGAGGCCGCAGAGCACGCTGTCCGTGTGGAACAGCCTCACGCGCTCCAGGGCCGCAGGGGTCGGGCCCGGCCCTAGTTCTCCTCGCATGAACGCAATCGCGAACTCGCCGATCCCGAGCGCCTGGTTGGAATCGGGGGCGAGCCGAACGGTCGAAGACATCGGGCTGATTCTAGCGTGGGCAAGGCTGGCTCCTCCGCCCTTAGTCAGTTCTTGACGAAACCCGCTTGACTGGAGCCTTGGCCTTCAACCATACTCACCATATGTCTACCACTATTTGCCAGTACCTTGCGGAGGAGGCCCGAGGCAACGGGCGGCTCCTTTCCTTCAGCATCGAAAGCACCAAGTCTGACCCCCACTGGAAGCCAAGCGCCAAAGGAGCGGGCCGATCCATGCTCGAGCAGGCCGATGAGTGCGCTAAGTTGAACTTTGCAGTCGCCGCTCTGCTGAAGGGTGAGACACCGAAGCAAGTCGAGGGACCGCTGATTTCCGACTCGAAGCAGGCTCCCGAACAGGTCATGGCCAGTGCGAACGCCCTTGCCGAGGCTCTGGAAGGGATGCAGGACAGTGAGTTGGACAAGATGGTCCAACTTCCCTTCGGAACCTATCCGGCCCGGTTCGCAGCAGGCATCGCCAACGCGAACATGATCTACCACTGGGGCCAGGTGAACTACATCGAGACCCTGGACGGCGACGCCGAGTTTCGCATTCCGCCCGAGTTCGTCGGCAACTAGGCCGAACCTATGGCCGCCTGGGTCGTTTAACTACCTTGGCGGCCTGTTTCAGGCCCAAGGAACCCTGTTCCCTCGGAATGGAGTTTAATAACCTCAGGACAGACCCATGAAGACTAAGACACTGCTTGTTCTCGCTTTGGCGGCCATCGCCGCCGTCCCCTTCGCATTCGCCCAGCAAGCCACCACTCAGGCCGCTCCGACGTTCGAAGAGCGAATGAAGATGGTCAAGGAGGCAGAGGGTAAGCCCCTGCCGAAGTTCGAGATGAAGATGCTCAATGAAAAGGTCATTACAAACAAAGACCTTCAGGGCAAGGTCGTCGTTTTCGACTTCTGGGCGACCTGGTGCGGACCCTGCAAGGCCGCCGCTCCCAAACTTGAGGCGCTCTATCAAGAGTTTGGCAAGCAGGGATTTGAGATCATTGGCGCCAACCTAGCCGAGCGCGGCGCGGACGGCAAGCCGACGCAGGCGAAGGACAACGCGGTCAAGTACGTCGAGGAGCACAAGTACACGTACGCGTTCACCTACGGCAACGACCAGATCGGCAAGGACTGGAAGGTCCCTGGCTACCCGACGTTCTTCATCGTGGGCCGTGACGGCGTGGTCAAAGAAGTTATGGTCGGCTTCAATGAGAAGCGGATGCGCGAGCTTGTGGCCGAACTCGTCGCCCAGCGCTAAGTCACTATCGCTACAAATCAGAGCGGCCCGGTCGAAGACCGGGCCGCTTTCTCTTGTCTGCCTGGATAGACCGAACTAGCCGCCCGGCTGGGTGAAGGTGAACTTCTTGCCCAGGCTTGCGTCCCACTTGGTCTTCTGCTCGGCGGTAAGGACAGCGAGCATCTTTTTGCTGTAGTCCTCGCGCAACTTGGTCATTTGTGCGCGCATGGCCTCCATGTCACCACCACCGCCGCCGCCTTGGAACATGCCCATCATCTCTTCGCGCATTTGACCATTGATGGTCTGAAGTTGCTGCTTCTGGGCATCGGTGAGACCAAGTTCCTTGGCCTCGACTTCTTGGGTCAGGGCGAAACCGCCGGCCTGCTGTCGGCTGAGTTCGCGATATCGTTTGTACTGGTCGGCGTTCAGGATCTCGCGAAGTTTCGCGTCGAGCGCCAGTTGCTGTTCAGGCGTACCACCAAAGCCGCCGCGCCCGCCGGCGCCACCGCCGCCGCGTTGACCGCCGCCACCGCCAGCCCCTGCTCCACCGGCTCCGCCACCGCCCTGCGGTCGGCTTGCCTGGATGGCTTCCTGGATCTTGGTCTTCTGCTCCGTGGTCAACTTCAGTTCAGTCGACACGTCGTCTCGGTTCAAGATCGTAGGTCCGCCGTTAGCACCTCCAAATCCGCGCTGGCCGCCACCAAAGCCGCCACCGCCACGCTGGCCGCCGCCTTGGGCCATCGCGAGGGACGACACCAGGGCGAGCGCAACCACAAATGAGAGAATTCTCTTCATGCTTTGCCTCAAACAAGGCCCTAAGTTATGCGGGCCCAATTAGCCTAACGCCGGGTCACGAGCCTTGTTCAGTGGGCCTTAGAGGGTTCTCTGGTCAACTCTGGACCCCTTGTTCTCAGCCGAGCGGCCTTGGCGAGCCGCGAGAGGAACTCCCGCTCGCCTTGTGGCGAAACCATCACCCATTTCTTGCCATAGACAATGGCCAGCCGATCTAGCGACCAGGCCGGTGAACTCAGCGGGTTCCTGGTGGGATAGACCCGCTCGATCTCATCATAGGGGATTCTCCACCTCATCAGCCCGCTCCTTATCCGCAAGCCGTCCTGTGCAAGCGTATAGTCGCAGGGGAAGCAAACAAGCGCCACGACCGCTGTAGCGATCAACGTGAAGGGCAGGATCGACCATTCCTGGGCAACCACTACGACGACAGGCCCTGCCACCAAAGCAACGGCAACCGCAACGCCAATCCACCAGTCGATCTTAGTCCTGAACCTCATAAGATTCCCTACGAACGTGTCCTGGCCCAGTTTCAATCCCCAGCGATGAACGTTACAAGGTAGTAGGAGTTCTCGTCTCGTTTCTCAAACATCGCCCTGTGTGCGATCGGTGAACGTGTGGACGATTCTCGGATCCAGCCCCATTTTTCGTCCGCGTACGCGATGTTTCGCCAGCCTTCAACAGCGTCAGCCGAGAAACTCACCTTGACGATGCACTCCGACAGCCTGGCAACCACGGACGCGGCTTCGTCGGCAGCGTTGTACACCGCCCGTTCGCGACCGAGCACGGCCACATGTTCGAACGCGTCCAGATCTTCCGGCCACGCGCTGAAGACATAGGGGGCGACGAAGTAACGCTCGTCGTCAAACTTCTGGAACTGGCCTCCGAGGTTCATCGCCGCAAGCAGGGCCTCGAAGAACTCCTCCTTTGCCCTCGGAGACGTCTCCCAGATTGCCAGCAAGTCGTCCTTGCCGTCCTCGCCACCGAACGAGAACTTGATGTCGTCCGCGATTCGGTTCACGACCCAGTCGTACTTCTTCAACTTGACCGAGTTCAGCAGATTCGTCCGAAACTCTTGAAGTTGCTTGTCATCCCTTCCCTCGTCTATGAATGGAAACGGGCGACTCAACACGATCGCCAAAGCGAGCGAGAACATGGCGATATTGTAATGCACTCTAGGCTTGCACGGGCTCTCGCCTGACGAAGAGCCTGACGACGTAGTTCAACAGGACCATGCATCCGAACACGAGGACGATGGAGGCGCCAGTGGGCCATCCACCCAGTTCCTTGTCCGCCTTAAGCGACACATACGTGCCGAGGAGCGAACCAACCCACGCCAAAGGCACGGCGACCAACAGAGCGCGGTTGATCGTATTCGTCCATGTCGTGGCTACGACGGCAGGCATGACAAGCCACGTGAAGACGACGAGAATCCCTGCAACCTGCACCGACGATGCGACGACCACTCCAATGAGCGCATAGAACAGGAAGTCGAGAACCGTTGACTTGACACCCCCCTCTTCAGGGTTCTCGGTCCGATGGCAGAACGACTTCCATAGGAACGCGGTAACGACTGCCATCGCCCCATAGATGTAGCCGTCCCGGTAGAGTTCCCGAGCCTGGACGAGGAGTATCTGCCCATCCAAGAGGTCGCGCATGAGTTCTGGACCGTGCGAGGTGTAAGGCTGGACGATCACCACGGCTGCCGAACTCAGCACGAAGATGATGCCGATCATGGCCTCGTGCGGAACCTTCCCCAGTTTGAACCTGGTCAAAGCAATCAAGAGCGCGCCAACCAAAGCGGAACCGACCGTGACGAAGTAGATCTCCGTCGTATTGGGCTCGAGGCCGTTCGCCAGCCCGAGAGCGAGCCCTAAAGCGGCGACTTGGGCGACAGCCAGATCGATGAAGATGACGCCTCGTCGAATGATGTGGAGTCCAAAAGCGGCGTGCATGGGCGACATGATCAGCGCCGCAATCGCGGCGTACTGAAGAATCGTCCAGTCTGCACCCATAGGGTCTAGAGCGCTCCACCCACGAGGTTCACGACCGAATCCATAAGTGAGATGTAGTCCTTGGCCGCTGACGTGTGCCCGACGCTCAGGGGCGCGACCACGAGTTTTGCAGAGGACCGTGACGCAACCGTTTGCCCTGACCTGTTCGAGTAGATCGGCTCCTGCAAGATTACTTTGACCCGTTCGCTGCCAGCGGTCCTGATGACGCTCGCCAAGTGTCCGGGGGTGGGAGGCACACCTGGCTTCGGCTCAAGATGCGCAACGACGCGCAGGCCGAAACGGTTTGCGAAATAGTTCCAAGATTTGTGATAGGTGACGATCGCCTCGCCTCGGTGTGGCTCCATTTTTGCTGCCCACCCTCCGAGTCCAGACACGCCCTTCCAAGAAGCCATCGACCAAAGTCGGTCCGCGCCAACGGCGTTGACAGCGGTCGCTCCGAACATGGCAACGTCCACGCTCCGAACGAACGCCTCGCCCCGCTGGGTGTACGCCGCCTTGTTGGTCGGATCAAGTTGGCCCAACCTAGCAGCGATCGTCCGCGCGATCGTGCGCGCGTTGAAAGGATCCAGCCAATAGTGGGGATTGCCGTTGGGATGGACGTCCCCATCGGCGCGTGTCACTCGGCCCGTCGGCTTGTCGAGCACACCAATCCCAACGGAAGCGTAGAGGTGGCCCGGCTTTCCAATGGCAATCTTCGGGTTTCGCGCCCCTTGGATGAGGGCCGACTCGTAGCCGACCTCGAGGTCGAGACCGACCGCGATGAACAGGTCTGCCCCGCGGATTTTCGCCATGTCGCCGGGCTTTGCGTCGATGAAGTGGGGGTCCCTTGCACCCTTCACGATGGAATCGACCTTGACGTTCGCACCGCCCACCGTGCGCGCAATCGAAGCGAGGTCTTCCGTAGTCGTGACGACATCGAGGTTTGCACGGACACCAGCAGCCAGCGCAATGACAGCAAGCAGAATGACTCGTCTCACATTTGCCTCAGTACTTGTGCGCCCTGTGCGGCCCAATCAGGAATTGCACTTGGAACATAAGTTGGGTGCGGTCGGACCCAAACCTCCAGTCTTGACGCTGAAGTTCGAGTCTGACGAGTTGGAACTCGCTCAGTTTCATGGTGAGACCGGTCGTATAGGCTCGCAGCGTGTCAGAACCATCGACCAGTTGCACCTTGTCGTACCGGGCCCCCAGCCACAATCGTTGAGTCAGTTGGTACGCGAGAGAGGCGAAGTGTCCGTGTTGCAGATCTGAGCCAGCGGCGCCTGCTTCGTACCAATACGCCTCGCTCTCAAAAACCATCTGGTTCGCCGTACCTTCAGGACGGAGTTTCGCAACAAAGTCGGCGCCATAGATGCTCGTGGTTCCTCCATCCATCGGCCCAGTCCCGTAAGTGAATCCCAACTGACCGCTCCAATCTCGTGAGAAGTCGAAGAACGTCCGGTAATGGCCGATCCACACGGGCTTTCCAGTGTCGCTCCCCACGAACAAGGGCCCGTCCTCCGGCACGAGCGCTTCGACTGTGATCTCGCTAAACCTGTCTCCCGGAAAGAGATAGGCCCAACTGACGCCAGGGGCCCTGAGCCCTTCCTCGCCGAACACCTCGGTGACGATGAACGGATAGTCGAAGAAATCGAGTTGGTCGACGTGGTTGCGATTGACCCTCCCCAATGCGCCGGCCAGTTTGCCAATGCGAAAATCGTGCCCTGCCGCCAGCCCAGTGTACGAGCCGAACGCCTCTTCGACCTCGACCTCACCCTCGTCCTCGTCCAGGGGGTTTGCAAACGCGATGTATGCCTCGGCTCTCAGGTAGGGGTCGACGTCAGCCGCGATGCCCCATTCGATCTCTCGCATGGCAGCCCGACGGTTTGGCGGCGACATCGAGTCCGACAGTCGAGCCCCGAAGTTGAACACAAGGCTCATATCAGGGTTGAAGGCGTTCTGACCTTGGACTCGCGGCGCAAGCTCGAAAGGACGGTCCAACGGGGACAGCGGCATGCTCGCGACGGCGAGCGCGGCTCCTAGTCCAGCGACAGTGAACATGGTCTTGGCAGGGTAATACCCGCCAAAAGTTCGCTATTGCAAGTCTTTTTCAAAAACGGTCAGTGCTTTGCACACGACTGGCAGGTCGCGGTGATCTCGATCTTAATCGTCATGGCGCGGATGCCCTTCCGCTTCAGCAGGTTCTTGGTAGCCTCGTAGACTCCCTCGGCCAGGGGCAGTTCCCAAACGTGGCCACAAGAGCCGCAGACCACGTGCTGAGTCTCCTTGCCGTGCTCCTTTCCAAACGTGCAGGCGACGTATCCATCGACGACCCCGATGTGATGCACGAGGCCGAGTTCGGTCAGCGCAGAAAGGACCCGGTACACGCTGACTAGGTCGAGGGTGCCGCCACCCTGCTTGACCGATTCGTAGATCCCGTGGGGAGAAAGCGGCGTCTCGGCCCTGGCAAGCGCTTGGATAATCGACATGCGGGCCGACGTGATCCGAAGCCCATGCTCGCGCAAACGCACCTCGGCGAGCTTCTCAAAGGAAACGTCGCTGCTTGCCATACGAGACTTGGACGTCTCTGCCACGCCTTAAGGGTACCAGGGAGACAACGAAGTCCCTCCCGGCCCCGTATGACCAACTTAAGCGAAACTGGTAGCAATGAACAAGCGAGGAGACCGGTCAGGGCTAGGTTCCGGGGCGAGGATGGTCGTGCTCTTTGCCGTCGTCTTGATCCTGCTGGCCTCTGGAAAGACTCTGCTAGGGATCTACACCGACTGGCTGTGGTACACGCACGATGCTCGTCAGCCAGAGGTCTTTGCGAAGGCAGTCAAGACTCAAGCCGCCCTGTGGACGGTCGGCCTGATCGTCGCCTTCTTGGCGATTTATCTCAATGCCAGGGTCTCGCTCTCATCGCAAGCGGTCTACGACGCCGTGCCGCAAGACGAGAACTCCCGCGCTGCTGCAAACGTTCTGGCCGCGCTCCAGAAGTTCGCTAGGCTGCTCGCGGCTGCGGCCGCAATCGTCGTCGCGCTTGGAGTCGCCTCCACTTTGGGTGGAGCCTACAAGGAATTCTGGGCATCCACAGCTGCTGTCGAGTTCGGGCGCAAAGACCCGCTCTTCAACATCGACATCGGCTTCTACGTGTTCAAACTTCCCTGGTTCAAGACGGTCGCAGACGTCTCCGTAGCCGTGCTCGCAATCGCGTTCGTCTTGACGCTCGCAGGCTATCTGGGCACTCGGGGGCTCGCAAAGGTCGCACGCGTTCAACTGCCACAGGGAGCGATGCGCATGCACCTCTCCGTGCTCGCCGGGCTCGGACTCATGGCTTTCGGCGCGAGGCTGTACCTGATGAAGTACCTCATGGGTGTCGCCGAGGGTCCACAGTTCGTCGGCCCAGGCTACGCACAGAGCAAGGTCGTGCAGTACTATGCCGTCCTGGGCGTCGCGACTGCTGTTGTCGGCCTGCTCGCCATGATCAATGGCAAGGCTGGCAAACCCTGGCGTGCTCTGGGGTTTGGCGTTCCTCTCCTGTTGCTTGCTGGACTTGTGCTCTTCGCGTTCGTGCCTGGGTACATCCAACAGTTCACCGTTGCTCCGAACTCGCTGACATTGGAGCCTCCGTTTGCAAAGCGGGCGATCGAAAGCACTCGCTTCGCCTATGGCTTGGACAGGTTCGAAGTTCGCGACTTCGCCGTCAAGGCCGAGCCTACTGCCGACGAGGTGAAGCAAGCGCAGTCCACGCTCAAATCAATGAGGCTGTGGGATCCGAACGTGCTGCGCAAAGTGTTCGACGAACGACAGTCGTTGCGGCCCTATTACACGTTCTACGATGTCGACGTCGACCGGTACACCATCGGGGGCGAGCAGCGCATGGTCATGCTTGCGCCTCGCGACATCAGCAACAACGGGCTTGACCAGCGACACCGCAGTTGGCAGAACCAGTACTTGCGCTATACGCACGGATTTGGCGTCGTGATAGCCCCAGCAAACGAGTCGATCGACAGTGGACAGCCTAACTACTGGCTGAGCAACTTCCCGCCAGTGCAAGGGACTCTCTTTCCGTTGAACGAGCAGCGCACGTACTTCGGCCACTATCCGGAAGGCTCGCAGGAGAAGAACGGCTACGTGCTTCTGAAGACCAAGTTGGCCGAGTTCGACTATCCGAGCGATCCGGAGGCGGTGCACAACTGGACCGGCGATAGGGGAATCCCAATCAGCGGCGCCCTGGCAAAGTTCGCCTTCTCCACCCTGAACGGAGACATCAAGTTCTATACAACCAAGGACATCACGGCAGAGTCGCGGCTCGTGTTTCATCGCGACATCATCGACAGGGCAAGCAAGGTCTATCCGTTCCTCTCGTTCGACTCCGATCCGTACATCGCCCTCATCGACGGCCGCGTGGTCTGGATCATAGACGCCTACACGGTGAGCGACATGGTTCCGTACAGCGACTTTACGAACGGCATCAACTACGTTAGGAACAGCGTCAAGATCACGGTAGACGCCTACTCCGGCGATATGCGCGCCTACGCGATCGAAGAGGACGAGCCCGTGCTGCGCGCCTGGATGAAGGTCTTTCCTGGCCTTATCCGACCTGGCGCAGAGGTGCCAGACCAGGTTCGCGAGCACTTTCGATACGCGGAAGGCCTATTCGCAGCCCAAAGCGAAGTCATGGCGCAGTACCACGTAACGGACCCCGTGAAGTTCCTGAGCAACGAAGACGCGTGGCAGGTTTCGCTTGAGATCGGCGCAGACGGCCTGCGAAAGCGCGTCGAGCCGTACTACGTCCATATGCGGGTTCCTGGCGAGACGCAAGACGGGTTTATGCTGATCCGTCCGTTCTCCCCGAACGAACGGAACAACATGATCGGGTGGATGGCCGCACACTGCGATCCTGAGAACTATGGGCGAGTAACGGTGTTTCGCTTCCCGCGAGACACGCAAACCCAAGGCCCCTACCAAATGGAGTCGAAGTTCAACCAAGACCCGATCGTGGCGGATATCAATCGGCAGTTCAACAACGACCAGTCGTCGATCGTCCCGGGCAACTTGCTCGTTATTCCCGTCGGTTCTAGCCTGCTCTATGTCAAGCCGCTGTTCCTCGAGAGCCGCGCACGACCCATTCCAGAACTCAGAAAGGTCGTGCTCGGCCTGCAGAACCGCGTTGTCGTCGGAAACACCTATGAAGAAGCATTAGAGAAGCTGTTCGGCCAGGCGCCAAGGCAGTCCCTCCTGCCGAGCGGGGTCGAAGACCTCAACAGGCCGACCGTCGAAACGGCGGACAAACAGGCCGTGCGCGAAGCGCTCCAACTTCTCGACCAGGCGGACGCAGCCTTGCGGTTGGGCGACTTTGCCAAGTACGGCGAGCTTCAACGGCAGGCCCGCGAGAAGTTGCGCGGTCTGGCACAATAGTCGGTTGTGGTGCTCTCCGTCAGCAAGTCTCCGCCGCTGCGGGGGACACTCCGCCCGCCAAGTGACAAGTCGCTCACCCATCGGGCCTACATTCTTGCGGCCCTTGCAAGGACTCCCAGCACCGTCCACGGCCCATTGCGGGGACAGGACTGCGAAGGCACGCGCGCGATCCTTAGCGCGCTTGGAGCAAAGTTCACAGACGTTGACGGATCAGTCCGCGTCGATCCTTCCGGGTTCCCATCCCAGCCGGGCAGAGACCTCGATTGCGGCAACAGCGGCACAACGATGCGACTCCTTGCTGGGGTCCTCGCTGGACTGCCTGGAATCGAGGCCCGATTGACGGGCGACGAGTCGCTTTCGCGCCGACCGATGGGTCGGGTCATCGAACCGCTTAGGATGATGGGAGCAGACATTGACGGCGAAACCGCCCCGCTGACGATTCGCGGAAAGAACTTGCGAGGCGTGCGCTACGAATCGCCCGTTGCAAGCGCCCAAGTCAAGAGCGCAGTCTTGTTAGCAGGGCTGATGGCTGAGGGTGAGACTTGGGTCAGCGAGCCTAGTAAGAGCCGCGACCACACCGAGCGCATGCTTGCGTCGCTGGGGGTTCAGATCGAAGAAGTAGGCGGAGCGCTGGGAGTGAAAGGAGGCCAGGCGTTTGATGGGTTTGATGTCTCGATCCCTGCGGACGTTTCTAGCGCCGCGTTCTGGCTTTGTGCTGCGTCGATCGTGCCAGGGTCATTTGTTGTGCTTCGGGATGTTGGAACAAACCCGACGCGGACGGGCGTGCTCGAGGTCTTGGCGAGCGCTGGTGCAACCATTGGTGTGCAGCCTCAAGGCGATCAAATGGGTGAGCCGGTCTCGACAATCGCTGTGCAGTACAAGGACGGCTTGGAGGCGTTCGAGGTCAAGGGAGACCTCGTTCCGCGTCTCATCGACGAGATTCCAGTTCTCGCCGTGATCGCCACCCAGTGCGTGGGACGAACGGTGTTCCGAGACGCTCAAGAACTGCGGGTCAAGGAGACCGACCGTATCGAGACGGTCGCCTCCAACCTGGCGGCGATGGGTGCAAAGGTCGAGGTGTACGACGACGGGCTTAGCGTGATCGGACCGACCCCGCTGGAAGGCAAGGTTGTGGACGCAAGGGGCGACCACAGGATCGGCATGGCGTTCGCCGTCGCAGGTCTCATCGCAAAGGGAGAGACCAGGATCGAGAACGCAGACTCGATTTCAACCTCCTACCCAGGATTTGTAGAAGATCTTCGCAGTCTGACGAGCCAAGGGTAGAACCCTGCACGGTGGCACGTCGTCCAAACTGACAGGGTGAGGAGGCAGATTCTGACCGCCTTGACGGCCGCACTGATATGCACGGCTGGATACGCCTTTGGCCAGGCTCCAGAGGCGACTATCGTTCCCGTCGACCTGTCCACCGAGCGTCCGATCATCGACGTCTTCATTAACGGCGATGGGCCGTTCAAGTTCGTGGTCGACACTGGCGCGTCCAAGACGATGGTGAGCGCCGACTTGGCGGAGAGGTTGCGGCTTCCGAACGCCGGCTCAATCCTGGTCGGTGCCCCGAACTCATTCACCTCGATCAGGGCACCCATTCATCGCATCCGCGAACTTCGTATCAAGGACCTGAAGTTTTTTGGCGTTGGCGCGGTAGGAATCATGGACCGCGACCTGATGCGCCATATTCGCGCCGACGGGATCATTAGCGCCCAAGACTTCAGCGGGTACCTGGTGACCTTTGACTACCGACAGAGGCAACTCGTGGTGCAGCCGGGCAGCCTGCCAGAGCCAGACGACATCCACGTCATGGGATACGAGGAACGCAACGGAATTGCCGGAGTAAAGATCGATGTTGCAGGAACTCCGACCTTCTTCCACCTTGACACCGGTTCGCCCTTCTTCATAGCGCTTCCGGGCACGATGCTTGGAAAGTCCGCATTCGAGAGCGAACCTCAACCTGTAGGCATGGCAAGGACGGTAGTTGCCGAGTTCCTCGTACTTAGCGGCAAACTTTCCGGCGATATCAAGGTCGCAAAGACCACCCTCTCCAAACCGACGGTCGAGATCCTGGACAAGATGCCCTATGGCAACCTAGGATTCCGGTTCTTCCGCGATTTTCGCGTCACGTTCGACTATGCAAACGAGCGGGTGCGGATCGTCTACTGGCGGGACGCCCTCTAACCAGTCCCCATCCCTCAACCTGCTTCCTGGTACCCTAATCGCCTTGCCCGGGCGTAGCTCAGTGGATTAGAGCACCAGTCTTCGGAACTGGGTGTCGGGGGTTCGAGTCCCTCCGCCCGGGCCAACCCTCACATTGTCACCCTCCACAGGCGGATACCCCTGGTGACGTCCTCCCGGACATCGATGCCGCGCATGCGGGCTAAGCACGCGAAGCAGTCTGAACCAAAGACGCCCGGGCCGGGAGTCGATTTCAGCCCTGAGGTCGCGACCGACGGAATCGGGTCGTGCGGGCCGAGGATCGTTGTGAAGAGGAACGCCCTCGAGTCGGGCTCGTCGATCATGGCGGCTCGTGCGGCCTCCAGTGCGATCAGAGGATTCGTGAACAGTCCGAACTTCCCATCTTGCGAAAGCCTGCCACCCTGTCCCCTGACCGATTGCTCAAACGCCCTTGCTGTGATCCCAGAACAAGCCAAGACGGTCACGACGGTCTCGTCGGCGAACACGACGGCCTTCGTCCGATCGGCGAGGATGACGTTCAGTTCGTCGATCCGGTCGAGCATCGGCCGGCTGGGAGCGCGGCCCTGGACCGCAAGCGCCCTCCGCAACCGTTTTGCGCAGGAGACTGCAAGTTCGTACTTGCCGCTCTGGACGTACCAATTGGTGAGCATCTCTGTCGCACCCTCGCTGAAGGGCTCGACATCGAGCGACCTGCTAAGCAAGGACACGGCCTGGTCAGGCATGCCGTCGTTGTGCAATCGACCAGCAAGCCACACCGTAGCCTCCTGAAACATCTCAGAACTCTCAGTCTGTCTGGCGATAGTCCACTCTGCAGACACGTCCGGGATCAGCGGGCCGCGATAGAATGTCACGGCCCTTTCATACAGGAAGCGTCGCTCAGCGTCAGTTGTTGCGGCACGCGCCTCCATAACGCTCCGACGAAACTCCTGGAGGTCGATCGTGACAGCACTGGAGTCCAATCGAACGGTCGAGCGACGCGAGGTGATCGAATCCGCCAGCGCTGGATCGATGGTGTCGAGCGCCTTCTTGACATGGTAGAGCGCGACGCTGAGCCGGTTTCTTGCCGATCCATCCATGTGCATGGGCCAGATCGCGCGGATCAGTCGATCGCGGGGATGGTCGATGTCCGGATGCATCGCCAAATAGGCGAAGAGGTGCCGGCACTGTACAGTCTTGAAGTCCGTGACTTCGATGGCATTGGCGCGCGCGCACACGCGCCCGAACAGGTCTATGTGTCTCTCATCCTTCATGTGTCTCCCCCCTAAGGAGAACATTGTTTGCCTCGTCTCCGAGGACTTTGCTCAACGGTATTAGACCTCATTCAGCGGTCAAAAGTGTCAATCAAATCATGCACAGGTGGTGAGTTCTCACCCAGTTAATGCAGGTTTCATCCTGGTTCAACCGAACCTACCAGAAGTCCCCCCGGCCCTGTCCTTGGGCCAAACATGACCGATAACTCCACTAAGACCACTGATGGACAGAGAAGCACCGAGTTTGGGGCCTTGGGGCAAGGACAAGGCGAATGGCATCGCTTTCCGCACGGCCATTTCGTACTTCCTGGTCGCGTCCGCTTACATTATCGTGTCTGACCGGATCGCCGCCAGTGTGACTGGGGCAGAACCTGAGTTCGAGATAATTCAGATTGAAAAGGGACTAGCCTTCGTCGTGGTGACGTCACTGCTGCTGTTCTACATGATTCGACAGCAGACCCGCAAACTGATTTCCGCAAACGAGGAGAAGGCAAAGGCGCAGCGAGAGATCATCAGGCGCCTAGCCATCGCTGCCGAATGGCGCGACGACGAGACCGGCGCGCACGTGAACAGGGTGGCTGAGTTCTCGTATGTCCTTGCCAAGGAGTACGGCCTCGACGAAGATACATGCGAGCGCATCCGCCTTACCGCCCCGATGCACGACGTGGGCAAGATCGGTGTGCCGGACGACATTGTTCTCTTCGACGGCGTGTTCTCCGAAGGCCAGCGCAAGAAGATGCAACTGCACACGATCATTGGCGCCCAGATCCTTGCCAACGGTGACAGCGAACTTCTACAGACTGCCCAGAGGATCGCGCTCAGCCACCACGAGCGATGGGACGGGGGCGGATATCCCTACCACCTCCGTCAGGAGGAGATTCCGATCGAGGCGCGCGTCACGGCCGTAGCCGACGTCTTCGACGCCCTGTTGTCGCACCGGCGCTACAAGAAGGCTTGGGAGTGGGATGCCGCCGTCAAGGAGATCGTGGTCAACGGCGGGGCCCAGTTCGATCCAAGGGTCGTCGAGGCGTTCGAGCGAAGCCTGCCTCAACTTCTTGAGATTTGGGGCAGGCTCAAGCCTGCCGACTCGCTAGAGTTGGGCAAACGGCTCCAACTGGCCGTCTGACCCCTGCCCTGCCCGAGATACAATAAGGGCAGGAGCAAGTCATGAAAGCCAAAAAGACCCTCATCGCTGTGGGCCTCGCCACCGTCGCATTTGTCGCCGTCGTTGCCGCGGGCCAAGACGCCGACGTCATCAAACTCAAGTTCGCAAAGGACACCGTCCTGAAGTACAAGACGGACGTCACGACACGCATGGACATCATGGGACAGTCCATGGAGATGGGAACGACGACGACCCAAACGACGACCGTCGAGAGCCAGAAGGACGGGTGGACGACACTCAACATCAAGACTGACGAGATCAAGTCGACCGGCGAACAGGCCGACATGATGGGCGCAAACCTCGATAGCATGAAGGGCCTCGTCATCAAGTTGGACGTCGACGAGTCGGGAATGACCCGAAACTTCGCCTTTGCAAACGCGGCGAACATGGATCCGATGACTAAGCAGATGATGGAAGGCAGCCTCAAAGCCACGCAGGCGACCGGCTACATGGGCGTGTCCTTCCCCAAGGAAGGCATCAAGGTCGGATCAAAGTGGAACACCGTGCTCGACGCCTCGAAACTGTTCGGTACGAACGAGATGATCACGGCCGTCAACGGCAAGATCCCTGCAGACTACGAGGTCGTTGGGTTTGAAGACGTCGAGGGCAAGCGCAATGTGAAGGTCAAGATCAAACTGGCCGGCACCGTCACGATGGCCATTGCGTCACCGGCGGGAGACATGAACGCGACCGTCAAACTGCAGTCGGACACGACAAGCTTCATCGAGACCGCGACCGGATTCCTTAGCAAGAGCGAAGGACTCATGAACTCGGACATTGACTTTGGCATGGGAACCATGACCCAGCAGGTCAGCACGAAGGTCAGCAGAGTCAAGTAGAGCATGCGGCCAGGGGAAGGAGGAACACCCTCTCCTGGCGCCCTATCCGCCCTTTGGGCTTGCTTCTCTGATAAACTCCCTGTATGGCGTTGGTCTGCCCTGTCTGTCAGGTCGATATGTCCCCTACCTCGTTCATGGGGCTGAACCTGGACGTCTGTCCGCAGTGCGCCGGCATCTGGTTCGACGACGGCGAATTGGCCACGTTGATCGACACGGCGCCCGACGCTCTCGACACCCTCGAGGAGATGCACCTGCCCGAGTTGGAGATCGTGACGGGCACGGGCAACTTCAGGCACTGCCCCCGCTGTAATGCTGCCCTAGAGACACACAAGTACGCCTACGACCAGCCTGCAAAGGTGGATTCCTGCCCAAGTTGCCATGGTGTGTTCGTAGAAGACCGAGAACTCGGTGCGATCCACGACGCCGTCAGCGAAAAGTACCGTTCGACGTTTACTGGAGCCATGAAGGCTCGCCAGGAACTGACCGGCGAGTCGGTGACCCGAATTGGAAAGAGCGCGGAGGACGTCAGCGTCTCCGCGCTCATCACCGCCCTATCGCACTGGCGCGACAAGAAGGGCGTCCAGGCTTAGGGTCCTACCATCGGGTCTCGACCGTGTAGACGATCTTTTTCACTTCGTCCGGCTGTAGCGTCAGGACGAAGTCCACGGTGTGCGCGTCGAGTTTTGTGAACTCGGCGTTCTTTTGGGTGATCGTCCACTCTCCGCCAAACCGCTCGAACACGTGCACGGTCTCGGCCGTTTCCTTGCGGTTGCGGACCTCGATCTCAAAGGTCTCGATCGCTCCCGACCGCGAGTTGCCGAGCCATCGGAACTCCGTCCTCTTGCGTGAGGCAACGACGTCGAACGCTCGTCCGATGGGCAGCGACAGTTGTTCGTTTCGCGGTGTGTGGTTGATGCTGGCCTCGCCTAGCATCTGGAGCGAGCCCGTGCTGTCCCGCTGGAAGACCTTGACCGTCCCCATGGGAAGCGGCATGCCTAGGTTGCTGGCCTGGTCGTTCTTGAATTCGATGAACACGAGCGGCTTGATGTCACCGACACCGATCTGACCCTCGTTGGGCCGGTAGAAACCGTACATCCTCATCGAGTCGATCACCAACTTTTTGGTCACAGGCACATTGATCGCCTCGAGGAGCGAGACTTGTTTGATCTCACGGTCACGCACGGTCGCTGGGCGCTGAAGGGTGTATAGGTGATAGTCGGCGAACTGCTCCTCGCTGAACTCGTCCTTTGCCGCCGCACGCATGGCGAGTTCGGGGGCCCCACCCCGGCCACCGCCGAACGAAGGCTGGACGCGGAACACCTCGCCGGCCAAAAGTTTGAGTTTTGCGTCGGTGAAGGACGCACCTGAGTTGTTCGTCAGCGTGACCCAGCCCTTCACATCGCCCAATCTGCCAGCCTGATCAAGGTTGAGCACGTAGTCAGACTTCCAAGTCATGCCCTGGGTCAGGTAGCTCAGTTCGATCGTGTTGGGGCCCTGGCGCTGAGAGTTGAGCAGCCACAGCAGGCTGGGCTTGCTTATGAGGCCCTCCGGGATCGAGGCGACCTCGATCTCACCGCTCGGGTTCAAGATGATCCGCCCGTCGTTGGTCTGGATGACCATGCCTTGCCAGGTCTGGTTGCTTCCCCCGCTGGCATTGCCCACGACGGCCGTCGGGGCGCTCAGCAAGGTTCCGGTCAGTCGTTCGACGCGACCGTCGGGAAAGACGCGGTTGAAGGTGATCTGCTTCCCTACCGCCTTGTTTAGGATGGCCGCTGGAGAGATTAGATCGTACTGGTAGTTCTGCTCAAGGACACTGAAACTGCCAGCCTGGCTCAGCGACCGGATGCCGACGCTGTTGACTTCGATCAGTTGGGCGACGTCTTCGACTCTGACCTCTTGAATACCGCTCCTGAGTTCAAGGAGCCTCTGCTCCTTGACGAGGGCAAACCCCTGGTTGTAGATGGTGAGTTCGGTGTCGCCGGGCTTGGCCGTCGTGGCGAGCACCATCGCTGCAATAAGGCTCATTCGTGTTTCCTCTCGTGTCCGTGTCTTTGGACGGTTGCCGGGTTCATGGAGTTATTGCCAGTTAGGCCGAATGGGTTCGACAAAACAGGGCCCCTCGCTTTGGAGCGAGGGGCCCCAGGTTCTAGCACTTCTCAGTGCTTCTCTTTCAGCAGTTTCTCGACCTCGGCGCGGAACGCCTTGAACGACTCCGCCGAGTAGCCGACGTGGAAGGAGTGGACCTTCCCGTCACGTCCCACAAGGAACGTGGTCGGGATGCCCGTGACCCCATAAGTGTCGAACAGCGACCGGTCGCTGTACACCACCGGCCAGTTCATCTTGTGGTCCTTCATGAAGTCGCCCATGCGTGCGAACTCCGTATCCTTGGGCATGTCGCGTGCCTGGGTGTTCTCGGTCTTGTAGTAGCCGTAGTACGTGGTCGCACCAACGATCTCTAGGCCGAGCGGCTTCAGTTCGTCGTACATCTTGCGGACGTCCGGGAAGGACGCGATGCACGGGCCGCACCAGTGTGCGAAGAAGTCGATGATGACGACCTTGCCCTTGAGCGAAGCGAAGTCCTTGAACTCACCGTAGGTGCGCTCGACTGGGAACATTGGGGCGTCCGCGCCAATCAGGGCGTTGCGCTTGACCTCAAAGGTCATCGAGCGCGAGGCGCTGTTGATCGCAGCCTTCAGGCTGTCGCTGCCTGCGTACTTGACCTTGTTCTCGAGGTACTTGACCGCGGCGTCGATTCCTTTCTCTTCTTTGATCAGGTTGGCGTTCGCGCTGGCGATCGCGGCCCTGGCTGAGTCGAGGTATCGCTGGTTGTTCGCGTCCGCGTCGCTAGCAGGGAGCCTGGCTTCCAGGTCGTCGAGCATGGCGTAGGCTTCGCCATACTTCTTCGCCCGGCCCAGACCAGGAGCGAAGGTGTTGGCTGCGTACATGGTCGCGCTATAGGCGTTCATGACGGTCGGAAATGCCATCTCCTTCAGCGTGTCCGGCGCCATTTCGTACTTGCCCATCGCAGCGAACGACTGGAGGCACAGGTAGTGGGCCTGGAAAGTGAGGGCCTCGTTCGGCTTTGTGGTCATGTACATGTCGCAAAGCATGTGGATATCCTCGTACTTCTGCGCCATGTTGAAGAGCTGGGCCCACGAATAGGCCTTCTTAGCCTCGACGTGCATCGGGTCGACGCCCTTGATCGCTTCGAGGGCCATCTCCTTGACCTTGTTGTTGAGTTCGACGATATTGACCTGTTGGCC
Source organism: uncultured Fimbriimonadaceae bacterium (assembly GCA_964529975.1). Classification (GTDB taxonomy): domain Bacteria; phylum Armatimonadota; class Fimbriimonadia; order Fimbriimonadales; family Fimbriimonadaceae; genus JADFMN01. The sequence goes on from CAZGXW010000028.1 coordinate 30,153, forward strand.
TGCTTCTCGGGCCTTGGTCAGAGTGTCCGTGCGGTACTTGTTGATGGCTTGGATAGCCTCGTCAGGATCGCCAGCGGCAAAAACGACGCTAGCGACGAGGGCCGCCGCCATCAGGGCGAGGGTGCGTAACTTCATCCTGTCTCCTACTGCCAATGACGGCAGCGATTAGCCTAGATTGGCACAAATCGGAGACAGTTCGGGCTGGCTAGGCCAGCCCGAACCTGGCAGTTAGCGGGCGTAGAACTCGACGACCTTCTGCTCGTCGAAGAACTCTGGGAAATCGTCCCTCTCGGGGAGGGCGATGATCTTTCCGCTGAAGTCCTGGACGTTGGGCTCCATGTAGACCGGAACCGCCGCGCCTTCGTAGTGGTTGCGCTTTGCGATGTTTCGCGCGGTCTCGTTCTCGCGGACACGGACGACGTCCCCGACCTTCAGAGTGTAACTCGGGACGTTGACGCGCTTGCCGTTGACCTCAATGTGGCCGTGGCTGACCATCTGTCGAGCCTGGAACACAGTGTTCGCGTAGCCAAGCCGGTAGACGGCGGTCTGGAGCCTGAGCTCCAATTGCCTCAAGAAGTTGAGACCGGTGTTGCCGTGCATGCGGTGGGCCTTCTCGAACGTGTTCCGGAACTGCCTCTCGAGCATTCCGTAGTAACGCTTGATGACCTGCTTGGCCAGCAACTGTTCGCCAAACTCTGACTGGCGGCTGTCCTGACGCTGATCAGGGCCGTGCTGGCCCGGTTTGAACGGGCGCTTTGTCGAAGGGCACTTGGGCTTGCCCCAGATGTTGAAGCCGACTTTACGGCTGATGTCTGACTTTCTTCCTCGGTATGTCGCCATGCTTGTAGCCTTTTCCGCTTGGGTTTCACCTGGTCCGGTCTGGCCGGGGGTGGGCGTTAGAGGCAGATTATGGCACGGGGGGGGGGCCCTTGGCCCCCTAGTCCCGAGCCTGGCGTCGCCCTACCTGGCTGGGGCGAGGGACCTGCGGCGTATCCAGAGGGCCACGAGGAGCACAGGTACCCAGACTGGAGAGAGGATGAACAGGAAGGTGGCGGCCTGGGCGAGGAACTTGCCGATGCCCTTGAGCATGACGATGGCCGAGACCTTGGTCTCGTCGAACCAATCTGTGGGCACCGGCTCTTCGTCGACCTTTCGCTCTTCCACGAACGTCAGGGTGATCGTGCTCAGTGCGGCGAGACGGCTTAGGGTCTTTCTCTGGGCGTCGTAGGACTCGATCTGCTGGCGGACCTGGCTGATGCGGTCGTTAATCTCGATGACCTCTCCGACCTTCCTGGCCTGGCCCAAGATCGTGCGGAGCGTCTCTTCCTCGGTTTTGAGCGTTCGAACACGGGCATCGATGTCTGCGACCTGAGCCGTGACGTCCTCCCCGCTGCTGTTCTCGGACTTGACCTCGCCGTACTTGCGGAGTTGCGAGACCGTCTCCTCAAAGCGCACCTGCGGGACGCGGATGGCCACGTAGGCGCTGGTCCGGGTCGACCCGTCGCCGTCGGAGACCGAGGTCGATTCGACGTATCCGCGCATCGACTTTGCGAGTTTGGAGGCCTCGTCGACGGACTTCTTGACGTCTGGCACCTCGACCGTGAATGTCGCGTCTTTGATCAGGAGCCTGCTGTTGGTCTGAAAGAGTTCTTCGGTCTCTTGGGGGAGGTTGACTCTGTCCTTTGCGTCCGCAGGAGGCATCGACTCGTTTGCAAGCCCCGGTGAGAAACCACCGACACCAGTCGTCCCTTCAGTTCTGTTGAAACTGGGATCCTCAGAGGGCGCACCCCGCAGCTGCGTCAACCCATCATCATAACCGTACACTTCTCGTGACCGCGATTCGGCGTCGAGCTCTTTCAGCGCATTGTCGCTCAAAGACGCCGCAGGAGCATCGACCTCCATAGCATCCATACTCTTTTTGGCAGCCACTTTCGACTGGGCGAAAACTGGGAAGAGCACTGCGGCGAGGACAGCGCAAACGCCCGTCACCAGTACGACTTGCA
>CAZGXW010000029.1:0-31953 GCA_964529975.1 uncultured Fimbriimonadaceae bacterium
ACCGTTCATCCTTCGACCCTTCGACAGGCTCAGGGCAGGCTTGCTCAGGATGACGATCGCTTTAAGGAACTCCTATCCTCCGCCGGTCTTGATGACGTCGGGGTCGGGGAGTTTGGTGGTCTTCATGAGTTCCGTCGCCTTCTTGGCGATGCTCGCGACGGCCTCGCTCGCGCTCTTTGCCTCGATCGTGAACTTTTCGAGCGTCTTGCGGTCGCGGCCTTGGCCGAAGTACTGCAGATAGACCGTGACGGTGATCGTGCCGCCTGCCTGTGTGTACGAGCCCGTCAGGTAGTACGCGCGCGGGTGCGAGGAGACGTCCGTCCAGACGGCGACCGACTCGTCGGTCTTCAGCGACGTGGCGAGGAGCGACTCGATGCGGAGCGGGTCTTCGCGGTCTTGGTCGAACTGGCCGACGATGAGGATCGGTCGCGGCGCCTTCAAGCCGATGAACCCGCGCTGGTCTGAGGACATCACGCCGACCGGGAACGTGGCGTTGCCCGAGCGTGCGAGCTGCGGTCGCTGCACGCCCGAGACGCCGACTTCGAACTTGAGCGACTCGACGCGGCCGACCGCGTAGTCGAGCCACCTCTCCACGTCGACGTAGAGTTCGCCGCTCTCGGACTGGCGCAGGCCCTTCGCACTCGCAGAATCGATGGCTTCAAGCAGCGAGTAGGTCAGCATTCCATGACCGATGTTCGACGACTCGTAACTGAGCTGGTCCGACGCGGAGCCCGCGAGCATCCACGTTCCCGTCGCGTCGCGGATCGACTGCCACGCGCGGCGATAGTCGCCTGCGATCGACCTCTCTGCGAACGCGCGCGACGAGAACGCGCCGCTGTGGCACGTGTCCAGGATGACGACCTGTTTGGACGCAGGGATGCCTGTGAGCATCGTGGCGAGTTCTTTGCCGCTGATCGCGGCGGTCGTCGCGGTGAGCGCTCCGACGGAGGAGGGGTCGGCCTCGGCGGTCAGGAAGTAGTAGTCCTGCGCGCCCGCGATCTGGTTGACGCCGTGGCCGGCCATGAACACGACGACGATGTCGCTAGATGTCGCCTTGGTCGAGACGTCTGCGAACCACTGCACGATCTGATCGCGTGTGGGCTTGGGCTTCCCTGCCTCGGTTGCGATAAGGGTCGAGAACACGCGACCTGGCAGTAGCCTCTCTGCGACGGTCTTCATGGCGCGTTCGAGGTCTCGCGCGTCGTTCGCAGGGGCGGTGAGGTCCTTTGTCGTCCCAACGTAGTCACCAATGCCGACGAAGAGCGCGAAGAGGCGCACCTCAGGCGGCTTGAGGTCTGTGGGAACTCCGACATCGAGGGTGACGGGCGGGCTTTCCAGGTTTCCTGACTTGTTCGTGACCGTGACCCGCACGAGGTTGCCCTGGCCTTCGGGCAAAAGGTTCTGCGGCAACAGGAAGCGGTCGAAAACAGAGGCGTCGATCTCGAAGAAGCCTGGTGGATCGTTGCGCGTGCTGACGAGTTTGCCATTGACCCACAGGCGCAGGACGCCGACGCCGCCCTCGTCACGTTCTTCGACCCCGATGCGCAGCGCGCCCGAACGAGCGCGCGTGACGGTGAGGTTGGGATAGAGCCTTAGGGCGTCGAGGGTGGGGACTGCGCGGGGCTGCTCTTCGTCCGCGCCGAGGATCTTGGCGAGGAGGCCGGGCTCGTAGAAGCGGTCCTTCAACTGCTCGACGGCGATCGTTTCCAATCCGCCGGTCCACTCGAACACGTAGTGCGCGCCGGTGACGTTGGCGGGGTCGGTGGCGTCGTAGCGTCCGTCCCGGTCGGTGCAGAGCCAGATGTTCTCCGTGTCGTGGCTCATCTGCATGAAACTCCCGAGCCGCACGAACTCGTCCTCGGCGGTCGCGGGCACCTTCCAGACGACGACACCGTCGCACGGGTCGGTGGTGAGCATGCGTGAGCCGTCTTCGTTGAAGTTGATCGAACTGACGTCCTCGACGACCTTGATCGCGTTTCCGAACACCGACCCGTTGGGGTTGAGGAGGTAGATCGCGTTCTTCTCACCGAGCACGAGGATGCTTTGCGGCGTCCACGTGACGACCGAGAACACGGTGTCGTCGATGTCGGCAAGCGTCTCGGCGACGACGTTGACGACGATGAGTCCCACGGGCTTCTTGATCGAGACCCACTTGTTGTCCGGGGAGAACACGACTTCGCACTCTCCCTCGATCTCCGTCTTTTGTCCAGTGACCAGTTCGCCGTCGGTCGCCGACCAGACGCCAAAGCCGTTGTCGCACACGACGGCGAAGAGTTTCCCGTCGTTCGAGAACGCGCAGTTGAGGACCTTTCCGTACTCCGCCTCGAAGGACAGCCTCGTGTCGCCGTCGAGATAGTTGAAGAGTTTGACGATCGAACTGTCGTCGGTGAGGGTGAGGACCATGTCCTCAGTCGGGCTGACCGCGATGTCGCGTATCGGTATGTCCTTTGCGGCCTCCCATCCCGCCTGCATCTCGCCGTCGGTGGTCTTCCAGGCGTAGACGCTGCCGTCCTTGTGCGACGTGACGAGGTAGTTGGAGTCGCGGGTGAACTCGGCGTTCAGGCAGTTGAGGTAACGCATGAGCGCGGTCCCGCTCTGCACGTCGAGAAGGTAGTACTCGTCGTCGAAGATCGTCTTCCAACTCGCTTTTTCTCCTCGCGGTGAGAATCGGAAGTCCTCCATGTACCAGCCGAGCCGCCTGACCGAAGTCTGGTTGAGCGTGTCGACGATCCAGTTGTCGTCGCCTTGGAAGTAGAGCCACCGTCCCCTGATCGTAGCGTCCTTTGTTTGCGCCGTCGTGCCGATGGCCTCGGAGTCGTATGCGCCCGTCTTGGTGTCGTGCCGGCGGAGCGAACCGTCGTCGAACCCAAGCCAGAACGCGCCTCCATCGATGCTGAACTCTCCTGCGGTCGGGCCGCCTGGGCCTCGTTTGAAGGGGAGTTCCTTCTGACCGACCGCGTCCCAGATCTTGAGTTGTTCGTCGTCGCCGTAGGTCGCGACCTTCGTTCCATCGACGGACTGCCTGATCTCGCGGACCTGCGCAGTGTGGCCCTCAAGTTTTCCGACGGGTTGGAGGGTTGTGACGTCGTAGAGCCGCATAAGGCCGCTCTGCTCGGCAACGAGGAGGTTTTCTGCGGACTTGCCGACAAAGAGCGCGGCCATTAGCGTGAGCGGCAGCCCGCCCTTGTAACCCATGTAGTGATCAAAGGACTTCTTGAGCCGTTTGCCTGCGACGTCGAAGAGGTGGGCCTTCTCGTCGATGGTGGTCGCGACGATGTTCTTACCTTGCCTGTCGATCCTGGACCAGAGGACGTGCTGTCCGGTCTCGAATGTGGCGATGGGCTTGAGGTCGGGGATCGAGAACGCGACGACCCTTCCGAGGTCGTCTGCGGCTGCGGCGATGGGCGCGTCCGTGGCGCACTGGACGTCCGTGACGCTTCCTTCGAACAACTTGACCAGTTCGATGTACTCGAGGTCGATGTCATAGACGACGACCTGACCGATGATCGTTGTGACGATCACGTACTTACTGTCGGAAGTAAAGGTTGCTTCGGCATAGACCTCTCCGTACTCGGTGATCGAGCGTTCTTGCAGGATCTTTCCGGTCTTGCTGTCCCAAATGCAGACCTCGGTGCCGCTGACGGTGAGGACGCGGGAGCCGTCGGGCGAGAACTCGACGAGTTTGACCTTGTCGATGTGCGCGTCGAGGACGCGCAGGAGGCGCATGGTCTTTCGGTCCCAAAGCCGCGGCGAATAGTTGCGGTCGTGGGTGAGGATGCGCGTCTCGTCACGGTTGATGGCGATGTCTTCGAGCCGGTTGGTCGAGGACTGTGCGACAAGAGAGAGCCGCCGGGACTGTATGTCCGGCGGCTCCTGGAACGGTCCCGCCAGGGCGATGAGAGCGATGGCGGCGGCTAGCATGTCGCGTTATGAGCCGATGACGAGCGGCTTTGTCGGTCGTTGCGGGTCGCTGTACTCGGCGTTGGGGACCTGTTTGAACTTGTTCTTTTCGAGCAGTTGCTTCACGGTCTCGACGAGTTCTTCGACGCTCGCGTTAGGATCGATGTCCATGCACAGTTTCATGATGTATGTGAACGCTCCGTGCGCGGGCGAATTGTCCTTGAACTGCAGGTCGCTGGTCGGCTGGTCTTCTTTGCCTGCGAAGAGGAACGCGTAAGTGCCCTTGTTGACGGCCCTCGGCATTCGGACCGCGCTCTTGAGGTCGCTGCGCTCCTTCATGGTGAAGTGGTTGGACTTCTGTTTCGCGCTAAGGTTTGCAAACGGGACGTACTTGCGCCGCTCGATCCGGCCTTCTTGGTCGATGTCTCGGGACATACCGCCGCTGTGGCACGAGTCGAAGACGTAGGTCGAGTTCGCGCCCGCGTCCTGGAGCATCTTGGCGAGTTCTGCGAAGAAGTCGTCGGTGACGAGGGTGTCGATGAGGCAGATCGCCTCAGTGAGGTCGTCCTGCTCGCCCGGCTGGTCGTCGAACTTGGCTTGCGTCCCGTGGCCGCTGTAGGAGAAGAACACCTTGTCCCCGGCCTTGGCGTTTTGCAGGAGCCACTTGACTGCGGCGATAAAGTTGGCCTCGGTCGCCTGGGAGTCGAGGATGAGCCGGATATTGGACTCTTTGACGCCGAAGTGCTTGACCAGGGTGTCGCGATAGAACTTGGCGTCGTTGACGCAGCCGAAGAGGTCGTCGGAGAGGATGTTTCCGTCCTCGTCCTTGAGAGGGTTCCCGTTGCGGTCGACCGGCTCGGGATAGTCGTTGATGCCGATGATGACGGCGTAAGTCTCGGCGGAGGCGAGGGCTGAGAGCAGGGTCAGCGCGCCCATCGCAAAAAGTGCAAGCGTCTTCTTCATAGTGTTACCCACCGCGCCTTGAGTGCTGGCGATCGGGGCGAGTCGTTCAAAGGCCCACGCGGGGTCCCGTGCGGGCTTATACCTCGAATCTGACGCCTTGGGCGAGGGCGGGTTTCTCGGTTCCAAAATAGGTGGTGCTTGTCTGCCTTCGCATGTAGGCTTTCCAGGAATCAGAGCCCGACTCGCGGCCGCCGCCGGTCTCCTTTTCGCCGCCGAACGCACCGCCGATCTCGGCTCCGCTGGTGCCGATGTTGACGTTGGCGATGCCGCAGTCGCTGTAGCGCTTGAAATACTCGGCTTCGCGCAGGTCGGTGGTCATGATGGCGCTGCTGAGGCCCTGCGGGACGGCGTTGTGGACCTCCAAAGCATCCTCTATTGTCTTGTATGGGATGACGTAGGTGAGCGGTGCGAAGGTCTCGACGTGGACGGCTTCGGTCTGCCGTGGCATCTTAACGAGGGTCGGGGTGACGTAGTAGGCGTTCGGCTTCTCTTCTTTGAAGAGGCGTTCCCCACCGACAAGCGTCCGGGCGTCCGACTTCGCGCGCTCGATGGCGGCTTGGAGGTTGTTGTAGGACTGCTTGTCGATGAGCGGACCGATGAGGGTGCCTTCTTCGAGCGGATCCCCGACTTTGGACTCGAGGCCTTCCACTGCGTTGGCGAGCATGGCGAAGACCTTGTCGAAGATCGATTCGTGGACGATAACGCGGCGGGTGCTGGTACAGCGCTGCCCTGCAGTCCCCACGCTGCCGAATAGGATGGACGGCAAGGCGACGTCGAGGTCGGCGCTGGGCGTGACGATGATCGCGTTGTTGCCGCCGAGTTCGAGGAGGGCGCGGCCGAAGCGCTTGGCGATGCGCGGCCCGACCGCCCGGCCCATCGCCACGCTGCCCGTCGCGCTGACTAGCGGGAGTCGCGGATCATCGACCAGGCGCTCGCCGATCGAGCGGTCGCCCAGGACGACGCTGGAGAGGCCTTCGGGGGCTCCGCCGTAGCGGAGGACGGCCTGTTTAAAGAGGGCGTCGCAGGCGAGCGCGGTGATCGGCGTCTTTTCGCTGGGCTTCCAGACGACGGGGTCGCCACAGACCAGGGCAAGCGCAGCGTTCCACGCCCAGACGGCGACTGGGAAGTTGAAAGCGCTGATGACGCCGATGGGACCGAGCGGAAGCCAGTTCTCCTGCATGGAGTGTTGGGGGCGTTCGCTTTGGATGGTGAGGCCGTAGAGCTGTCGCGAGAGTCCGACGGCGAAATCGCAGACGTCGATCATCTCTTGGACCTCGCCGCGGCCTTCTTCGAGGATCTTGCCGCACTCGATAGTGACGAGTTGGGCTAGAGGCTCTTTGTGGTCGCGGAGGACGTTGCCGAAGATGCGGACGAGTTCTCCGCGCTTGGGCGCAGGGACGTCCCGCCACTTCTTGAACGCGTCGGTCGCGTGGGCGAGTTTGCGGTCGAGGGAGTCGTCGGTGTCGTACTGGACGTGTCCGATGACCGATCCGTCGATGGGCGTGTGGACGGGGACGTCGCCGGTCGGGGGTGCGACGTTAAGGAGGTTCAGCACGCTCGTGATGTCCACACTGAGAGGTTACCGGGGGGAGGGAGTTGGGAGTAGGGAGCAAGTGCCCGAAGCCGTGCTCCTTCGATCCGCTCAGGATGACGGCTTCGTGCGGGTGGTCTTGGAGAGTTCGCGGATTCCCGTTTAAAACGGGAATTCAGGATCCTGTCCGGGCCTCTTCGATCTTGGCGATGATGGTGTGGCCGGGTGGGTTGTCGGCGGGGTTTTTGGCGACGTGCCGCCAGGCGACTTCGCCTCCCTTCTTGAGGACCGCGACGCCGGGTAGTTGGAGGGGGTCGCCGGTCGCGGCGGTCTGTCGGAAGCCCTTCGCGGTGGCGCGGACGCCGGCGGCGATCGTGCGGAGGTTGAGCACTTGTTTGGTGGTCGCCCTCGGAAGTTCGATCGTGTTGTAGAGCCTGCGCTCCGGGTCGAGGATCAAGGACATCGGGTGTTCGAGCTTGCTGAGGAAGAACTGGGCTTGGTCGCGGGTACCCATGCCGACGAGGACGATGTCGTTGCGTTGGAGTTTGCTGAGTTCGTCGGCGTGTTCTTGGCAAAAGAGGCATCCGAAGTGTCGGAGCAGGACGAGTGCGATGGGGCCATCGCCGATGATCTCCGCCAGGGTGCTGGTGGAGCCGTCGGCAAGGGAGAAGGAGGCGAGAGGGTCGAGGTGCAAGGTGTAGGGAGTAGGGAGTGGGGAGTGGGGCTAGTTGGTGCGTTCGAGGGTGATTCCTTCCATCTCAACGCGGAGCGGGTCGCCAGCGTCATCGACGTAGGCTTTTGCCCCGGCAATCTCTACGAAGTTTGCTTTGACCGACTTTCCTGCGACGGTGATCTGCTTAGTGCCGTGGTAGACGGCTTCGACGCGCTCCCATTTCGTGGTTTGCAGGTCGAAGCGCGAGTAGCCGGTCTTCCCTCCCGCAGCGATCTTGTCGCGGATGAACCAGAACTCGAACTTGGCGAGCGGGTTGGTGCCCGCAGGGATCGAAAGCGTCTCTTCTTTCGTGTCTCCACCAGTGGTCGCGCGTATCTTGACGGTGCCCGCGCTGAAGACGGCGACAATGCGTTGGTCCCTCCCTCCCGCTGTCGACGTGTTTTGGATCATGCGCACGGGCATGCCAGTGCGGTCGTAGACGGATTCTTGCATGACGTTGACGATCTGGCCGTCGGTGCTGCGGAGTTCCATCTGCATACGCACGTACTTGCTGCCGTCCTCTTGCAGTTTGTTGACGACGGTCGCGCTGCCGGTGAGGCCGGACGATCCGCCGATCTTCATCTTGACCTCGCCCGCGAGCGCGGTGATTGCGAGGGTCGTCAGTGCGAGTGCGGCGAGGAGTCTCATTGGCCCAGCAACATTCTAGCGGCTTTGACGCCGGAATCGTAGGCGTGCTCGATGCGCCCGCCTTCGAGGCCGTCGCCCGCCATGACGAGCGTGGAGCCTGGGGGGTTGACGCTCTCGAACCCGCTGACGCTGTCGGGCTGGCTCTGCGCCCATCGCACGACGCCGTGGACGGACGGCTGCTCGAAGCCTTTGCCGAGGATCCGCTCGATGTCGACGAGAGCGTCTTCAAGGATCGAGGCTTCTTCGGCCTCGAGGTTCCACCGGCTGTACTTGGGGCCCATCTGCACGACGAGCGCGGTGTGGCCTTCGGGTGCGCGGCCGGGCACTTTAAGGTTCTCGACGCTGAGCCAGTGCAGGGGGTGGGCGGACTCTTCGGCGACGACGGCGTGGTATGGGGCCTCGAAGGGGCGCTGATATCCGAGCATGAGGCAGAGACACGCGCGGTAGCGCGTGTTGAACGCCTGTCTTGTTTGTCCAAGTTCAGCGGTCAAGCGCGTGGCCTCGGTGGTGCTTGTTGCGAGCACGAGCGCCTCGAACGCTTGGCCATGGATGGAGTAACCGCCGTCGGGCGGGGCCTCGATCTGGTCGATGCGTCGCCCTGTCTCGACCTCGAGCCCTTCGGCGAGAAGCGAGGCGAGGCGCTGGATGCCGTGGCGGTAGCAGTACCGGACGGTCGGGGCGACTCCGGCGCCTGCGAAGATGTGTCGTCCGTTGTGCGTGTAGACGGGCTTATCGACGACGACGAGGTCTGCCGCATCGAGTTCGTTGCGCAGGACGCCCTCGATCGGCTTAGCTCGCGGGACGATACTGGTTGCCCCAGGGTCGAAGGTGTAGGGCCCGATGGATACGGTGCGGCATCGGCCGCCGACGTGGTCCTCGCTCTCGAAGACTTTGACGCTGGCTCCGGCCTTGCTGAGCGTGCGGGCGGCGGCGAGCCCCGCGATCCCAGCCCCGACCACACCCACACGCATCGGCCCAGTTTAGCCCCTGCTAGAATGAGTCTGATGGCGGATCCTATGGAGTCGCTGACGTCGGACGAGGACGTGGACGAAGTCCTCAAGATCGCCTTGCGCAACCAGGGCCGTTGCGACCCGGAATTGCGCGAGCGGTTGCTCGCGACGGCGGCCGAACTTGGGATCTCCGAACGCGAACTGGCCGAGGCCGAAGAGGAGCACGCGCGCCGCAAGTCGGAGCGGACCGAGTTCATCGAGTTCAAGCAGCGGCAGGTGCGCGAGTTTCGCGAGCACTTCTTCGTCTACATCGTGATCAACACGCTGTTGGTGGGGATCAACTTTGTGACCGTTGGGACTGTGAGTTGGGCGATCTGGCCGATCCTGGGTTGGGGCATCGGGCTGGCGTTCCACGCGTGGGGATCATTGAACACGGGGAGCGAGTCGTTCCAAGAGGAGTTCGCCTCGTGGCGCCGCAAGTCGGCTCGTAACCGGGACCGGGGCGAGAGAGACTGACCGGCCCAAACCAAGCCTTTCCTGAACCTAGTTCCGCAGTGAACTCTCGCCAAAATGCGTACTACGGGCGGCATAATAGTCCTAGTTGAGGAACATAATCGGCATTCCTTGAGTTATGATGGGTCAGAGCAGCAGGCTCAGGACAAAGAACAGATGAAAAAGACACTCTTGGCAATTGCGGTCGCCGGCGCGCTGGCAATCTCGGCAACGGCTCAGGCACCGACGAAGAAGGACATCGTGGACACCGCTGTAGAAGCGAAGTCGTTCACGACGCTCGTTAGCCTCGTGAAGCAGGCCGGCCTGGTCGAGACGCTGAAGGGCAAGGGTCCGTTCACGGTGTTCGCTCCGACGGACGCGGCGTTCAAGAAACTGCCGAAGGCCACTCTCGACGCCGTGGCGAACGACAAGGAGCTCCTCAAGCGGGTGCTGCTTTACCATGTGGTCCCTGGCAAGGTCGGATCGGCGGACGTTGTGAAGTTGAGCAAGGCGAACACCGCCCTGAAAGACTCCCACGGAAAGCCGGTTGCGGTCGCGATCAAGGTGAAGGATGGCAAGGTGTGGGTCGGCGGATCGATGGTGACTGCCACGGACATCGAAACCTCGAACGGCGTCATCCACGTGGTGGACACCGTGATCATCCCCCCGTCGAAGTAAGGGAGTGATGCACGTTGCCTCCGGTCCCTTCTTCCCAGGGCCGGGGGCTCTTTTCTACTCGAGGAGATCTTGCGGGGCGACGCCGAGCGCCTCGGCGATCTTTACGACTGCCGCCAGGCTGACGTTTTGCTTACCCTTTTCGACGCTGCCGATGTAGGAACGGTCGATGCTCGCCGCCTCTGCAAGATCTGCCTGTGTCATGCCCTTTGACTTTCGGAGGCGGACGACGTTTCTTGCGAGTTTCTCAAGCCACCGATCGAGGTTGGTCGCGACTCCTTCCTCTTCAAGCAGCCGTGAACACTTTTGTACCGCTTCTCTCAGGCTTGACACGTAGTACTTGGAGGCCTCTTTGAGATTTGCCGCGGCGTATCCGCCTGCAATGATGAGCGGCTTTCCCGGGACATCCTGCAGCGACTTGATGGTCTGTTTTAGGGCGTCGGTCGAATCGAGCGGCGTGGCGGAGACGACGACGACGCGGAAGACGCCTTCTGCGAAGAAGGCTTTTACGGAGGAGACCGGGACGTTTTCGCCGAGGAAGCTGACGGACCAGCCCTGCGTTTCAAGGACGTTTGCAATTGCTCTTGCGGCGAGCCAGTGGTTGTCACCTTCGACGCACAAGACAGCGGCCTGCCTCCCATGACTGCCCTGGCGATCGGCGAGGTCCTTCGCCTTTTCAAGACACCTCAAGACGAGATGCGAAGCACGGTGCTCGTGTGCGACCGTAATGTCTCCCTTGTGCCAAGCAAGTCCGACCCGGGCATGCGCAGCGAGGATGAGACTCTCGGCGATTTCTACATGCCCGAGTCCCGCCGCAGGCGCAAGAGCCACGACCTGGAGAGCGCCCGCCTCGTCCCCGGCCAGAAGGGCTGTTACGAGGCTTTCAACGAGCGACGGCAAGTTTGACTCGCTGAGGCTGGAGGATATAGTCCGCACGTGCCGACCATTCTGGCATTGGCTTGGTGCGGCCTGTAACCGGGTATTTTCGTCATCCGATATCACTACGTGGATTATAATCGACAATTATGATCTCGGTAGGCCAGGACGAGGAGGGCGCCAAGCACGTGTTTCGCTGTGAGACCCTAGTGAAGGCTCCGGTCGAGTCGGTGTTCTTGTTCTTCTCTCAAGCAGAGAACCTCGAGCGGATCACACCTCGCTCGCTGCGTTTCCGAATCCTGACCCCTCTGCCAATCGAGATGCGGCGCGGAGCGCGCATTGACTATTCGCTTCGATTGTTCGGATTGCCGATACGGTGGCTAACCGAGATCACGGTGTTCGAGCCTGACCGTCGGTTTGTCGATGTGCAATTGCGCGGGCCCTATCGGCGCTGGATCCACGAGCACACATTTGAACCGGTCGGCGCGGAAACTATGATGACGGACACTGTGCGGTATGAAGTCGGCTTTGGCTGGATTGGACGACTGGTCGAGCGTCTCTTTGTGCGCCGCAGCGTTGAGTCGATCTTTGCCCACCGCGCCCGGGTGATCGCTTCAGAGTTCGGGCAAGAAACTTACGAAGCGTAACAGACGTATAATCGGCTCACTCATGCCAAAGAAACCAGCCCCGAAGAAAGCCGTTCCGAAGAAGCGGACGCTGACAGAGAGCGATCTCAAGCGCGCGCCTTGGCGGTGCATCGGCCCGGCGACGATGGGCGGGCGGATCAGCGACATGGCGTTCGTTCCCGGCGACACGAAGTCGTGGTACATGGGGTTTGCGAGCGGCGGGCTGTGGCGGACGACGAACTGCGGGACGACGTTCGAGCAACTGTTCAAGAAGGAAGAGACCTCGAGCATTGGTGCAGTGGCGGTGGCGAGCGCGCCCGCGAAGTGGAAGGGATGGAACAAGGACGTTGCGGTGAAAGACCGCGCGAAGAAGGGCAAGGGCCGGATCGTGTGGGTGGGCACAGGCGAGGGGAACGGGCGCAACTCTTCCTCTTGGGGGAACGGCGTTTATCGGTCGGTGGACGGCGGCGCGAACTTCGTTCACTTGGGGCTGGAGGACACGCACGACATTCCGCGGATCGCGGTCGATCCTCGCGACCCAGACGTTTGCTATGTTGCCGCTCTCGGGCATTTGTGGGGGCACAACTCGGAGCGCGGGCTTTACAAGACCACGGACGGCGGGAAGTCCTGGAAGAAGGTGCTCTATATTGACGACAAGACGGGCTGTTGCGACGTGGCCATCGATCCGAAGCGACCGGACGTTGTTTACGCGGCGATGTACATGCGGCTCCGCACGCCGTACTCGTTCATGAGCGGCGGTGCGAAAGGCGGGATCTACAAGAGCACGAACGGAGGGCGCACATGGAAGCGCTTGACGAACGGGCTGCCCAAGCAGATCGGTCGTGTGGGCTTCGACATCTTCCCTGGCGACACGAAGAAGGTGATCGCGGTGGTGGAGTCGACCGAGGACGGCGCAAACAGCATCCGCGACGACCGGATGCGGGGTGGCGGCGTTTTCTTTTCTTCGGACTCAGGCGAGTCTTGGGAGCGGCGCAGCGTGCGCTCGCCACGAGCGTTCTACTTCAGCAAGATCAAGTTCGACCCGCGCAACGCGAAGCGCGTGTACATGCTCGGTTGGACGACAGAGGTGAGCGACGACGGGGGCAAGACGTTCCGCGAGGGCTTTGCGAACCTGCTGCACGCGGACCATCACGCGATCTTAGTCTCGCCGACGGACTCGGACCACATCATTATCGCGACGGACGGGGGAGCGTCACAGACTTTCGACGGCGGCAAGGCGTGGGACTTCCTAAACACGATCCCTAGCGGGCAGTTCTACAACGTCTCGGTCGACGACAGCGACCCCTATCGCGTGATCGGCGGGTTGCAGGACAACGGCACGTGGATGGGGCCTAGCGCGACCGGCGTGAACGAGCCGGAGGACAAGGCGGCGCGCGTTCCTGCGACCGGGATCGTGAACTCGGACTGGCAGGTCGTGAACTGGGGCGACGGTTTCCATGCGGACTTCGACCCTGACGACACCGGCATCGTCTACGGCGAGTGGCAGGGCGGGAACCTCGTCCGGATCAACTTGGCAAATGCGGAGCGGCGGTACATCGCTCCCGAGGCGCGCGAGGGCGAGCCTCGCCATCGGTTCAACTGGAACTCGCCTTTCTTCGTTAGCAAACACGACGGCAAGACGCTGTACATCGGCGGGAACTACGTATTCAAGTTGACGCAGCGCGGCGACAAGTGGACGAAGATCAGCCCCGACCTGACGACGGCGGATCCTCGCAAAATGGAGACTGTCGGCAGCAACGCGGAGACGCACTGCACTGTGGTCTCTCTGGACGAGTCGCCGATCAAGCGCGGACTGTTGTGGGCGGGTTCGGACGACGGATTGGTGCACGTGACCAGGAACGACGGCGGCTCTTGGCAGGACGTTACGCCCGCGGCGGTGCGCGGACGGTACGTTTCGCGCGTTCACGCGAGCGCGCACCTCGAGGGTCGATGTTACGTCTCGGTGGACGGGCACAGGAGCGACGACATGCGTCCTTGCATCTTGGCGACCGATGACTTTGGCCGTTCGTGGCGGGACGTGTCCTCGGGATTGCCCGCGCGGCGGTCTGTGATGGTCGTTCGCGAGGACTTGGCGAACCCTGAGGTGCTGTACTGCGGCACGGAGAACGCGTGTTATCTGTCTTTGGACCGCGGGAAGTCGTGGGTGAAGATGCACGGCGACGCCTTGCCGACCGTGCCGGTCTACGACATCAAGCAG
This sequence comes from uncultured Fimbriimonadaceae bacterium, assembly GCA_964529975.1. Classification (GTDB taxonomy): domain Bacteria; phylum Armatimonadota; class Fimbriimonadia; order Fimbriimonadales; family Fimbriimonadaceae; genus JADFMN01. The sequence continues at coordinate 13,592 of CAZGXW010000029.1, forward strand.
CAGGCTCGTAGTGGCGACCTGGTCTTGGGCACGCACGGGCTCTCGATCTGGGTGATGGACGGAGCGCGCTGGATCGGCGAACTGACACAGAAGGTCTTGGACGCGCCGTTGCACCTGTTCGCCGTGGACGATGCGCGTCCGAAGTGGCACATGCCGACGAGCGGGCTGTGGACGCACAAGATGTTCCGCGCTCCGAACCCGCCGGCGGGCGTTCGGATCGACTATTGGATCAAGGAGTTCGTCAACGAGCCAGTGCGGGTCGTTGTGGAGGACTCGAAGGGCGTCGTTGTGAAGACGTTGGGCGGATCGAACGCGCCGGGGTTCAACCGCGTTGTGTGGGACCTGGTGCCAGAGGAGTGGCAGCAACTGACGGACGAGGGCGAGGACACGATCTTTACTCCGTTCCACGTTCGGCCGGGGACGTACAAAGTGAAACTCTCGATGGGCAAGCACAAGGCCGAGGGAACGTTCAAGGTATTGGCGCGGAAGTAGGGAGCAAGTAGCGCAGGCTGAAGCCTGCGACTACGATGCGTGAACCGACTACGCGGCGCCGTCGGCGATGTTGCGTGCGTGCGTTGTGCGGTTGCGGCCCGTGCGCTTGGACTCGTAGAGCGCCTTGTCCGCGACGTCAATGAACTGATCGGCGATCGCGTACGCCTCGCGGTATGTCGCTATGCCGACGCTTACGGTGACGGCGACTCCTTGGCAGTCGTGCGACTCGACCTGCTTGCGGATGCGTTCGGCGACGGCGATGGCCTCGTCGGCGTCGGTGTCCGGAAGGACGAGGAGGAACTCTTCTCCACCGTATCGGCCCACCTCGTCGTGGGCGCGCGAGGCAGACTTGAGTTGTGTCGCGACGGTCCGGAGGACCATGTCGCCCTTGATGTGCCCGTGCACGTCGTTCAGCGACTTGAAGTGGTCGATGTCGACCATGAGGATGCTGAGTTCTCGCTTTGACCTGCCGCACGCGCTCATTTGCTTCTCGAGCACATCAAAGATCGCGCGGCGGTTGAGGATTCCTGTCAGGGAGTCGACCGTCGCGAGCGTGTTGAGCCGCTCGTTGGCCGTGCTGAGCGCGGCGTTGGTGAGGGTGAGGTCGTGCCTGCTGTGGTTGAGTTCCGCGTACGCCCCTTGAAGTTCGCGTATCTGCTGTTGGACCTGGCCCTCGAGTTCTTTTCGGATCGTGATGTCGGCGCAGGCGGCAATGCCTCCTGTGACCTTTCCATCTGGGCCATAGAGCGGGAAGCAGTTGAGGACGACGGTGAACGTCTGTCCGTCGCGACCGACGTCGGACCACTCTTGGTCTTGTACCGGGCGGTCTTCGAAGACGCGGGCGATCATTGTGCGGAACAGGTCGGCGTTCTCTTCGCTGACGACAGTCTCGTAGAGAGTGCGTTGGACGACGTCGTAGGCGCGCGCGCCCATGAGGCGCTCGCTCTCGCGGTTCCACTCAAAGATGACTCCGCTCTGGTCGAACGTGAAGCAGGCAACCGGAATGTTGTTGAAGAGGTGCTCGAACCGTCGGTTGGAGAAGCGGAGTTGAGCGTTCACACCGTCGAGGGACAGTGCGAGTTCTTCGAGCGCGAGGCAACTCGCTTCTTGTGCTGCGATCCACTCGTGCCGTCGCTTTTGGAAGGCCATTGCTGCTCCTGCCGCGGCGGCGGCTATCACGAGTGCCGTTATCACCGCAATCAGGCCACTCCGGCGAAGACCGGCAAGCCGCTTGACGTACCGGTTTGCGGAGACGTCGACGCCGATCGACGCGACATACTTGCCTTCCTTATCGAAGATGGGTGCATAGCCGCTAAGGAACGTCCCCCACTTGTCATCACTGAGTTCGACTTCGGCGTTGGCGACATGCTTCGTTGCCGTTTCGAGCATGAAGTCAAGGTTTTCGGCCTCGTAGAGATCCATGACGTGGGACTTATCGTCGACTCCGTCGAAGTCGCTGTCGCCTGGCGGTGTAGGATCGAGGACGAAGTAGATCTGACCGTCCTTGACGACGTAGGTGTAGACATACTTGAACGAAGGGTCGCTTTGAACGAACTTTAGTAGTGGTTCGATCGCACGCTGGTATTCGGGCGTGCTCTCTTGCGACCGGTCCTTGAACGTTTGATGGAGTTCGGGGTCGACTAGGATCGCCGCCGCCTTTGCGACGCGCTTGAGGTTGCCGCGGATCTCCTCGTGCATGGCGTGGACGCCGCCGAAGTAGAGCATCCCGCAGACGACCAGCGCGGGCAGGAGGATGCCCAGACCGACAAGGACTCCCATCGCTGTCGGGCTAAGTCGGTTGAACCAAAGGAGGGTTCTTTGCTGGATCATTCGAGGTGGCTCTGGTTAATCGTCGGTACGCGGCGATGCCAGGCAACACGGGGCTGAGTCCCTCCGACAGGGGATAATCGGTTCGAAGGGGCAAAAACCCGTAGGATTACGGGACTATTCGCGGTACTCCGGGGAGCGGCGCAGAGTGGTCGGCAAGTTCAAATCGGTCGCCAACGCTGACCGTCAGTCCTTCGCACCCTTGGACGAGACTTTGTACACCAAAAAAGACACCCGGCCGACCGAGATAGTTCTTGAAGTTCCGTTGCCTGCTGAGGACGTGGAGGTTGCCGGTCTCTTCCCTCTCGCCGCGCTGTTGGTCGACGTTGGTGACCTGGCAGCGCGAGCACGGGCGGGTGATGTCGAGATGGACGCCGTTCGAGCTTGCGATCGCGAGCCATGTGTCTTCTTCCCAGGCGGGCGCGCCGGTGAGGACGATGTTGGGTCGGAAGCGGTCCATGGGGCTGGGCGCGAGGCCCTGTTCTGTGCGCCAGTCGTTGAGGGCGTCGAGGCTTGCTTGGTTGGTGATGAGGATCGGGAGGCAGTCGTTGAAAGCGATATGGGCGTTGGTCTGTCCTCCCCACTCGGGGACGACCGGGCGTTGTTTGCTCTCGTCGAACCGCAGGAGCGTGACGGGTTGGCGCAAGACGTCGGAGAGCCATTGTGAGGCTTCGGGTCGCTCGACGAGGCCTGGCGAATCGTCGCCCCAGACGTCGACGCTCTTTGGTTTCTCGGGGATGGTGTTGATGTCGATATGCGTGCGACTGTGGTCGCTTGTGCTCAGGGTGAGGGTGTCGTCCTGGATACTCGTGTGGATCAGGGCGAGTTTGGGTTCTTCTCGTTGCGTGATCTTGTTTCCCTCTGCGTCGACGATGATCCAGTGGCGGTCGTGTTGGAGGCATCGTGGGCCGAAGGTGGCGTGTTGGAGGTCGATGCCCTTGCAGCCTTTGACGGGATAGACGTGGAGGCTGGCGACGTACATCTTTGTGCGAGGTTACCGTCAGACGGAGTCGTGATTCAGCGCTTGCGCACGAAGCCGTGCTCCTTCGATCCGCTCAGGATGACGGCTTCGGGCTTAGTTGCGCAGGCTAAAGCCTGCGGCTACGTGATCGGAGGCAGGTGACCTCGCGAAACATTCAGTAAGGCTTCCTAAAGCCCTCTTGCTTGAGAAGCGCGGCGGCTTGGCGGAGTTGTTTGGCGACGGCTTTGGGGCCGGTGCCGCCTTCGCTCTCTCTGCTGTTCACGCTTGCGCGGGGGTCGAGGACCTTGAGCGCTTCCTTGGGGACTTTGGGCGCGATCTTCTTGAGGAGTTCTGGCGTGAGGTCCTCGAGGCCGATCTTGCGGTCCATGCACGCGCGGACGATCTTGCCGACTTGTTCGTGCGCCTGTCGGAAGGGGACGCCTTGCTTTGCGAGGAAGTCGGCGAGGTCGGTGGCGGTCGAAAAGTCGCCCTTGGTGGCTTGCGCCATGCGATCCGTGTTGAAGGTCGCGCCGAGGAGCATGAACTGCACGAGCATCAAGGAATCTATCGTGAGCTTGAGCGAGTCGAACAGCGGCGGTTTGTCGTCCTGCGTATCGCGGTTGTAACCGAGGACCAGTCCCTTGAGCATCGTCGCGACCTGGACGTAGTTGGCGATGGCGCGGCTCGAGCGGCCTCTGATCAATTCGGCGTAGTCGGGGTTGCGTTTTTGCGGCATGATGCTGCTGCCGGTTGTGAGGGAGTCCGGCAGCGTGACCCAACCGAACTCTGGCGTGGACCAGAGCACAAACTCTTGCGACAAGCGGCTGAGGTCAACCATCGTCGTCGCGCAAGCGTGGAGCATGTCGAGCACGAACGAGCGGTCGCTCGTCGCGTCGAGCGCGTTTGGAATGGGCGCGGTGAACCCGAGTTCGTCGGACGTCTGTTTACGGTCGATCGGGAACGACGTTCCTGCAAGCGCTGCTGAACCGAGCGGCGAGTAGTTGGCGGCGGACCAGAGGTGTTCGAAGCGCCAACCGTGCCGCTGGAGCGCCCAGAAGTGTGCGAGCAGGTGGAAGCCGAGCGTGATCGGTTGGGCGTGTTGCTGGTGGGTCATGCCGGGCATGACGGTCCTTGCGTGCTTCTCTGCCTGTGAGAGCAACTTGTCTTGGACGCCCTTGATGCAGAGCAGCACGCCACGCACTTCCTCACGCGTGTAGAGCCGGGCGTCGGTGGCCACTTGGTCGTTGCGGGAGCGGGCGGTGTGAAGCTTGCCTGCAACGTCGCCGACAAGATCGTGGAGTCCGACCTCGATCGCCGTGTGGATATCTTCTCCATCGTGCGGATAGCCAGCGCCATTTAGAATAGCGTTGAGGCCTTTGATCAGCTTCTTGGCCTCGGATTTAGTGATGATGCCCGTGTCGCCTAACATGCGCGCGTGTGCAATGGACGCTTGCACGTCTTCAGGCCAGAACTTGTAATCGCTTTCGAGAGAATTGCCAAACTCCTCGGCGAACTCATTCGGGCCTTCGCGGTGTGCGCCGCCCCAGAGTTTTTTCATCGCTGCGGGAGGACGTGGACTTCGCCCGTGTGCATGTCGTAGACCGCGCCGACGACGGTGGTCTTGTGGGCGATGACGGCCTTGCGGAGCTCGTGCGACTCGTTGGAGAGGCGGTCGATCGTCTGGTAGACGTTCTCTTCGATCGTTGCGCGGAGCAAGTCTTCGGCTCCGCTGCTCTTTGCTCGTGTGAGCGCGGCGGCGATCTGCGAGCGGAGCGGGCCGCCTGGGCCGGTGAGTTCGCCGTTCACGACCTGCGTAACGGCAAGGCACCCTGTGTGCGCGACGACGAGGAACAGCGGGACTTCGAGCGCTTCGACCGCGATGTCGATCATCCACTTGACGGAGTCCGCGCTGACGTTGCCTGGCGTTCGCGCTGCGAACACCGATCCGAGCGGTTGGTCGAACACGACTTCGGGTGAAACGCGGCTGTCGCTACACGCAAGGATTGCGGCGATGGGCGACTGGCTTTCCGCAAGCGCGGAGAGTTCGCGCGGTGTGTAGCGATGCAGAGTGCCGTTGCCCGTGCGGAAGCGTTCGTTCCCCGCGAGGAGCGTTTCGAGCGCGCGGGAAGCGGTGGCCATCATTGTCTGTTGAGTTTGGCGTAAAGCAGGCTCTCCATGCCGTGGGTCTGGACCATTCCGGTCATCTTGCTCTGTTCGAGTTCCTGGACGTCGTCGAAACTCGCCGCAGCCTCGCTGTAGAGCGCCCAGTCGGAGCCGCGGCTTGTGACTTGGACGCCGCCTTTGTAGAGGCGGAGTTTGACCCAGCCGGTCGTCCTCTTTTGGATCTGCGCGATGAAGGCGTTGAGGTCTTCCATCAGCGGCTCCCACCAGAGTCCGCGGTAGGCGAGTTCGGCCCACTGTTGGTCGACTTGCTGTTTGAACGCCCGCTCAGCGTGAGTCGTGACGAGCGCTTCGAGCGCGCGATGCGCGGCGATGAGGAGCGTGCTGCCCGGGCACTCGTAGTTCTCTCTCACTTTCAGGCCGATCAGTCGGTCCTCCATGATGTCGATGCGTCCGACGCCGTGCTTGCCCGCGAGTTCGTTTGCTTTGTAGATCGCGGCGAGCGGGGTCACGGGTTGGCCGTTGATCGCCGTGGGGTTTCCGTTCTCGAACGCGATCTCTACGGTCTCTGCCTCGTTTGGCGCGTCCTGGAGCGAGCGCGTCCATTGGAAGATCTCTTCGGGCGGCTCGTAGGTCGGGTCTTCCAATCGGCCGCCTTCAATCGAACGCCCCCAGACGTTTTCGTCGATGGACCAAATCTTCTCTTTGCTCTGGCCGATGGGGACGTTGTTCTTCTCGGCGTACTCGATCTCCCACGTGCGCGTGAGGTTCTGCTCGCGGACGGGGGCGATGATCGGGAGGTCTCCAGCGAACATCTTGAGCCCGTGCTCGATCCGGAACTGGTCGTTGCCTTTGCCCGTGCAGCCGTGGACGAAGGCGTCGGCCCCTTCCTGGACTCCCACAAGGGCGGCACGCTTTGCGATGAGGGGCCTCGCGATCGCCGTGCTGAGCGGGTAGCCGAAGTAGTCGGCGTTGGCGGCGACCGCCTTCATGCAGTAGTCGTTGGCGAACTCGTCCTTGGCGTCGATGGTGTGGTGCTTGCAACCGAGCGCCTTGGCGCGGTCCTCGGCTTGCTGGATGTCTTCCTGGGGCTGGCCGACGTCGATGGTGGCGGTGACGATCTCCTCGAACCCGGCCTCGCGCATGAGGGGGATGCAGACGGTGGTGTCGAGCCCGCCGGAGTAGACGATGAGGGCCTTTTTGGGCATGGGGTTGGGTTATTTTGGACGATCAGCCCGCGACGCGTTGGGCCAGGGCGAAGCCCGCGTAGGCGAGAAGAAGGCCGGCGGTGACGGAGCCGAGGCTGTAGGCGAAGGCGAGGGCGATCTTGCCGTCTTGGAGGAGTTGCAGGTTCTCCAGCGAGAACGCGCTGAAGGTCGTGAAGCCGCCAAGGACGCCGGTCACGAGGAGAAGGGACCACGTCTCAGGCAGTTGCCTTTTTGCGATCCAGAGCGCCAGGAAGCCGATGAGGAGCGAGCCGACGAGGTTGACGGTGAGCGTCCCCCACGGGACAGTTCCTTTGTTGTTTAATTCGAGACCGACCCAGTATCTCGCCAATGCGCCGAGCGCACCACCGACCGCGACGGCGATCGCGTTCGACATGTGGCTAGACGGGCGCGCTTTCGCGTTCAGTCATCGCCTTGACCACTGCGTTCGGCGGGGACTTTGGGCGGTCGAGTTCTGCCCTCCCCCGTTCGACGGTGCTCATGACTTTGCTGACGACGGCCTCGAGATTGTCGAGGGTCTGATAGGCGAAGGCGTCGGCGTCGCGTCGGAGCAGCGCAGCCTCGTTCTCAGCGTACTTGCGAAGTTCCTCGGCCTGCGCTTTGGCGAGTTTGAGGACTTCTGCCTCACTGACCATCTGTTGTTGGGTGACGCGGGCGTGCTCGAGGATGCGGGTCGCCTCTTGGTTGGCCTCTTCGATCGCCCGCGCGGCCTCGCGTCGGCCCTGGTCGACGATGCGGTTGGCCTCGTCTTCGGCGGCCTCCATGACTCGCTCCGTTTCTCTCAGGAGGTTGCTGGCGTCTTTGACGTCTCTGGGGAGGGAGCCCTTGATGCGGTCGATCTGGATCTGGAACTCCTGGCGGTTAAAGCCGAGCGTCACGCCGAGGAATGTCCTCGGTTTCTCGGCGAGGCTGTTCAGGTTGTCGAGCAGCCTGAGGACGTCGATGTTGTAGTCCTTCTTGATCATGGGTTTGGCCCCAGGTTCGTGCTCTAGCATATCACTTGGCTCCGCATAGCGACGGGCATCGGCGGGCGCGGTGCCGACCCAGATTGCTTCGGGGCAGGCGGACGGCACCCTCCCGCGTCATCCGAGGCGGGACTTGATGCGTTCGTACACTGGTGCGGGGACGAACGGCGCGAAGTCGCCGCCAAGGGTCGCTATCTCTCTGACGACCGAACTGGCCAGAAAGGAGTATTCGTCCCGGGTCGTCAGGAAGATGGTCTCGACGTCGGGCGCGAGTTTGCGGTTCGCGCTTGCGACGCGGAACTCGTACTCGAAGTCGCTGACTGCGCGCATCCCGCGCACGAGAACCTTGCACTGGTGCCGTTCGGCGAAATCGACGAGGAGGCCGGTGAAGGACTCGACCTTGACGTTCTTCATTCCCTGGGTGCACTCGCGAAGAGCGGCTACGCGCTCGATGGGGTCGAGGAATGGAGACTTCTCGTTGTTGTGTCCGACGGCGACGATGAGTTCGTCGAAGATGCCGGCGGCGCGGCCTATGATGTCCAAGTGCCCGAGGGTAGGCGGGTCGAACGAGCCGGGATAGATGGCGAGCCGAGGCATCGCCAAGAGTGTATCCGGCTAACTGGCCGATCTGGCCTGGGAGAGGTGGACGGACTCTCGAAGGGCCTCGGAAAGCTGCAGGACGATGAGGGCGTGGTCTCGCACGAACTGGGCGCAGAGCGGCCTGTCGCCCGACATGTGCTCGGAGATGACCTGGATCTGGTCACGGATCGCCTTTGTGAGGTGCTGTTCGGCGGAGTTGTCGGGTAGTTGCGGAGCGTTCATCCTTGGTCCGGGATTGTGATTGTAGGCTGTCGGGTCAGTCGACTTCTGTCGCAAGTTTGTGCGACCGGAAAAGTGCGGGGGTGCTGTTTAAACAGCAGGTCTGATCGACAAATGTCATGTCGAAGATGCACTTTCCTGCCTTATACTGAGAGACTGGTCGCGCTGAGGAGGGCTACCAGGCGATGAAGCGCGACCCAGATTCCAAGTTCGGGGCCCTTTCCGCTCGGGAGCGGGAAGTGCTGGGACTTGCGGCGGCCGGGCTGATCGACAAGCAGATCGGGCCACAGCTCGAGGTCTCGCTAAACACGCTTCGCACCTATTGGTCTCGCATTCGGGACAAGGTGGGGGACCAACCGCGGACCGCCCTCGTCGCCGCTTTTGTCGCCGAGGAGCTCGGCAACATGCCCGATATCGCGCCCCACCCGCACGACCACGAAGGTTGGGTCATGGATCCGGTCGCCAGAACCCTGCTCGCGACCGACGGCATCAACGACCTGCACGGGCTCGAGCGCGGCGTGGCGCACTCGGTCGAGCTGTACCGGATTGCCACGCATCCTGAGGACGTCGAACGCGTCTATAACGAGACGATGTCGGTCGCCGCAGGTGAGAAGGACATCGTCCACCTCGTGTTTCGAATCGTCACCCCGAAGGGTGTGGAGGTGGCGAACTCCACCGTCCGCGCCATCCGCGACGCTTCTGGGCGAGTCACAAAGGTCTATGGATTTCGGACCAAGACCATCGATTGTCGTCCGGGCCGCAACCCGACTGTTCTCGTCGGCCACTGGGACGAGGAGGACTACGAGAGCGAGGAGTTCAACGTCGACGAGAACATGGCCAGGATCCTTGGCGCGCCGCACGCCGGGCGCATCAGCCGGTCGACGACGATGACTTGGAAGCGACACCCCGAGGACGAAGAGAAGGCGCGTCGCGCGTGTGAGGAGGCCGTCGCAGCGAGACAAGAGCACTTGGTGACGGACGTGCGGCTGGTGCTGGGTGATGGTTCGACGGTGTGGGGCCGTGCGAAGCGGCGGTTCATTTATCAGGACGACGGCCGGGTGCGGATCTACGGCACGTTCAGCGTGTTCGAGTGACCCTCAGGTCGGATGCGCTCGGTCTGGGCGCCGTTGAGTTTGCAGAGTTCGATGAGGGCGTCGACGTCGTTGTCCGTTGCGAAGAGGCGCTTGTCGATCGTTGACGTGTTCTCGAAGAGGCCTTTGGCCTTGAGGTGGATGCGTTCGGGGTAGTCGACGACTCGCCAGAGTTTGGTGAGATCGTAGGTGCGGGTGAAGTTGATCTTGGATTCGTCGGCGTATCGGTCGATGACGAGGGCGTTGTCTTCGATCCGGGCTCGGTCTGTGATGGCTTGGCGCTTTCGGAATGTGCCGCGCTGGAGATCGAAGAACAGTATCAGTGGCACGAACAAGATCCAACTAACGAACGCTAGGGAATAAAGCCACTCCCCTCGCAAAACTCCCACAAGAAAGAGAGGGATCGAAAGAACGCTGAAAACGAGTTGGAGGATTCCTTGCCAACGTGGCGGCAATTCGGACGTCACATCGACTTCCTTGAACTCCACAGTCATCTCGTCACCATCCCTTGATCGTTCTCAGATACGTAGTCAGACGGGTCGGAGGCGCGGCCGAGGACTTTCTTGCCGAGTCCTTCCATCGTCTTCATGAAGTCGGCCTTCGCGTCGAGGTCGGCGAACTGCGTCGTGCAGATCGAGAAGGCGATTTCCTTGTCTCTTTTGCGCATGACGAGGAGCTCGTAGCCCGTGTTCTTGATTCCCCAGACTCTGGAGAGAGGAATCCGAATTGTGGAGAACAATGGCTGTCGGCCATTAAGCCGCGTCTCGCAGACGAGATCGACGCCTGTCAATCTAATCGTGTAAGTGTAAGTGTTCGTGCGGACACGCTTCTTCCAGACCCTACCCTTCGACTTCCATGCATCGCGAACGTTGAACGCTGGCCCTATGAAGGCAAGAGTGAGAATCACAAAGATTGCGACCTTCAACTCCTCTGCTTCACCGGGCCGAACCAGAGTGGTCACAAGGAGCACGAGCAGGAACATGCAGTAGATTTCCCCTTTGACCCTGACCGGTTCCTCTTTGACGACCTCGTGCGTCCAAACGCGGTCGCGACTTGAATTGTGATCTAGACCCACTTGACTGGCACCCCTTGCTTGCTCATTTCTTCGCTAACTGTCCTTGAATCTGGCAACTTGGAATCGAGGACCGCGAATTGGATCGGCTCGGTCGAGGCAATCTCCATGCACTCCGCGGCGCTAGCCGCCATGCGGACGGCCCACCGCTGGCGTTCGAGCGTGACCTGCGCCAACCTCGCCTTGTGCCTTTCCACCATTGCCACGAGGACGACCACCTCTCGATTGTACGCCGTCTTTTGGGATGAGAACACAAACCTGGGAGAGCGTAGGCTGGCGGATTTCAGAACAGTTTGTGCGTTGAACGCGGCGCTTTTCCTATACACTGGAAGCAAGGGTCGGCTGCTGGATTGAAGCGGTTGGTCGATTGCAATGGGAAGTCAGCGCGAAGCAAGACGGCCGGAGGTACCTCCCGTGAACCGAGTGTGGATCAGTGTGCTGGCGACGCTTGCCGTGATGGTGCTGCTCGATGTCATGGCGGCGAACGGTGTTGAGTTCCGGGGATCTGGCGCGGTCGTTTTCTTGGTTGTAATCTTCTTTTCCTATTGGGCAGGGTTGATCGGCGGGCTGCTCTCTTCCTTCGTGATCGTCGCTTACATCCCTGTCGCCGCGAACATGCCTTGGTCTGTTGCGTACCAGTTGCCGGACATGGAGCGGCGGTTGATCGGTGCGGCGATCGTATTCCCGATGACGGCGCTGATCGTCGGCGTCGTGCAGAACAAGCTCCGGTCGGCGAGGGCTCGTGCGTTCGACGCGGACCGCGCGCTTGCAAAGAGCGAGCGGGTGCGCGGGTTGGTGGTCGACTCGGCTATGGACGCGATCGTAGCGATCGACCTAGAGGGTCGCGTGACGTTGTGGAACCCGAGCGCGGAGCGTACGTTTGGCTGGACCCGTGAAGAGATGATCGGGCGAACTTTGAGCGAGACGATCATCCCCTCTGCGCATCGAGACGCGCACGAGAGCGGGCTTGCGCAGTTCCGTGCGAGCGGCGAAGGCAAGGTGTTGGGCCAGCGGTTGGAACTCACAGCGATGCACAAGGACGGAAGCGAGTTCGACGTCGAACTGACGATCGTCCACGAGCGGATCGACTCACAGGACGCGTTCATCGCGTTCGTCCGAGACATCTCGGTGCAGAAGAAGATGGCGCGCGAACTGCTAGCTTCGCAGAAACTCGAGAGCATCGGACAACTCGCTGGAGGCGTCGCACACGACTTCAACAACGTTCTGAACGTGATCGTGGGCTATGGCGAGATCGCAAAGTCGCAGGTTCCTGCTGAGAGCGAGGCGCAAGGCTCGCTCGACGAGATCCTCCGAGCGGCGCGCCGAAGCGCAGAGATCAACAACCAGTTGCTCGCTTTTGCGAGGAAGCAGCCTGTCGAGCCGCGCACAGTCTCGCTGAACGAGGTCATTGAGGGCGTGCGTCCGATGATCCGCACGCTCATTCGCTCGAACATCGAGATCGCGTTCAAGTTGTCCGACGACCTTTGGCCCGTGAGCGTCGACCCTGGAAAGGTCGAGCAGATCCTGACCAACCTGGCGATCAACGCGCGCGACGCCATGCCGGAAGGCGGACGCCTCTTGATCGAGACCAGGAACATCTACTTCGGCGAGGAGGGGCACTTGCCTGTCCCGGATCTCCCGCCCGGCGACTATGCGACGATATCAGTTTCTGACACTGGCGAGGGCATCCCGGCCGAGAACCTGGGCAAGGTGTTCGACCCGTTCTTCACGACAAAGGAAAAGGGCACGGGCCTCGGCCTTGCGGGGGCGTATGGCACTGTCAAGCAGGCGGGCGGGCGGATCGCGGTGTACAGCGAGGTCGGGCACGGCACGATGTTTCGCATCTATCTGCCGCGCGCTCTGGGAGAGGTCGAGTCGATCCTTCGTCCTTCGCCGCTTCGCATGGCGCAGCCCGGCACGGAGACGGTGCTGGTGGCCGAAGACAACGAGCAAGTGCGCACCGTCATCGTGCTGACGCTCACACAGTTCGGCTACAACGTGATCGACGCAAAGTCCGGATCAGACGCGCTGGCGCTGGCAGCCGCGTTCGACGGCGTGATCCACTTGCTGGTCACGGACTTGATCATGCCCAATGGTGGAGGGACGGAACTCGCGCGGCAACTCCGCGCCGTACGTCCCGAGGTCAAAGTGATCTTCCTTTCGGGATACACGGAGGAGGCGGTCACCGCGACGGGCGTCGAAGGGATAGACGGGGCGTTCTTGCAGAAACCCGTGTTGCCGACCGACCTTGCTGCGAAGATTCGCGAAGTATTGGACGGCTAGTTCTTGGTGAACGTCAGGCTCGAGTCGATACCCATTTGGCTTTGAGACATTGACATCGACTTGTCGCCTTCGGCGATCTTGAAGACTTGCTGTTCTGATGCTGCCTCGGCTTCCTTGATCATGTCGTCGGTCATGCCGTTCTCCTTCATCTTCTTCTTGATGTCCTCTGTAAACTCGGGCTTCCCTAAGGTGACCGTGCGATTCTCGGAATCAAGCGTCCATTTGCCGCTGACGTTTTCCGAACCCGGGGCTGTCGTGTTCATCGTGTAGGAGCCGTCGGCCTTGAGTTCGAGCGACATCGACAGTTTGGCGAGTTCTTCCTCGATGTTTGCGGCCATGGGGCCGAGTTGCGCCTTGATCTTCTCCATCGACGCGGCAGGGACCTCGACCTTCCCCGTCCACTTGCCGACGTACTTGGCTTCCGGTTTTGAGCAACCTGCGAGGAGGGCGAGCGCAATGGCGAGGGCAAGGACGGTTCTCATGGTCGTACAGTATGGAACGCGGCCCCGCGCGAATAGTTGCAACTTAGGCCGGGATACAGTCCAGGACGTTGTCGGCATGGTCCTTGGCCTGAACGTACTCGGCATCCAGGTCGTCGACGCTGAGGCCCTCGCGGACGAGGTCCGAGACTTCGGCGATCTCGGACGGAAACCCGATGAAAGGCACCACGCCGAGGCGCTCGAGGTATTGCGAGCAGAGTCGTAAGACGTCTGCGATCTCTGTCCCCGCTTCCGGCGCGTCGTGTCCGCGGACGCCCTCCACGATCTCGGGCTCGCACTCGAATGTGTCGGCGGCGACCGCCGAGAGTTGTCCGTGGGTAAAGCCGAGCACAGAGAGTTCGACGTCGCGCACGGTCACGCCCGGCGTCCTTTCCTTCGTCGCGCGGATCTCGTTGAGCGCGAGCGGGACGCTGTGCGCGAGGAAGAGATAGCCCACGTCGGCGAACACGCCCGCGATGTAGAACCTCGCGGTCTGCTTGTGATCGAGGTGCCGCGCGACGCCCTCCGCGAAGTACGCAAGCGACACGGCGCGGCGGCGGAACGAGACGGGATCGAAGAGCGAGGGAGGCAGCGGCGCCTGCGTCCACGCGCTTAGAGCGACGGACATCATCGCGCGGTGCAGTTCTTCAAAGCCGAGGAACTCGATCGCGCTGTGGAGCGACTTGGCGGCGACGCCGCCATAGAGCGGCGAAGACGCAAGGCGCACGATGCCCTGGCTGATGCTGGGCGACTTCTCTGCCTCTTGCGCGATCTCGGGCACAGACGCCCACTCGTCGACGAGCCGGACGATGCGCAGGGCGGCGGCTGCGCCCGCGTAGTTCTGCGCTCCCTTTTGGACGAGGGCGCGCATGCGGGCGTCCGCGTCCATGTGTCCGAAGTGCGTCTTGGCGCCGTCCCTAGCCAACCTTTCTTTTCAGCCCGCTCAGCCAGCCTCCCTGCCGACCTATAATGGTTGGTACATTCTAGATCGAACATAACGGTGATTACAAGTGTTTTAGGTTCAAAGGTGTACTCATTTTGCGGGACAGGGGCGGGTTTTCAGTCGCCAGAGCCGGTGAGCACCACGTCGCCCCGTGCTCCGGGTCTTCGGGCTCGGGACCTGGGAACGGAGCAACTGACTGGGGCCTTGGAGCCAACACAGAGGCAAATGCAATGAGACTCGCCAAAGCCACCATCCTCACGACCCTCCTCATCGCCGCCGCGACGGCAAGCGCGCAGCACCTGCACATTGAGGCCCACATCCACAGCGGAGCGAAGGTCGGCACGAACGACCTGCAGATCCACTTGAAGGGACACGGCGGCGCGCCGATCAAGGACGCGGTCGTCACGGTGAAGTCCGACATGGCGACGATGCGCATGGGCGAGCAGTCGCCGCCGGTCAAGAACAATGGCGATGGCACTTACTCCGCGACCCTGCGCTTCTCGATGGCCGGGCGATGGAAGGTCGATGTGACCGCGAAGTCGCCGACCGCAGGCGAAGCGTCGCAATCGTTCGAGTTCACCACCGGTGGTGCGATGCAAGAACAAGAAGCTCCGACGATGCAAGGCCGCCTCAACAGTTGGCCGATGCAAAGAGAGGGATCGGGCACGAGCCTATTGCCCGAGAGTTCGCCGATGTACATGAAGCACCTCGGCAACCGTGGGGGCTACGACCTCGGCGCGATGGGCTTCATCACCTACAACTTCACGGACGCGGGCGGCACGCGCGGCGAGTCGCGCTTCTTCAGCAATTCGATGCTCATGCTGATGGGCGCAAAGCAGGGCGATGGAGAGACGACGGGGTTCAGCGTGATGCTCTCGCTCGATCCGCTCTTCAACGGGCGGTTCGGCTACCCCAACCTGTTCCAAACTGGCGAGACGGCGTATGGCGAATCGCTCACCGACTTCCAGCACCCTCACGATCTCTTCGTCGAAGTCGCGGGCACGTACAGCCGCGAGATCGCCAAGGATTCGCGCGCTTTCTTGTATGTCGCTCCTGTCGGCGAACCCGCGCTCGGTGGGCCGACGTTCATGCACCGACCGAGCGGAGTGGAGATCCCGGAGGCGCCGATCGGGCACCACTGGTTCGATTCGACGCACATTTCCTGGGGCGTCGTCACGCTCGGCGTGAACAACGCGCAGTGGCAGATCGAAGGCTCGCTCTTCAACGGTCACGAGCCGGACGAGAACCGCTATTCGCCGGACAACCTTTCGCTGAACTCCGTGTCGGGCCGCATCACGCACTCGCCGACGAAGGACTTCGTGTGGAACCTCGCGTACGGCTATCTCGACGAGCCCGAGCCGCACGAGCCGGGCGTGAACGTGAACCGCCTGACAGCCTCTGCGCTGTGGAACCGCGGCGACTTTGCTCTCGGTGCTGCGCTCGGTCGCAACGTGAAAGAAAGCGAAGAGACGAACGCGTTCTTGCTCGAAGCGACGTACACGCGCGGCGACAACACGTACTTCGCGCGGTGGGAGAACGTCGACAAGGACGAGATCGAGGGCGTGCCGGCCGGCACGTACAAGGTCAACAAGTTCCTGCTCGGTGGAGTGCGCGAGGTCTCGCGCTTCGACGGTCTCGATTTTGGCGTCGGCGGATACGTGGGGTTCTACTCGTTCCCCTCGTCGCTGGAGCCGTTCTACGGCAAGTCGCCGCTGACGGTCGGCGTGTTCGTGCGCCTTCGCCCGTCGCGGATGCAGTCCGGCGGCCACTCGGGACACCAAGGGCATTGATCTGTCGGCGACTCGCGCGCGTCGATCAGCGTTTCTATGCTTGGTCGTTCTTCAATCGCCCGCGCCGGTGAGCATCATGTCGCCTGGGGTGCCGGGGAGGGTGTAGAAGACCTCGACAGTGATGGCGTCGATCTCGGGGACATGAGAACCGATGATTCTAGCCAGGCACTTTCAGCACATCGCCGGTCTCTGCGTCAATCGCGATGACGGCGAGGGCCTTCCTCGCGCTTGAGTCCTCAGACCCTATGGCATGATCGATCCAATAGGCAACGACCCAACACATTCGAAGGATGCGTTGACTCTCCAGCTCCTGCCCTTTGCTGGTTTTGCCTGAGCCGACAGGAGCAAAGTACTGAAGAGTCGTCTTAGGGATTGCATTTTCAGCGAATGCGTCAGAACTGAGCCACAACTCCTCGGCGATTCGAAGTGCATCCTGTTCGGTCAGCTGCACATTCGGTGACGCAGGCGTTCGCTCTGCCAGGAAATTCACGCTTATGACTTTCCCAGTATATCGATTGATCTCGACCTCGAGCCGGCCTGCAAAACCGTTCGTCTTATAGCCATAAGCGTCCGGCTCCCAGATAACGCTGACTGATCGCATTCCATCGTCCCAAGGTGTGTCGGGCAATACGCGTGTACGTCCTTCGGTTGAGCGCTCTATCTTCTGTAGCGTTTCTGTCGCGATACGCATGGCGTCATTTGGATCACTAACGAGCGCAGTTTCGCTTCCTTGCTCAGTGACGGCTTCTCCAGAAACGATGCTGCGCATGTTAGAGTCCTTGTCGTAGATGCACGAGAGCTCGCCCTGCGAGAACATGTAGCCAGTTACTGTAGTCAGATACCTCGGCTCGCCTGATCGTGGCATACCCAGGGCATCTGCAAGCGCGACGCAGTCACTACCCTTCGATTCGGCAGAACCGCCAGCGCTGTCGTTCTCTTTGCACCCTGCAGCACCGATGAACAGCAGAATGCTGAAAGCAATAAGGGTCAATGGAACCAAGATTGAACTATGGAATCTCATGTGCCTGCCTCCAGTCCACTCTACTCCCCTTCCAGTCGAAAGTGTCGCTTTGGCTCCCCAAGATCATCGCTCGCCGGGGATGCTAATGTTCCGGTATGGACAGTAGTAAGCCGTGTGGTCGAATCGCCGAGCAGAGTTATGTCCGCAAGGGCGACAAGGCGGAATTCCCCGCCCTCTTCGTCAGAGACAAAGGTCTCACCTTGTATGTAGATGTTCTGTCGACCAAAGTGGACTGCGTAACCTTGCGTCAGTATGTTCATGAGGGCAATTGACATTTCATCGTGAAAATCATCGTAAGTGTAGACCGTGTAAGCCAGAAGTGCTTGGTCCTCCACAAGGTTCGCCGAATATGTGTTCTTATTGGGGTGGAGGTATCCGGCCCACTCGGTTCTCTCGCCACAGTTGCAAGAATTAAGGTGGACGAATTGAAACGGGGGCCAGTGGGTCGAGTTGAAAGGTGGCAACCCCGAGCCGATCTTTTGCTCGATCGGCTCGACGGATTGGTTCCCAGTATCGATCAACTCCGCAAACGTCATAAAGGTTATACTGGGATTGGTGTTGCCGTCTTTGTGGGACATCGTGTTTCCATGAACGTTCAAGTCGGCCGCAGTCATGTGCTGAATGTCTTGGAAATAATCCACATAATCCCACTCGTCTTCGCGCACCATCGTGTCGTAGTTCATGGCCTCGTAGCCGCTAACCAGTGCGTCCTTGCCTGCAAACTTAAGGGTCGGATCAGAGAAAAGCCCAGCGATGTTCTTTACATAGCATGAATGAGATACCGTGACCCAAGTGTTCAGGTCGTCTGTCGTGATCACCTCGAACTTGACCTCAAGATCCGTCAGGTGCGGCCAAAGGGTGGAGTCGAAGACGACGACAGGAGATACATCCGGCATCGAGATTCCGAATAGCAGATAGTTGTCGATCCCATCGAAATGGTACGGCATGTCTTCGCCGATGAGGACGCGCCACGCCACAATGCCCTCAGTCGTGCCGTATGTCATCGCAAGGCAAGATGCGCGGTTGTTGGTATGAGACCAGTATTCCGCCTCTGCGAGATACATGCTGACTCCAGCCACGGACGACAGCGGGGCAAGTGCGATGACAGCTCCTAATACGCCTCTGATCATTTAGCAACCTCCAGCCTGAAACCCGATTATATGCCTGAACAATGCAAAACCGACGCCTCTGTTAGGGTTTTTAGTCGCCAGTGCCGGTGAGCATCATGTCGCCTGGGGTGCCGGGGAGGGTGTAGAAGACCTCGACGGTGAT